>JAKAWY010000001.1 GCA_021816745.1 Thermoplasmata archaeon
GGACCTGTGATGTCATCATCACATTCACATGAGAAAATTTTCCAATAGCCACCTGCGTGGCATTCTCTCCATGGTTATTCAGCCATACTGTGGAAACCAGAAGCACGAATTGAACGTGAGTCAATCCTGTTTCCCTCAGTGCCTTTTTCATTCTTCGTTGCCAGACATTAGTTACCTGCCAAAGTAGAAACCCTGGACTCTTGTCTGGGGTCTCGAATCTTGTGGATATCTTACGCGAGGACGTCATACAGTTCCCCCTCCCCTCAACGGAACTTGCAAAATTTATCCAGGAAAATGGCCATTCTTGCTAGGGACTCCATTGTGCCGGGTATCCCGAAAGATGTGCCCGTCCCCAATTTCTCTTCGAACTCTTCCTTTCCTGGGCAGGAAATGGAAACGTGATGTGTGAGTTGAATTTTTCCATCAGAAAGATCTGTAAAAGTGTGAACGAATTTCAAGTAAGCACCTATATCATCCATTATGGTTTCATCAGAGAACCCTTTATCAGGATCTGCAAAAACAATTCTATAACTCATTATTCCCTGTCCATCCGGCTCAATTTTTCCTTTTGCACCTTCCTTGAATTCCCCATCGAGTGATATATTTTCGATTCCCTGATCCCAAATTGGCCAAGATTCAACATTACTATAAAGGGCCCACAGTGCTTTCTTACTCGCTTTGGTTGTTATGCTATGTTCGAAATTCCATGTCATGATACTACAATAGCGGTATGATATGCGTGTATATAATATGCGCGCTTATTATTTTTCGAATACTGATTTCAACCTAAAGGCATTCGTTTAAAGCTAATCAAATCTCGACTGATCCATTCTCTCTATCTTTATTATGATCTATGAGACTTTTAGAATGGGGATAATTGTATGACTCTCATCCTTTTACTGCGATTAAGATTTTTACGCTAATTTGGTCCACTCTATCAGATTTTCATCCAAAATCTCTTTTACCTCTATAAGATATACTGACCACGGAAAGATATCGACTAGACTACGACCCACGAGTCGATGCAGCATACATAAAAATTGGATCTGGTAAAGTAGTGGAATCCACAGAATTCGAAAGCGAGTGGTTATTGACCTTGATCGCAACAGACGACTTGTTGGAATTGAGGTTCTGCATTTTTCCAAGAGCAAACTAGATCTTAATAATCTTACAGCAACCCGGTTCGGAAATCTCGCTTCTGAAGTCAGATAATTCTGTTCACGCCATGCAACGCAAAGAATGTGTGAATGAAGAGTAGGTTGGGCTGGTAGTGAACTTGTGCTTTCAAAGCCGGATAGAACTATAGAGTTAGAAAAAGAAAAGAAAGACAGAAAGAAAATTGTTGATCATGCTTTGGTCGTAACATTTAGAGAAACAGAAGGAATGATTGCTGTCATAACTTTGTTCTTTGCTTCAACAATAGATAAATACTTTTCATAACTTTAAGCGATTTTTTGAGTATAAATCAAAGACTTTAAACAAAATTGTATGTTGATTGTCGCCAATTATGATTTTCCCGATTTATATACGCATCAGGAATGGAATTTGATAAGGCAAAAAGAATTATACGCGAGTGAACCCCACAATCACCAGTATTATCATCATCGCTATGTAAATCCTGAGGAACCAGAATGCAATCTTTGTTCTCCTGCTGAAGGATACTTTGGTTACGTGTACTTTATCATGGATCTCAATCTCCTCCCTGCTTAAGAAATGCTCAAAATCAGGAAGATTTTGTTCGTTTCCTTTCTTTTCTGAATGATGCTTTGACAACTTGTTCCCCCCTATAATAACGATATGAGATGGTTAAATACTGCAGGAAGTGCAACGGATATTCCATAAAAGGCATTCATCACTATCAGAAAGGCTATTATTCCAAATCCCACGGCATTTTGCCACTTTTTGTTGACATGATCACCCATAATTTCCTTATCATTCAAAAGCATCAGAAGAAACAGCATCGCGGCAGGCATGAATATTGTTGCAATCACCTGTACTGTAAGGTTCAGGTATCCCAACGGAGCACCGGGTATCAATGTTATAGCTGCTGCAGATATCAAAGCAGTAAAACTTGGAATATAAAACTTGAGTGATTTTCTGTCCCTTACTGGTAAGTTTATGCTTCCCTTCCATCCAAAAGCTTCACTTACAGCCCACGATGTGCTCGCTGATATGGCAATGGCAGCAATAAATCCAGCCTCCACGAGTCCCACGGCAAAAAGCTCCATGGGAAAAACACCAACTTTGGAGGCAAAAATCTGAAGGATTCTAGTGACGCCAATAGTACCGCCTGTGTCTGAACCGTATACAGTCATTCCCGTAAGAATAATAATACAAATAGCGACGGTGACCATAATTACAGAACCAATGAATGTGTCTATCTGCCCTCTCCTGATGTCGCTCTTGGTCAGTCCTTTATCAACAACTGAAGATTGCTGGAAGAAAAGCATCCATGGTGCAATGGTTGTACCGAGGTTTGCCAGAATAACATATATGAAAAGTGATCCGACTCCACCGTTTATCCTCCAGTTTATGAAACTGCTGGAAACCAGAGACCAGTTGGGACTGGGAAGATAAAGAAGAAGTGGAATGAAGATTAAATTGAATGACGCTATCAGTAGAGAAACTCTCTCCCAGCTGTAATATCTTAAAAACAGCTGGATTGAAATAACCAAGGCAACGAACACAATAGCCGATATAACAGGCGGAACCCCAAAGATAGACAATCCTACCGTTATTCCTATGAACTCTGTTATGAATGTCAGGAAGTTTGCGATAACCAGGTCACCAAGCGAGAAGGAACCCCAAAACCTTCCATACCGTTTCCAGATCATTTCGGCATGTCCACGGTGTGTCACTGCACCGAGTCTTACTGTCATTTCCTGAACGAAATAAGCAACTGGCAGCATCAAAATCATGAAAGGGATGAAGAAACCAATACCGAAAATCGATCCTGTTTGCGCATATGTTATGACACCACCAGCGTCGTTATCGGCAACCATTACCAGGATCCCTGGTCCAAGAAGCATCAGGAAAAGCTCAAATCTCGATGCAAAGGTATGCTTCTCCTTATGAAGCAATACGTGAAGTCGATCCTCTGCCCTGAGTCTTTCCTCTGAGGGCATTACCTCTATTTTTTTAAGAAGTTCTGTGTCAGAAAGGTCGTGCTTATGTGTTTTCCATAAACTAATGGTTCTCACCTGCAGGTTTTAAAATAAATAACGCCCCTGGCACCATCTTATTGGCAACTTGATCTTCTTCAGCAACAATTCTGTGCGGAATTTCAAGATAGAAGTATCCGGCAGAACGAGTTCTTAATATTTCTGGATAGCAAAACTCCATTTCCAGGTGGCTCATCGTTCAACCTCCTCACTTCTCCCATTGGGGAGATTCTTCAATCATATAAATAAGTCTCGTAACAGCTTTTTTCAATAATATCGGTAGAAGGATACTGTGATTTTTTCTGATTCTCATACCCATAAGAATGTTGTAAACAGGCAATATTAATTCAAAATGTAACCAGTTATGGTATTTTCACTTATTTTTATTCTTAGATTTGGCTGAGTTTATTTCTATGGCCCCTAAGATGACAGATGCCAGGGCTGATCCATCAATGGCATCACTTTCATTAAAGTCAATTGCCCGTACTGTCCTGCTGTCCAGTCTGGTGTTAAAGATGCCCCCGGGATCCTGTACCTTTGCCCCCTGTGGGAAAGTCAGCCTGACTGCGTTCTTAAGAATATCAGCAACGCACACTATCCCATTATGAGACCAGACAGGAACACCCTCCGGCCTGCTTGGTTTCTTCCACTTGACCTCCTCAATTATCTCCAGATCTGTTTTCAAAATTATGGCTCTCAATTCTGACAATCTTCTGCCACGCCAGTCATCTGAAGCTTTGATTATATTGTCGATTTCCCGGGAAGGGGATAGAAAACCTGTAGAATTACCATTATCAGGCTTCAACTGGATCCCACCGCCTTTCTTGCAGGAAAATAAACTCCCCTCTTATCAATAATTCTGTTAATAAGCTCAATCTTTTTCACTCGTTTCCTTCCATAAATGATAAAAAGTGAAGAACCCTCATTTGAATAAGCATTTTCAAGAATTTTTAACCTGTTTTTCCTGTCTGTGAATTTTTGTTGAGACATAAGTATAATACTTTATGTTCAACAGTTATTTCTAAGTACCCAATAATCATCAATTCTAAGTTTCAAATGCATCCAACCAGTTAATTTGTGCTTTTAGAGTAACATGATCAAATAATGGACCACTTCTATCAACAATTTACTTTTATAACATACATCCATTCAATGTAAACGTGGAAGATTACAAAATTGAATGAAGAATGGTTCTTGAAAACATAGAAAGATTCATAAGTAGTCATGAGTGAAGCGTCAGGATGCTACAAGGATCAATATTGCAATTTATACTGATGATCATCTCAACCTGAAAATTTATCATGCTTCATAATTCATTTCGTAATTCAAATCCCTGTCAATGAATACATAATGAACTGATCCTTATCAAGGCTATAAACCGTTTATCCAAAACCAATCAAAACATACACAATCGGTAGTGTCAATCAAGCATGTTCATTTCAGTGTATACTGAACACCAGAAACCATTCACATCATGAGAATAAAGAAAAGAATATAAGTATTGTAATCACATGTAATCATATGCGAACAAATGTTATCGCTATTCGAATAGATGATTACATGGCTGATCTGATTGAAAAACTCATAAAGTACAAAATTGCTAAAAACAAGACTGATGCATTGAGGTGGATTATGCAGAATGGCACACAAAACACTAAAAAGACTATAGAAAGAAAAGAAAGAAGTGAACTCATAATTAAAAAATGGAAAAAAGAAGGTCTCCCGGTGATGCCCCAGGATTTATCCGAAATTTCCATCAAGGACAGGGAGTGATATGAATTACATTGATACAAATGTAATAATCGCGTATTTGAATGAAAAAGACGTGAATCATTCCAGAGCTTTGAAGGTTCTGGATAAAAGTGAAAGAACAATTACATCTCCAATTGCACTCCTGGAATTGAGATCAGTATTTTCCAGAACAACAAATTTTGAAGTAGACGAGATCGAAGCTTTTGTGGATTATTTGCCCGAAATCAATCTGGAAGTTCCTGAAGTAGATATGAATACAATTTTCAACAATGCATCTGAGATCGCGACCAAAATCAGAATGCGAACACTGGATATTTTGCATCTGTCTGCCAGTGCAATACTTAATGCCAGTGATTTTGTAACATTTGACAGCGAATTTAAAGAAAAAGAGATTGAAATAGCTGGGTTTGGCCTGAGAATCATATCGGGATGAACAAAATTACTGTGAATTCCCTGAAGAACTGAGCCGCATTAAGTTTCAATGTCTGGATGAATGTGGTCAGATTTCTCAGAAAAAATGGTCATCGGTTTTGATCATTAATCTTAGTGAAACAATGAGGTTGATTTATTACTCACACATATGTGTATGATTCAATGGGAAGCAAAAACATTTCAATTTCTGATGAAGCATATTCCAGATTGAAGAAAATGAAAGGCAAAAATGAAAGCTTTACTGACTTAATCATCAGACTGACCAACAAGGTGTCTCTTCTGGACCTTAGAGGAATACTTACATCAGAGGAGGCTCATCAGATACTTGAGGGACTAAAAGAGTCCAGGAAACTGAGCAGGGAGAGGTTTGATCCCGTATCAGAAGAAGATTAACAGACAATGATAGCTGGAATATGCAGAGTTAATGGAGAACCAATACTTACAAGAAATGTGAATCATTTTTCTAATATTGATAGAGTCAGCGTTGAGTCATATTGATTGACTTTGACGGTATTTATCAGTAATTTTCTATTCCAAATATTGCCAGATCGACCACGTATTTCCAAGACATGTGATTGAGTCAAATAAATTGAAATATAATTACACATACTGTGAATTGAAACAAGATGATTAACGAGGAAAACCCATCCAATGAAATTAATAAGAATTTAAATGAATACAGAAACACGATAAAAGAAGGAATACCTATAACGGTGGCCTACGGAGATGGAATAGGGCCTGAAATAATGGAGGCAACTCTCCGCATAATCAGGGCAGCAGGTGCAAGACTCAACATTGAAACGATACAGATAGGAGAATCTGTTTACAATAAAGGGATATCATCAGGCATTGAACCTTCAGCATGGGAATCACTGAGAAGGACTAAGGTGTTTCTCAAAGCACCCATAACGACTCCCCAGGGAGGTGGTTTCAAGAGCCTCAACGTGACAGTGAGAAAAACACTGGGCCTGTTTGCAAATATTCGCCAGTGTACATCATATGACCCGTATGTGGCTACAAAACACCCAGGTATGGATGTGGTGATTGTAAGGGAAAATGAAGAGGATCTGTATGGCGGGATAGAACACAGACAGACTGCTGATGTTTACCAGTGCCTAAAACTCATATCCGAACCGGGTTCTGAAAGGGTCATAAGGTATGCGTTCGAGTACGCAAGAAGATATGGAAGAAGTAAGGTCACCTGCTTCACGAAGGATAACATAATGAAGATGACGGACGGAATTTTCCACAAAATTTTTGATAAGATCTCAAAGGAGTATACGGATATCCAGGCAGAACACTGGATTGTGGACATTGGTGCAGCAAAAATGGCTGACAGGCCCCAGGACTTTGATGTTATTGTGCTCCCGAATCTTTATGGAGATATACTTTCCGATGTGGCTGCCCAGATTTCGGGCTCAGTGGGCCTGGTGGGAAGTGCCAACGTAGGCGATAATATAGCAATGTTTGAGGCCATACACGGATCTGCCCCGAGAAGGGCAGGCCAGAACATGGCAAACCCGTCAGGGCTGTTACTCTCTGCTGTACAGATGCTGGTTCACATCGGCCAGGCAGATATTGCAGAAAAAGTGCATAATGCATGGCTTAAAACCATTGAGGACGGTATACACACCTATGATGTGTATGATTCAAAGGTTTCCACGGAGAAGGTCGGAACGAAGGAATTTGCAGATGCAGTCATACAGAGGCTCGGAAAAAAGCCAGTAAAGTTGAATCCCGTTCAATATAAGGGCCAGTTAAAGCCCATTGAAATAAAGCTGGAGAAGAAATCAAAACCAGTAAAACAACTGGTGGGCGTAGATGTATTCCTGGACTGGGAGGGCGATCCCAATACCCTTGGAAAAAGTTTGGAGGAATTATCCTCTCCGGAATTCAAACTTGTAATGATCACAAACAGGGGGACTAAAGTATACCCGGGGGGAATGCCTGAGACATTCTGTGTGGATCACTGGAGATGCCGTTTCCAGTCTTCAACAGGGGAAAATGAAGTAAGCAATGAAAATGTGCTGGCCCTTTTTTCCCGACTGGTATTATCCGGTTATCCTCCAATCAAAACGGAAGGATTGTTCCTGTTTGACGGCAAACCTGGTTTTTCCATGGGCCAGGGGCAATGAAAGAGAGGGGTGGATTTAAAGGTTGCCAGTTTTTCCACAATGCCAACCTTCCATTCATTTTCATACTACAATTTAGAAGTGGTGTTCCTGTGGTTTGAAACATCTCCCTCCTGATTACCAGTTGCTTCCAACTACTTCAATGAACTTTGAAAAAGACCATTTTATCCTGTCACCTTTTTCATTATAGGTTGTTGAAAAACGCAGTTTTATTATTAATGATTGATATAAGAATCTAAATGGTAGCACTTATGAACAGCCTCTTTGTTGAAGAATATGGAAATAAGGAATTCCCTCCATTGCTATATATTCATGGTGGCCCCGGAACAGGATCCTATGACTTTACATTACATCAAAAAAATCTACTGTCAGACCAATTAAGGCTCATTTCGTTTGATCAAAGGGGCGTGTTGCGTTCTGCCGCCATAGATGAAAAACATAGTTTGAAATTATCTGACCTGATCAATGATATTGAAGATATCAGGAAAGAAAAAGGGATTTCAAAATGGTCTGTTTTAGGTCATTCCTTTGGAGGGCATCTGGCATTTTTGTACGCCACATCCTACCCTGACAAGGTAAATAAAATGATTTTCGAGAATGCCGGTTTTGATTTTGGGCTCTCCATGAGATCAATATTGAAAGGGATGGCCATTGAATTTGCTATAATCGGAAAGACTGAAAAATCAACAAAATGCCTGGAGCTGGCATTTTCCTCCATGGATATTGAAGTAAAATCACTTTTTAGTGATTTTGGTGAACTCATGGGAGAATTGGGATCTCAAGCTGACAATCTATACGTTCATGCCCTGGATCCACATTATTTTAACAAGTTGGTTGAATCTTCTCCATTTGAAAAAGATCTATGGAAGAGGGCAATGGTGCATCAGAGAAAACTGGTGGAAGAAGGGGCAATGTTCAATAGCCTTTTAGAGAATGCTCATAATTTCCCATCACAAAGTGCTATGATTATCAAAGGAAAATATGATTATGTCATGGGCGAAGACCAGATATATTCTTATTTGCGGAACAGGCCGGATACTAAATTTTCAATATTCGAAAACAGTGGGCATTTTCCTCATTTTGAAGAGCCTGAAAAATTTTCAAAAGAGGTGAAGAAGTTCATTCTCGAATGAACCATGAAAGACCTGACTGGAACATGTATGGAGAATCTTTTAGATCGTCCATTTAGAATGAGTTATCACCATGCTCCACTGAATAAATTACACATAAATTTCGAAATATTCAGAATTTTAAACGCATTCTGTACAAAATTAAGAAAATTTATTCCATTATTAAATCAACAACAGAACCCGTAAAACACTGAACTTTCACTTAAGTGCTCCGACCGGGATTCGGACCCGGGTCGTCGGCTCGAAAGGCCGATATGCTTGGCCGGACTACACCATCGGAGCTTTAAAAGTGTAGGATTCAACGATATATTTATTTTGCCATAGATTTCAAGAATTTCCAGAGGAAAATAAATTAAGCTTGGGCATATTTCCAGAAGATTGAAATGGATTTCAGGGCAAAACTAGTCTCTTGGGCAGAAATAGAGAAATGGTGCGAAACCATAAACAAAAAGATGCTGGCAGATTTCCAGCCTGATGTTATCATAGGTCTCTCCAGGGGAGGACTTGTTCCAGCCAGGATTCTTTCAGACATGAATCTCATAAAGGATCTCTATGCAATTAAGACAGAACACTGGGGACTGACAGCCACCGTGGACGGAAAAGCAGTGCTGAAATATGGACTCAGCGTACCTGTGGAGGGAAAGAAAGTCATAGTGGTTGACGACATAACTGACACGGGACAGAGCATGAAGCTGGCCTATGATTATGCTTTGAGCCAGAAGCCTGCTGAACTGAAAACTGCCACCATGCTTCACATCACCCACTCAACCTATGAACCTGACTACTACGGCGAAAAAGTGGACGAGGCCCACTGGACATGGTTTATCTTTCCCTGGAACGTTTATGAAGATGTTACAAATCTTGCTGGAAAACTCAAGTTTAATTCAGCAGGCGTAGATAAGATTAGAGAGATGCTCAATGAGCATTATATGATGAAGATTGATGATCTTACTTTGGAAAAAGTTCTAAAACAGATGAAAACAATGAATAAAATTAAGGAGAATGGTGGAAAATACAGCTCACTTTGATTATTCAGCTGTAATTATAGTCCCGGATTCTCCCTTTACCACTTTCAGAGCTTCTGAGAGGTTCCCAATCATAGCAGATTTACCGCCATGTTCCAGGAATGTTATGGCAGCCCTGACCTTTGGCCCCATGCTTCCTTTTCCAAACTGCCCCTGGTCATAATATTTCCTTGCCTCGGAAACTGTGATGGAACCAAGGGCTTTCTGGTCTGCTTTTCCATAGTTGATGAAAACATTGTTTACGTCAGTAAGAATCACCAGTTGATCCATTTCCAGAAGGTAAGCCAGAACTGCAGAAGCCAGATCCTTGTCGATTACTGCATCAACTCCATTGAAGGAGTTTCCATTTTTGGATACGGGAATTCCGCCTCCCCCGGTACAGATTGGAAGAAACCCGCTGATCAGGGTATTCTGGACTATGTCCTTCTCCAGGATATCCATGGGAAATGGTGATGGCACAACCCTTCTCCATCCCCTTTCTGTCTCTGACATCTTCCATCCCTTCTCTTTAACCAATAATTTCGCCTCTTCAGCTGAAAATGATTTTCCCACGGGTTTTGAAGGATTCTTAAAAGCTGGATCGCCAGGATCCACCACTGTTCTTGTAATAATCACAGAAGCAAGTTTTCCAATGCCTGATTCAGTCCTGACCCTGTCGTAGGATTCCAGAAGCATCTCCCCAATCAGACCCTGGGACATGGCACCGCTGGCATGAACTGGCATTGCTGGGGGTAACCCGTCATTCTGCTGGTTTCTTGACATGATGTCTCCAACCTGTGGACCATTTCCATGGGTTATGACCACATCTTCTTTTCCAAGAATATCCTTCATCAGGTTCAACGCAGAATAAGCCCTGTCACGCTGTTGTTCATATGTTCTTTCATCGCCATTCTGTAATAGTGCATTACCACCAAGAGCTATGAGAATTTTTGCCATTGGATCACGGAATGTAGCCATGTTAAGCGTCTATTAAATTATTTTGAAGTGAGAAGCATAAAATCAGAATTGAAAAATCCGAATATTGGAAATATGTTTTATGAATGAAGCAATACTGAAACATGAAGTTGACTGTAGCACACACACCAGACCCTGATGACGCATTCATGTTTTATGCAATGGTTTCTGGAAAAGTTGACACTTCCATGGAATATGAACAGGTGATCAAGGACATTGAGACATTGAATTATGAAGCAAGAACCGGGATGTATGATGTTTCTGCAATTTCCGCCAGTGCTTACTCCATTATCCATGATACCTATGCACTGACCAGATCAGGTGCAAGCTTTGGCCTTGCCTATGGCCCAATGGTTGTGGCCAGAAGTGAAGTGGATACATCATCCAATGCCGTGATTGGTAGCCCTGGCCCGGGAACATCCTCAGAACTTCTTTACAGGATGTTTGTAAAAAAAGATGCAAACCTCAAGGCCATGAGATTTGATACCATTCCAGACCAGGTCAAGAATGGGCTTATCGACGCAGGCATAGTTATTCATGATGAGCAGCTTACCTTCCAGGAAAAAGGGCTCATCAAGATAGTTGATCTTTACCAGAAATGGAAAGAATTTGCCGGTGATCTTCCACTCCCGCTGGGATTCAATGCCATCAGGAAATCTTTGGGAAAAGAGGTAATTGCCACTTATATCAAGGATTTTGAGAATTCCATTAAATACGCCATGAATCACGTGGAGGAAGCAGCCAGATATGCCATGAAGTATGCCAGGTATTCCGATCTTGAGCTTGAAACAAAGTTTATCAGGATGTACGTGAATGATCTTTCTGTTGATTTTGGTGAAAAGGGAAGAAAAGCCCTTGAAAAATATTACGGAAGGGCATACGACATGGGTCTTGTGGACAAGTTTCCCCTTGAAATCGTGTGATTAATTTAAATTAGCAATGTATTTATATTTTTTATATATATACTAAACATGGAGAACGAAAAAATCATTCTGGTCTCCACCAATTATATTTCTGGCTACAGGATAACAAAGGTTTTTGGAACCATCTGGGGACTTACTGTGAGAAGCAGGGGCGTTGGTGGTAACGTAATGGCTGGCCTCAGGAGTCTAAAGGGCGGAGAAATAAAAGAATATGTCACACTACTGAACGATGCCAGGAAAATTGCACTGGACAGGCTTAGGCAGGAAGCTGTCAACGTAGGGGCCAATGCAGTATTGGATGTAAGATTCGATACTTCCGACATGGGCCAGATAATGACTGAGATCGTTGCATATGGAACAGCAGTGGTCGTAGAACAGTCTGGTGAGAAGGGACAGGGCGTCAGCCTTACTTAATCCACGCAATTTCAAAAGCGAAATATTAAGGTTAAAACCTTAAATAATCTTTTTATATCTACACTCATGGCAATCGACAGCATATGGGAGTGGGTAATAGTTGGTGCCGTTGTACTGGTTTTTTTTGGTAGTGCCAAGAAGATTCCAGATTTTGCCAGAAACCTTGGAAGAGCTACAGGGGAATTCAAAAAGGGACAGGTTGAAATCCAGGATGAAATCAAAAAAGCATTCAACCCCGATTTAAATTCAGCTGGAACAGCCAGCAAGGCAGATGAGCAGACAATGGAACTTGCCAGAAACTATGGTATATCCACTGATAACAGACCCATAGGTGATATTAAGAGGGAACTCTCAGAGAAGCTTAAAAGTGGTAATTGATGGAGGATGGCCTCCTTAAGATCATTTTTGACAATATCGACGATTTACGAAAAACAGTTACCAGAATAGCGATTCCAATCATTGTTCTTTTTTGTATTTTTCTAATGGCCGATGTACGGACCATTACCGCTTTTGGAACTACTTTCTGGATATTATATCCTGATCCATACCAGAATGTGGGGGCCCAGTTCCTTACCATAATGGAGGTACATACCATCGGAAACAAATTCACTCTGCTGGCCATAAAGCCCACAGATGGTGTGGTGGCAGACTTCTACTCCGTTATGTTCCTGGCACTGATACTTACCAGCCCTTTTACTTCCTTTGAGATCTCAAAATTTGTGGGGCCTGCATTGAAAGCAAATGAAAAGCAGCTCTTCAGGATGATTACGGTTCCCTCCGTAATACTGTTCATCGCAGGTTCCCTTATTGCACTGGTATATGTTGCTCCACTGATGTTTGATATCCTTTACAGCTTTGACATAGGTGTTGGTGCTAACGCCACCATGAGCATAAACTACTTCATATCCTTCCTTCTGATTTACGTGCTCTCCTTCGGACTCGCCTTTGAAACTCCAGTCATAATGGTTGGACTGACCTACATGGGCCTTGTAAAGGCTCAAACCTGGAAACTGGGATGGAGATATGCAGTGGTGGCAGCTTTGGTCTTCGGACTTGTATTTTCCCCGGGAGTAACAGGAATAACCATGATGCTACTGGCCATCCCGATTATAATCCTTTATTTTGCAGGAATAGTTGTGTCCAGTAGGGTAGAGAAAAAGAGAAATGGATTGCAGTCCACAGTTACAGAAAAATAAAAAAATCAGTACATTGTGAGATTGTATCTCTGGTCCACTTCTTCGTAGGATTTCCTGTCCCTGATCCCGAGAACCTCAGAAACATGTGACATTACTTCCTCAAATCCTGTATTCTTTTTTTGCAATAGTAAAGGAATCTCCCTGGCCAGAACCAGTCTGGAAACTGAATCCCAGAATAGGAACTGCTCTCCCTGTTTCTTCAGCTCATGCAGCTCTTCTGAAATTTCCTTGGGATCCTTCATTTCAAGCAGTTTTTCGGTATGCATCAGAGATCACCGCACCTTTTTCCGTCATAGGCAGGATAGTGTATGTTGTACCTGTCAATGGAATAAAATACCATGTAAGAGAAGGACTGGATAAATTTCTCTGAATTTCCATCCTCTGTAGAATAAGAATAGTTGTCATTCATGATTTTCATGAACTCTTCAATTCCTATGCTGTTCTTCAGCGATTCCATGACTGCTTCCATCACTTTCACATGTTTCCTGATTTTCTCACCATTCTTGCCTGAAGCAGGATTTTTATAGATATTGCATTTCTTCTCAATGAGTTTTACTGCATCATCCACCTCACCTGAAAGCAGTGCAGATTCAATCACATACAGATCGTACAGAGGGTTCATATGCTCACCCCCAGGCCAGTGGCCATTGCACTAATCTGCGGGTATGCGAATATGAAAAGAGACAGGATAAGTGAGAGTGCTGCTGCCAAAACCAGTGGAGCAATAACTGCACGGGATGTGTTGAAATCTTTTCCATCAACGTCTTTCCTGAACATCACCACGATAATCTTCAGGTAATAGAAAACGGAGATTGCACTGTTCAGTATTCCTATAACTGCAAGCCACCAGAGGTTGCTTCCAATCAGTGCAAGGAACAGGTAGTACTTGGCAAAGAAACCGGCTGTGGGTGGTATTCCTGCAAGGGAAAGCATCAGTATGGAGAAAGATATGGCAAAGGCTGGAGAAATAGTACCAATCCCTGCCATATCATCAATTTCCACATTATCCTTCCTTACTGCTGATACTGAAAGGAAGGCCCCTCCCTTCATGAATATGTAGACCAGGGAATAGTACATAGCCGTGAA
The DNA here is from genome assembly GCA_021816745.1 of Thermoplasmata archaeon. GTDB lineage: Archaea > Thermoplasmatota > Thermoplasmata > Thermoplasmatales > Thermoplasmataceae > Cuniculiplasma. Next base: position 14,206 of record JAKAWY010000001.1, read on the forward strand.
CATGGCAACAGTAAACACAAAGGCTGAGGTGGTGGATGCTGAAGTGGCTGCCACCACAAGTATAAGATATCCTGCCTGTGCTATGCTGGAATATGCCAGCATCCTCTTGACGTTATTCTCAGAGAGTGCAGCCATGTTTCCATAAGTCATGGTGATGATGGAGACGATCACGAAAAGGTAGAACACGTCAGTGCTGAAATTTCTGAATCCCTCTATGAATACCCTTAGAATGATAAGGAATGCCAGAACCTTTGTTCCCGTGGAAAGGAATGCGGATACAGGGTTGGCTGTCCCGTCATATGCATCCACTGCCCACTGCTGGAGCGGTACCAGTGCAAGCTTGAACCCAAACCCTACGAATAGCATGATCAGGGCCACAAGCATAGGCCCCCTGGATACATTTACAGAAAGCAGGTTGAAAGTTCCGGTGGACAGGTAATAGAATGAAGAACCAAAAAGGATGAAACCTGTGGCAATGATTCCTGTAAAGAAATATTTGGCTGAAGCTTCAAGGTTTCTTCTGGTTTTTCCATAGGCAGACATGATATAAGTCCCAATACTGACACCTTCGAAAGCTATGAAAATGTAAATGAGGTTGTTGCTGAAGGCTGCCACCATCATGGAGACATTCACCAGTAGAAATATGGAGAAGAAGGACTCTGGGTTGCTCTTAAGTGTTGCACCAGCGGAGAATGTCACGTAAAGTGATGATATAATCATTATAACGGCAAAATAAAGCCCGAAATTATTGATCAGGTATGAACCACCGAAAAGTGTTTCATTTCCGCTGTCGAAGGTTAACAATAGGAATAGGGCGATGAAAAGTGAAGCCATGGTGATGGCTGTATAGACCCTGGGGTTTTTTACAGACCTTCCCAGGAGCAGCATTCCAAAGGCCACGAGTCCAAGGAAAATTTCGGGGTACATGACCTGGATCTGATTAGTGAAAAGTATGCCAAACATCTAGATTCCTCCCTTGATATAAACAAAAATCATATGATAGAATAATGAAGGGTATATGCCCAACAATAGTATGAGAATGAACAGCAGTGACAAAGCTGCAATCTCCCCTCTGCTTCCATCTTTTACCTTCCCCAGAAACTCGTTGTAAGGTCCATTCAGGGCCTTTTGTGCAGCCCAGACGTGATAGGAGGCTGTTATAATCATTCCAAATATCACAAGGAATATGAGCAAACCCAGTGTTTCATAGGATGCAAGAACAATGGAGGCTTCAGATATGAATCCAGCAAGGCCCGGCAGACCCAGGGACGCCATAAGCCCACCCAGGAAGAATGCTGAAACCACTGGCATCTCCCTGAACAACCCCCTTACCGTGAGATTTGATTCACTTCCAGTGTTGAGTTTTATTATATAAAGTGATGAGAACACCAGCCCCATTATGAGACCATGGGCAAGTATCTGGAATATGCCTCCGGAGATGGAAGTATATGTGTTGTAACCGGTGGAAAGTATTCCCACACCCAGTGATATGCTGATGAATCCCATGGATGCAGCAGACGCGTAGGCCATCATCTTCTTCATGTTCTCCTGGAACATGGCAACCATGGCAAAGTAGATCAGGCTGATTATTCCAAGCCCGATGATGATCCATGCCACAGTGGAGCCAACCAGGGATGCAATGGGAAATATGACTGCATAGAAACCGTATCCACCCATCAGTGAGATCGCACCTGAAAGAACGATTGTGACAGGATAAGGGGCGGCTGTATATGCATCAGGCAGCCATGAATGAAGCGGGAAAGAGGGCATCTTTACCAGGAAGGCAATGAAGAACCCGAACAGGATGAAATCCGTCCAGAATGGCTGGCCCGGTGTTATGTATCCACTAATGAAGGCTGGTGACAGGAGTTTTCCCATGTTCAGGGTGAATCCATGATGGTATGAATTGCTGTAGAAGGAGAATAATGTCAATATTGAAAGAAGGAGAAATACAGATCCTATCTGTGTGTAAACGAAGAACTTCAGCGATGCAGATTCCTTTTTTTCACCGCCAAATATGGCAATTAACATGAAAACAGGTATGATTACTGCTTCCCAGAAAACGTAGAAGAAAAGGAAATTTCTTGAAATCAGGAGGCCAAAGAGGCCAGCCTCTGTAGTCATCATTAGACCGTAAAATCTTCTGTCATAACTTTCTCTTCCTGAGACAAATATGGCCATGGACATGATTGCCACTGTAAGGAACAGAAGAACCATGGAAATGGGAGTTATTCCCACCGAGAAAGAGAAGCCTATGGACGTGTCAATGGGATACGAGAATGTGGATACCATTCCTCCTGTATAACCATAGAATCTTACAAATGCATATAAAATTGTCAGGATCAGAATGATGATTGATTCTACCGTGGCAATGGCGTATGCCTTCTTCTTTGCAATGAATGAAACCAGTGCCATTACCAGCAGAAGTATGAAAATGTAAAGAATAAACATTTCAGATTCCCCCCATAATCTCAAGCAGGATCATTATGATGCCTATGCTGATCACCAGGAAAACAAAGTAATATTCCACAACTCCGGACTGAATCCTCCTCAGGAGGCCCCCGAAGGCCATGGCTCCTCCGCCCGTCTTTTCCACTGATCTGGAAAAACCGTCCTCTGTCCTTGAAAATCCTGAGGAAAGAGGGAGTATGACTCTCTCTGCTATTCCCCTGGTGTAAATTGCATCAAGATAATATTTGGATTTTACAAGCCTGTATAGCCTGGATTTTGAAAGATCCATCTTTTTCCACAGCCCTGTTCCATAGATTGAAGCTATGATTACAAAGGCAATTCCTACCATTATCAATGGCAGGTAAGTAGGCAATGTGGGCACTGAAATGATCTCTGCTGAAGGTGTAAGGAAATCATAAAACCTGTACTGGATCAGCCCCAGTCCCAGAGACAATGCTGCCAGGATCATAAGTGGAACAAGTACAATCAGTGGTGGATCCTTTGCCTCTTCAGCCAGTTTTGATCTTGGCTTGCCCAGTGCCACCAGGAAGAACATCCTGAAGGTGTACAGGCCTGTGGTGAATGCACCCAGCAGAAGCATAATCCATGGCAGGAGGAACTGTATTCCCTGCCCATTGGCAAGGTAATACTGGTACGACGCATCTATAATAGTGTCCTTTGAAAAGAATGCTGCAGTAGGTGGAATTGCTGCCAGCGTGATTGATCCTATGAAGAAAAGCGTCATTGTAATAGGCATCTTTCTCCAGAGGCCTCCCATCTGCTTGACATCTCTCAGATCCATCAGTACAAGCAGTACAACTGCTGCAACCATGAAAAGAAGTGCCTTGAAAACCGCGTGAACCACCAGATGGTAAAGTGAAAGCCCAACTGCACTCTGGCCAATCACTGAGACCATTCCCAGTGCAGCCATCATATAGCCTATCTGGCTTATGGTGGAATATGCAAGAATCCTTTTGAGATCATTCACGGCTATGCCTATGGTTCCTGCAAACACTGCAGTGAATGCGCCAATGAAGAGCACGGTATCGCTGGCAAATATTGAAGTGGCATAGATGGGAAGAACCCTGGCAATCAGGTATACACCCGCTGTAACCATGGTGGCAGCATGTATAAGTGCTGAGACCGTTGTCGGGCCTTCCATGGCATCCGGAATCCACACATGTAGTGGAAATTGCGCAGATTTGCCCGCAGCACCGCCTAACAGGAGAAGCGCAACAATGGTCAGGTTCTGGCTTCCAATGGCATTTGCAACTGAACCGGCATTGGTTATGAGATAAGGAATGCTCAACGGGTCATTTACCCCGCTGGCATTCAAAGAGGAATAGAGAATTGCAAGCCCGATAATGAACAGAAGATCCCCAACCCTGGTAACGATGAATGCCTTTTTAGCAGCAGAGGCTGCGTTTGGCTTAAAGAACCAGAATCCAACCAGAAGGTATGAACATACTCCCACCAGTTCCCAGAACGTGAAAAACTCCAGTAAGTTTGAAGAAAGCACCAGGCCCAGCATTCCGCCGGTGAAAAGGGCAGTCTCTCCAAAATAGATATTCTTCCTTGGGTCCTCTTTCATATAATATAGGGCAAACAGGTGAATCATCAGTGAAACAAAGGAAACCATCAGTGCCATGACTATGGCGAGATGATCCACGTATATTCCTGCATTAATGTTCGCGAACCAGTTATAGGACTGGTAAATTGCAGCAGACTGATTCCTGATGCTCAGAAAGAGCAGGAATGAAAGTGCCAGGGAGATGAATATGGATATGGATGCAAGAATGCCTGCAATGTTTTTTCCTTTCCATCCTGCCAGTGCACTTATGGGTGCAAAGATGATTGGCGTGAGGAATATGAACCATGCATAATCTAACATCATTACCACCTGATCTCCCTGAGAAGAGATATGTCAACCTTCCCAAACTTCCTGTAAATAGATACCAGCAGGCTGATACCCACTGCAGATTCAACTGCAGCAATGGCAATGGCAAACAGGGACATTACCAGTGGAGACACATGATTAACACCAGCTCCAATTGAGTCTGAAACCAGGCTCAGGATGGCTGAATTCAGTATAATTTCCACGGAAATCAACATCTTCAGGCCAAGCTTGGAAGTCATGATGCCATAGAGCCCGATACTGAACAGGGCCAAAGCAATAAGTTGCACTACATACTGATCCATTATTCTTCATCCTCCGCGGTGTGAAACATCCCGATTATTCCTCCAACAAGCACCACAGACAGAAGTTCAAATGGTATCACATAGGCATTGAACAGCATCTGGGATATGGCTGAAATGGATTGCTGGTTTGGCTGGTACGAACCATTTAATGTAATCACTGACAGCGCCATGGCAATAAAGAATACGGCTGAAGCCACCATGGCTGGTATTTTATTCAAATTCCTTACCTCCTGTGATCATGACTGTAAAGACAAGAAGTGCAGATATTGCCCCTACATATACGAGAAGTTCTATGGCCCCAATGAGTGTCGCACCGAGATATATGAAGTTTGCAGCCATTATGGAGAGAAACAGCAAAAGGAAGATGATGCTTCTGACCACGTCTTTCTGTGCTACTGACAATGCGGACATTACGATGAGGAATGCACCAAATACGATTTCAATGACCTCAAATATCATTTTATGACATCCCCCTCATCCTTTTCAAGCTCTACCGGGTTGTAGAAAAAGCTGTTCCTGGTTCTGGAAGTCTCAAAAACATCTTTCAGGTAAATGGCATCAGTAGGGCATATTTCTTCGCAATTCCTGCATACTGTGCATGTCCCGAAATTCACTGACGGGTATATTTTCCTCTTGTTCCTGGGATTGTCCTTATCATGAGTCATCATGGTTATGGAAAGATTTGGGCACACCTGTTCACAAAGGGTGCATCCCACACAATCATCAGTGCTGAGGTATATCCTGTACCTGAACCTGTCTCCCTGGTCATCTTTTTTCTCAGGATACTGTACTGTAACTGGTTTCTGGAAAGCATGCTTGAAAACAGTCACCATTCCCATCACCATTCCAAAGAAGGGAATCCTTCTTGGAGTTTTAATTTCCTTTACTTCAATCATGCTATGCCTCCTAGTGTCAAGAATCCAGCAGCTATGAGCTGAATGAATGATAATGGAAGAAGGATCTTCCATCCGAAGTTAACGAATTTGTCGATCCTGACCCTGGGCATGGAAAGCCAAACTGTCAGGGTTATAACCACAAGGATCATGGTTTTGATAAGAAGCCATACAAATCCAAGGTATCCAACCTCTGGCCCATTGTATCCTCCAAGATACATAATGCTCACAATCATGGAACCCAGGAAAATTGTTCCAAACAGGCCCAGATAGAACATTCCGAATCTAAGTCCGGAGTATTCAGTGGTGTTTCCGGTCACCAGTTCACTGTCGCTCTCCCCCATATCGAAAGGGGACTGGGATGCCCTTGCAATCATGGATATGAAGAATATAATGAACCCAAGCGGTTCCAGTATGATGAAAGGTATGCTCTGTGCCTGTATTATTCCATTTAGATCCAGTGGATTTGTTACATTGGCTGAAGCCATCACCACCACTGATAATATGGACAGCATCATGGGCACTTCGAAAGATATGTCTTTGGCAACTCCCCTTAGGGCACCAAGCATGGCATACTTGTTGTTAGATGCTATTCCTGAAAGGATTTCTCCAATTGGCATTATGGCAATAAGTGCAAAAAGAATGACAAGACTGACATCTGAGTGTGTCACCGTAAGGCTTCCAAACCAGGCCAGTGGTCCATAAGGTATGAATACAAAACCCATCATAAGTCCAATAAATACCATTACCGGTGCGACCTTATATGCAAGATCATCCCTGCCGGATGGCATGATTGACTCTTTCTGGAAGAGTTTAAGCCCGTCTGCCATAACCTGGAGAAGACCAAATTTTCCGACCCTGTTTGGGCCGATCCTGATCTGTACCCTGGCCATGTATTTCCTGAAGAGATATACCATTCCAGCAACGGCCACTGTGCCGAATATTATTACAATCAGTGTTTCAACAATGTATGCAATTGCATATGCAGGAAAATGGCCAAGGAAACCAAATATATCAGCTATTCTTGTGAGTAGATTCATCTGTCAACCTCTCCGAAAACAAGGTCTATGGAACCTGAAATTGCAACCATGTCTGCTATCAGGACATCCCTGGACAAATATGGCAGAATTGACAGGTTTTTGAAGGAGGGGCTCCTGACGTGCACCCTGTAAGGCTTTACAGTTCCATCCCCTATGAGATGCACCCCGAATTCACCCTTTGGTGATTCAGTTCTGGCGTAAACATCCCCCTCTCCCCTCAGTCTTATCATAAGTGATTTCTTTGCTTTTGGATTAAAATACGGGCCGTCAGGTATCTTGTCCAGTGCCTGCTGGACGATTTTAACGGACTGCCTCATTTCCTCAAATCTTACAATGAATCTGGACAAGACATCCTTCCCTTTTGAAATGGGAATATCGAAATTGAGTTTATCATAAACCAGGTAAGGTGCATCTTTCCTTACATCATATGGAACACCGGATGCCCTCAGCATGGGGCCTGTCACTCCATAGCTCAATGCCACTTCCGGTTCAAGGATTCCTATCCCCTTTGTTCTTGAGATGAAAATATCATTTTTAACGAACAATGAATAAGCCTCTTCCAGTTTTTTTGGAAACTGCTTAAGGAATTCCCTGATTTTGTAAATAATCTTGTCGTTGAAATCCTGGTAAACCCCACCAATACTCATATAGTTTGTTTCCTGCCTGGATCCACTGACCTCCGTGAATATATTGAGTATTTTCTCCCTCTCCTCAAAGAAATAGAAGAAAGGGGTGAGCATTCCCAGATCAAGACCAAATGCGCCAGCCCAGACCAGGTGAGATGCAATTCTGCCCAGCTCTGCCATGACCACCCTGATCCACTTGACCCTCTCTGTTGGCTCAATAGCCAGAAGCTTTTCTGCAGCTTCAAGGTAGCCTATCTCCATGTTCATGGCGGCCACATAATCCATCCTGTCGAAATAGATCAGAGAATCGCAATAATAATCCAGTTCACATATCTTTTCTGCATTTCTGTGAAGATATCCAATAACGGGTTCCACATGCTTTACTGTCTCCCCGTCAAGGAGGAGTTTCAGCCTAAGCACACCATGGGTGGATGGATGTTGAGGGCCCATGTTGAGCTCTATGTATTTTTTCTCCAGTCCGTTTTCCATGATTACCACCCGTCTCCAGGATCAAAGGAAACCCTGTCATTTCCCTCATCATCCATGTTAACGTACTGTGTCTTGCTCAGGTCATAATCCTTCCTGAGCGGGTATCCCACCCATCCCTCGGGAAGAAGTATTCTCTTGAGATCAGGATGCCCCCTGAAAACAAGTCCCATCATGTCATACTGCTCTCTTTCATCCCAGTTGGCACTTTCCCAGAGGGAAGTTACACTGTCCACAGTGCTGTCATTGACATCTGTCTTTACGGTTAAAATCTCAAAATTAGTGCTGGATCTCTCAAGATGGTATACCAGTTCAATCCTGTCCCTGTAATCCACAGCTGTTATCAGGGCAAGATGATCATATCCCTGACCCTTCAGGTCTTTCATGAGTTCCAGTAAATTTTCCTTTGGGATGCGAAGTATTTTTCTGCCATCCTTGCCAGCTTCTTCCCTGACCTCGTATGACATCTACTTCTCCTCCCTGTTCCTTATTTTTTCCTGTAAAAGCATGATTCCATGAGTTAATGCCTCTGGAGTTGGTGGGCACCCTGGCACGTATACATCCACCGGCACCACCCTGTCCACTCCCATTACCACGGAATAACCCTGATTGTAAGGCCCACCCTGTATTACACAGACTCCCATGGCAATGACGTACTTCGGGTAAGGCATCTCATCGTACAGTCTCTTGAGCCTTGGAGCCATTTTTTTCGTAACTGTTCCAGAGACAATCATTAGATCTGACTGCCTTGGAGAATTTCTGAATACTTCGCTCCCGAATCTGGAAATATCTAATCTTGAAGCCTGAGTGGCCATCATTTCAATTGCACAGCATGCCAATCCAAAAGTGAAAGGCCAGATGGAATTGCTCCTTCCCCACTCCAGTGCAGTTTCCAGTGTCGTGGTAACGAATCCTGTATCCCCTGTTTTCATTTAATCCACCTCATATATCCCTTCCTGAATGCATAGAAAACTGCGGTCATGGGCATAAGGATAAAAATTATAGTTTCAATGAATGGAATCAGTCCAAGTGTCTTGAACTGGAACGCCCATGGCAGAAGTAGTGCCATATCCACGTCAAAAAGGATGAACAGCAGGATTATGACGTAATACTGAACCCTGACAAAATTGTTGTATGAACCTCTGGCCACTTCTCCGGATTCGTATGGCTCAGTGTATCTTGACCCTTTTACAGGGGCAGATTCTCTTGAAAGGTTATACAGTATATCAGAGGGTTTCAGAGATATGTGAGAACCCTTTGGTTTCGTTCTTGCTCCGCTTATGGATGGAAGAATATTAAAGACCAGGTACATGCCCGCAGCCATTAACACCAAGGTTATGAGGGCTGGAATGTAACCGTACAACAACATGGAGAGGATATTTTTGAAAAATATTTAAGTGTTGTTTAACAGTTCTTGTAATGAGATTTTATGAGAAATTAATGCTTACGGATTCAATACACAAATGTTCCTGCATTTTAAAAAAAAGAAGATATTTGAATAAGAAAAAATTTCATTTCAAACTAGAAATTTAATTTATAAAATGAGGGAAAAACTCATTTTCACATCCATGAAATACACTAATAAAGCCCAATATGAAAAGAAAACCACATTTACAATGGCTTCTCCTGAACATTGCAAATTAGGAATTATCAGGCTTTACAATCAACAGATAATGATCATTCTGCATATCTTCTTCATGTATTACTGTTAATCCATGTTTCTCGAAAATGGCCCTGGCCTCATCAGGGTTCAGCCTGATGCTGAATGGTGGCCCGAATCCTGAACCAGTTTTCTTCCAGTCGAGATCCACTAGTTTTCCACCTTTCTTCAATATTCTTCTTGCCTCCCTGAAAAATAGCTGGTGATTCGTGATATCGTGGAATACGTTTGCTAGAAAAATCACATCTACTGAATGATCCTGTATTGACGTGGATTCCATTGGTTCCTGCAATGTTTTTACAACTCCCTCAAGATTCTTTTCCTTCAGCCGTTCACGCAGCATCTCCAGCGCTTCACTGTTCCTGTCCACTGCAAACACCATTCCATTTTTTGATACTGATTCTGCAATAGGAATAGTGAAAGCTCCCGGGCCACATCCAAGTTCTGCAACCTTGATTCCCTGGATAATTCCTGCTTTTTTCATTATATCGTTCATATCGAACATGTTTCTGGAACGCTCGTACATCTCCCTGTAATGATGAACATGAAATTCATTATCCTCAGCCATATTGATCGAATGTTAATCGTGGAATTGCTATTTATCTTTGGCTGATCCTCAATTTCTCCACTTCTATTCCAATTCATACAGGCAAGATCAATTAATGTTGAATAATATCTGATTCATCAAAACGAAAAATCATATAATTGAATTATGATTACCCCCTAATTAACATGGCTCATAAACTGTTTACCCTCATGCTTATAGGCACGCTTCTTCTGGTAGGAGCTTGGTCAATGTTCCAGGAGGTTAATTCTTCACATGCTGTCACTGGAAATAACCAGGCAATCCCAATGACCACTAAACTTGATAATATAACCATTCCACCACAGTCTCTTCCTTCTGTAACCTATTATTATGGAAATCAGGGAGGGCACCAGACCATCACAACTCCTGAATGGAATTCCATTCTGAAGAATGTCTTTGACAATAAAACCATCATTTCCTATGATTTCGCAAACAACACAACACAGGCCCTTATTCTCTTTGACATAACATATACTTACATGAATCCCTATGGAAATGAATACGTTGCAGCTCTCGGACAGATTGGACCATTGAATACTGCCAATGAACAGAAGGCTTTCTGGATGACCGCCAATAAATCATCCCAGGTAAGCGGATATTCAAACTGGGGAGCATTGAATGTGGGTGCATATCCTGGATTCTCATGGTCTAAGCCGCAAATACTGCCTTCTTATCTGACAGAGGAATATTTTGCAATCTTTGGTGCTGTTGTAGCTTCAATTTTTGTGCTGTACTTTGTCTTTAACAGAAGAAAGTGAAGAAAAAACATACAAAACTTTACTTATTAAATCAATATTTATCATTTATATGAATGAGCGAAAGATAGTCCTTGGCATAACCGGTGCATCAGGAAGTATAATGGCCAAGCGATTTCTGGAGACTGCCAGAGCGGAGATCCACCTTGTTATTTCTTCCAACGCAGGCCAGGTCATAGAGTATGAAACTGGTTTGAAGGAAGAGGATCTTAAAAAAATGTCTACCTTCAATTATGATGACAGGGACGTGGCTGCAAGAATTAGCTCTGGAAGTTTTATCTTTGATGCCATGGTCATAATGCCCTGTTCCATGAACACACTTGCAAAAGTGGCATCAGGCATTTCAGATTCACTTATTACAAGGGCTGCTTCTGTGGCCCTGAAAGAAAGAAGAAGGCTGATCATGGTTCCAAGAGAAATGCCTCTTAGCAGGATTGCCATTGAAAACATGCTCAGGCTTACCGAGTCTGGTGCCATAATTTCTCCAGCTATGCCAGCATTTTACACCCGCCCGCAGACCGTAATGGATATGGTGGATTTCATGGTGGGAAGAGTCATGGATCTGTGCGGCATAGATAATGAACTGGTAAAGAGATGGAAATCAGAGGAACGGGACTGAACTTTTTGCAGGCCAGCGGAATGTGGATATTGTGAAGGCAAAAGATCTTGAAGGTAACTGGAAAGCAATACACACAGAGAGCATGGATGATCTCTGGTACCTCAAGAACATAATGACTCCCGGTACCATCATAAGAAAAACCGTTTTGAGAAGGGATGAAAAAAGGGATGACATGTCCAGGTCAAAGGAAAGTTCAAAACGTCCGGTCACAGTATCTGTGAAAGTTGAAGGGAGCGAATTCCAGCCCTACACTGACAGACTTAGGATACGAGGTATTGTATGCCACGGCCCCATGGAACTTATGGGAGAACACCAGTCCGTGCAGGTTTCCTCCGACGATGATATTGATATTTTCAGGGAAAACTGGGGAGATTTTGCAGGCTCGCTTGTAAAGGAATCCATGATGAAGGGAAGTGGAGGTGGAGTGATTGTCATAATGGATGATGAAAACGCCATAATAACCATACTGAGGGATTATGGAATTCACAACGTGGGCACCATAAACTCAGGAAAAAGTGGAAAATATTATGCGTCAAACTATTCCAGGGATAATTACTTCAGGGAAATATTAAAGGTGCTTCTGTCCACTGAACCGGGAAAACCAGTGGTCATCACCGGCCCGGGATTTGAAGGGGCCAATTTCATGGAATTTGCAGTGGAGCATGAGCCTTCCAGGAAATTCATGCAGGTTCAGTCCACGGGAAACACGGAGAGCGCAGTTTATGAAATTATTGGACTGGAAAACATCAAATCCTTCATTGGGAGTTCCAGGCTTTCCGTTGAAAAATCCTTCATGGAGGATTTCCTGAGAGAGCTTGGCAAAAATGGCTTGTGCACCTATGGAAGGGCTGATCTTGAAAAAAATGCCAGTGCTGGATCAATTTCAAAATTACTGGTGCTGGAGACAGTCATAAGAGATCAATGGGTAAGAGACCTGATGGAAATGGCCTCATCCAGTGGTGCTGAAGTTGTGGTGGCCAGCGAGCATGGAGAACACTCCATGGCCATATCCGGTTTTGGTGGAGTGCTTGCAATTTTAAGATACAGAATCAACTAAAATTGTATTTTGTAATAAAAATATATATGTGAAAAGATTATTAAACATATATTGCATGAAGAGCTATGGCAGGATTTACAGCACTTGAAGGTTTTGTTATCTTCATAATAATAGTAATAGTACTGATACTCCTCTCCGGACTGAAGATCCTGAAGGAGTGGCAGAGAGCACCAATTTTGACTCTGGGAAGATTTGCAGGAATTAAAGGTCCAGGAATCATATATGTAACACCATTCATCAGTAAAATACCCACAGTAATTTCAACCAGGGTGCAGGCCCAGGCCTTCAAGACAGAGGCAACCTTCACCATGGACAACGTGCCGGTAAACTGTGATTCAGTCATGTATTACCAGGTCATTGACCCACAGAAAGCAGTTCTTAACATTGAGAACGTGACAAATGCAACATCACTTTCCGCCCAGACGACACTCAGGGAAGTCATTGGAAAGTATTCCTTTGATGAAATTCTCTCAGAGAGAGAAAAGGTGGGAGAGAGCGCAAGGGAAATTATAGATCAGAAGACTGAGCACTGGGGAATCAAGGTAACTGCTGTTGAAATCAGGGACGTAGTGGTTCCACAGTCACTCCAGGAGGCAATGTCAAGACAGGCATCAGCAGAGAGGGAGAGAAGATCCAGGGTTACTCTGGCTCTTGCCGAGGTTGAGGCTGCACAGAAAATGGTGGAAGCATCAAAAATGTACGCTGACAACCCGTCTGCACTTCAGCTCAGGTGGATGAATATCCTCTATGAGATTGGTCTTGAAGGAAAAGGCACACTTATGATGATACCTGCAAACACGCTCACAGCAGGTGTATCAAACCTGGGTATAGCCGAATTTGCCAAGAACCAGTTAAGCAAATCAGTCAAAACAGTCACTGACGACAGTGACAGCGGTAAGAAATAATCTCTTTGATCTGTTCAGGGGTTAGCTGATCTACCCTTTTATCGGCGTAGAGGCCCCCTGAATATTCAGATCCAATTTTTTTCCTTTTTCTTGAAAACATCTCTTTTAAAATCGTGTCTGCACAATTCCAGTCCAGATCGGATTCTACAATCTTCTTTTCCAGGGTTACAATAGCACTGTCCACACCAGGAACCGGACTGAATAGTTTTTTGGGAACTTTTTTTTCAAGGGATGCATTGAAGAATATGCTGCAGAAAACACTTAGCCTGCTATAATCCTCTGATCCTGAAGGGGCCACCATCCTTTTGGCAAATTCCAGCTGCACCATCAGAACTGTTCTTTTAAATTTTAATTCCACAAGCCTTTCCAGTACTGGCGATGAGATTGAGTAAGGAATATTTCCGATTATGTATTCATATTCCACTGAATCCAGTGTTGTTTCCAGAAAATTATCATGCAATACCTTCAGGCTTCCATCTGAAACATTGGAACGGAAATTGGATTCCAGGAGTTCAACAAACCTGTGATCAGATTCCACTGCCGTTACAGGATAACCATGGGATAATAGAATAGAAGTAAGGAACCCGGTTCCTGGGCCAATCTCAAGAATTCGTGATCCTGGTTCTGCCCCAAGGAGTTTTGTTTCCAGTTCACCTATGTTTTTATCCTTGAGAAAAACCTGCCCGTATTTTTTTGTATATTGCTTCATAGCCTGACAAAGAGCCTGTACTTCTCGTTCTTGTTTTCAAGCTCCTGAGCAATTCTTGCAGCGATCATCTTTTCCGGATTGTGTATCTTGACCCTTTCTGAAAGATTTTCCAGGCTGTCAAAGGGTTTTTTCTGTCTCTCATCGATGATTGCCCACATGGTTTTGTTTCCCAGGCCCGGCAACAGTTCAAGGCTGTGCATTCTTGGGCTGATGGGTTGTGCTTCGTTGAAAAACCTGAGATACTTCTCCTTATGTGTCTTTACAATGTTTTCCAGTGTATATGGAAGTTCGCTGGAGGCAGAGGCGGTTAATTCCTCAAATCCTATCCTTCTTTTGACTGTTGAAATCTTGTCTCTTTTGGCCTGATCCTTGCCTATGTATACCCTGTCCCCTATGGTGAGAATAGCATTATCTCTTGGTATGGCTTCCAAAAATTTGAACTCATTTTCCCCTATGATGATTACCAGTGGTGTCTTATGGAAATTGTGGTCAGAAGCTCTCCCCTGCTTAAGATAATCCAGAACGTAGGCATAATCATCCATTATATCACCTAAACCGAATTTAGGTAATCCAGAAGCTTATTTAAAATATCCTCAGGAAGATTTAGTTTGTATGATATCATAATGGAACGCAACTGTTCAAGGTCAGATGGCTTTAAATCAGTCATTTTCACTGCAACTTCCTCGTCAACGCCTGACAGCTTGATGATAGTTTCAGTAACTTCTCGCGCCTTTTTTGCAGTTCCGTACCTTGAGAATGCTGTTGCATAATCATATTCCCTGCTGACGCTCTGGTCTATGCTCTCCATCTCCCTGCCCTTCCTGGTCAGCTGCTCGTGTAACATGTCCCTGGCCTCGGAAGTGGTTATGAATTTTATCTTCATCTTACTCGCTGATCCTTTTCAGGTGCACAGGATCTGCTATGATGTTCTTTGTAACTCCGCCGACCTTTATGGCCACAATATAGCATCTTCCCTGAGTCCCTTCAACTGTGCCAGTATACCCCTGAAAATTGTGGTAAGGCATCCCGGAATGAATGGAGGGGTCTATAACAATGGCTGCATGCTCTCCGACATCGAATTTTTTCATGAAGGAGTTGACTCTTGGCATGCCTTTGTCCTTGATTCTCTTTGTGAGTTTATATCTTGATCCAGCCCTTGGTCCATGTGACATTTTGACCATTTGTTCACCTCTTTATTTCTATTACGTCCAGTTCAGATATGGTTAAATCCATGCCTGAAACGTCTGAAAGATTCGGGTTTGTTCTTCCTCTATCCCCGGAAACCAGTTCCTTTATATATACACCAGCCTCGGCTTCAATCCTTAGCGTGGCGGTATTGCCCTGGAGATTTTCCATGGTAATTCCAAACACCATTCTTTCCCTTACAAGATCAGATCTTGAAGTGCTTACCCTTAATGGTGTCCTTTGATAAATAACTTTCCCGTTAATTGCTTCCAGCGATTTGAGGAATGCTTCCTTATCTATGTCTTTATCTGCAACCACAGTGGCAAGGTATATTTTTGAATGCTTCTCCTCCTTGAGGATTCTGACTTTATCCCTGGTTGTGAAACTGAGGTCCTGAATTTCCACATTCTTCCCTGATGAATTGACCATTTTTCCCAGTTTGTCCAGATCAATGCTCCTCTGTTTGGGATTACAGGATTCTATGATGAATTCCCTCCCATTTCCCAGCATTCTCACGTCAACGTCTTCCCTGCCTGCTCCATGGAGGAAATAGGCATCTCCACCTGTGAGAGAATTCAGGATTTCTCCAATGATGGATTCAATTGTATCCTTTTTCTCTGTATACTTGATCCATCTGGTCTGGGGCATATCTCTGCTATATTTCCTGTAAGTGCCATAAACAAAAAGGGATTTTACCTGGAAATCCATGGACATATACCTTGTATCAACCTTGATCATAATATCAGGATCGTCTTTCTGGAATGACTTCCCGGTATGCTGTTCAATAAGCTTCCCAATCTCCCTGTTAAATTCCTTCTTTATGCTTTCTCCCTTTGATCCAAAAGATGCCTGGATTGAACTTTCCATTTCAATTGTTTCCTCTGAGAATGTGCATCCTATGGTGAATCCAGCATACTCGTAGGAAGAAAGCCTTCTGGAAATTTCAGTGGAATATGTTTCTGCACTCTGGAAAATTCCCTGGCATATCCTGCATTCAGTTTCCTTGACAACAGATATTTCAATACCATTTTGAGACTGGGATTCTATAAAAGATTCCCCTCTCTGATGGTTTGTTAAACCATGCCCCTCACTGGCAAAAATTCTTCCTATGCATCTTGTGCACAGGCCATCCAGTGGCATGGCCTCTTTTGAATCCAAGGCATTCACCTTGAACTGACTTCTTTCTCTACGTTTGGCCTTTCCTTGAGGAAGACCCTGGAGCCGCACTCGCACTCAATTTCATTGGTTCCAATAGACTTCTCAAGAATCCGGCCACATCTAATGCATTTATACTGCACTTTCCACCATTTCCTCTTTCAGCTTTTGTGAGTACTCAGGCGTGTATGAACCACCGGCAAACTTGTAATCACAGTGTTTGCACTGCCATATTCCTGTGGCAATCCTTACAACTTTCTTCTGAGTACACTTTGGGCAATCGTATTTTGTCTTTTTCTGCCTGTAGATATCAGTCCAGACCTTTCTTACAGTTACTCCGTATCTTGGACCGAATCTTCCTGCTGGACCTACCTTTAGCGTTCTTCTGCTCATTTTACTTCACCGAGTATATTTTCTCTGATCTGATTCCCAACCCTTTCGGACATGTCTATGGCGTACTTGATCTGATCCACTGTGAATGAGCCAAAGTTGCCCTTCTGCATTGCCCTTATCTTCCCATCCTCAGTCATGGTGACTGTCAAACGGGCGGTGGACATCTGTTCTTCTTCCAGAGTGGGGTCGCACATAATGTCATCCCCTATCTTAACCATTGTGACTGAGATTGGGTGATTGTTTATGGGAAGAGCTATTTCCGGGCCTTCTGGATCTGGTTTGTATCTGGCGAAATTCAGTGCTTTGACAATACCCATGGTGCATGCGTCAATGATATTTCCATCAAAATCGATTACATCAATATCGATGAACACAATCATTACCTTCTTTCCAGGTTCTATGCAAAGCTTTTCCATGTCTATCATTTTGCTTTCCCTGATTCCCCTGTCCACAACCCTGGCAATCTCTATGGAATCCTCATTTGGTGGGCCTGGTTCAAAGGTTGGAAAGGCCATTGGGAGCATTTCCACGTTGGTGGTCATGACACCAAGGTTAGGTGTATCCGGGAATGGTTCTCCATCCTCTATCTTCACTCCCACAATGACCTTGGTTCTTCCCAGTTGCACGAAGGCTGATCCCTGTGCCCTTGGTACAAAGTTCTCCTCAACGGTGAAATTCCTGAACTGGTCAAGTTTTCTTCCATCTTCCCTTAATCCTGACTTCAATTTCTCAATCAGGTATGTCCTCTTAATTTCTGACAGTATTCCTGTTGCATCTTTCGGCATTATTCAGCACCTCCCATATCCATTTCCTTGTATTTCTCTGAGAGTGCAGTCCTCTGTATCTCGTGAATTCTGGCTGTGGCAGTCATGATCATTGACATTCCCTCATTGAATTCTTCCTTGGAGAGATCTCCATCCATCTGGATCAGTACCACTTCGCCTGTTTTTGCCAAAACAGCAACCGGTAGGTCTGCCTGTCCGAAATTATCCTCTTCCTTTGAAAGATCCAGCACCACTTTACCTTCCACCTTCCCCACTGTGCAACCCACGACGAAATCCCTCATGGGTATTCCGGCGTTTGCCAGTGCCACTGAAGCAGCAGTAAGACTTGCAATCCTGGTTCCTGCATCAGCCTGTGCGACTTCAATAAATACATCAATCTGTGTCCTGGGGAATAGCTCAACCATAACAGCTGCGGTCAATGCCTCAGAAATTACCTTTGATATTTCAACAGATCTCCTGTCTGGTCCTGGCCTCTTCCTCTCATCCACTGAGAATGCAGCCATGTTGTACCTTGCCTTGATCACAGCCTTCTCAATATCCTGAGTGTGTTTTGGATAGGCTTCTCTTGGCCCGTATACGGCCACTATTATCTTATTTCCTCCCCACTCAATCATTGCACTGCCATCAGCTCTTTCAAGAACATCTGTCCTCAACCTGATTGGCCTTAATTCCTGTGGTCCTCTTCCATCCAGCCTTATCCCGTTTTCATCCAATAACTTAACATTACTTGGTGTTCCCATTACTCATCACCTTTCTTCTCTATTTTCAGGAATTCTGTCATCCTGTCTGTCAGCCCGTTGGTGTGCGCCATGTTTCTTATCATCTCTATGGCTTCTGTGGCTTTTTCCACACCTTCTATAGGGCCATCAATCCATATTATTCCGTTTTGTCCTATTACAATTCTTGTGTCGGTGGCGTCCTTTATCATGTTTACCATGGCACCGCCCTTGCCAATGATCCTGGGCACCTTGGGAGATGGCACATAGATTATGTGTCCGCCTTCCAGTTTTCTTAGCCCCTGCCCTGGCTCCTTCAGTGTAATCCAGCTCTCCTTGACCTCGTTTACAGTCTGCACTTTTCCATAGACATAATCCCCGACCTTGAGAGCTCTCTTTATATCGCCTGAAGAAAGCCTCCACGGTGTGTCATTCATGTGCAGCATTGTCATGTATGGAGACTTGATATCCACTGTCCACATGGATGGGCCAACGTCCAGAATCTTTCCTATAACCTTGTCATTCCTTCTGGGGACATAGGTTCCATGGAATGGGACAACATCTATGAATTCTTCTCCTCTCTGGACTATTCCGAAATACTGTGACCTGAAGGACCCATCTTCTGCCCTGAAAAGTCCATTCCTCATTCCGAGATTTCCATGTTCAACAATATCTCCCGGAAATACCATTTCTTTTTTCTCGTCCGTACCAATCACTTCCTGATTGGAATGAAAATAACCGCTTCTACAATATGAAGCCTGTCCTTATCCATCCCTTAGCATAAAGGAATAGGTTTTTATTATATATTATTTCTTAATCGAAACCTGATCTCTGAAAATGATGAATAAGATTGATTTCATGGTTGTGCTGAGAAATAATTTGTATATCCATAATCCCAGAAATGCTTTCTTGGAATAATGGCACTTTGAGATGCATCCACTGACATTTTACATAAATAGTCATGGAAAAAGGAATATTCCTGCAAAAACTCACTTCCTCCCTTGAGGATTTTCATATAAATGGAATCAGTTATCTCAGTTGATCCGGATGATCCTTCTGTCGTTACACCGTATCGGTCTAGTATCCTGCACACTATTGACACATAGTGCCTTCCGGTGTCCATGCCATAGGTATGCTTAAGGAACAGGCAAATCACAAAGTCCCTGTCCTCAAGATTCTCAGACATTGCTCTGGAGGTATCAGGATGCTGTGGAAAGAAATCAATAAACCCGCTTTTCAATAAGAAAGGAGACTCATGGAATAAAGCTTCCATTACCGGAGGAGTGACACTGGATGACATAGACTGAGGTACAAGAAAGGCAACTGAAATAGGATTAATTCTTCGACCTTCACTGTCAATTTCACCGGAAGCAATCCTTCTGGAACTTATTGGAAAAAGATCCTGGGCCAGTACCGTATCCACAAGCCTGATCTCTACTGGTTTGAGCCCTTTCTGGATTCTCTTTACATTTATATCACGTACATTCTTTTCGGTTTCCCTGGAGGCCACTATCACTGCATAATCACTGTTATCAATGGCATCTCCCTGAGTGTTTCCCAGCTCCCTTACTTCGTAATCAGCATGGATGGAATCGAGATATTTGCTTATGGCCTTGTTCCTCTCTGAATAAACAGGCATTTTGTATCTCTTTGTCCTGGATGTGTACTGATCTGATGTGAGACCCACCACGATCTTTAATCCAGTCTTATAAGCCTCATCCAGCAACTTCCTGTGACCAATGTGGAAGTATCCGAATGAACCGGCCACAATACACAGTTTCAAGAAAACTCATTCTCCGGTTATCTTCCCCAGCCTTCCGACTCCTTCCCTGATCTGATCAACAGATCCAAAGGTGAAATTCAGCCTCATGCTGGATTTCTGGCCGCCATAAGTACTGAAGGCCTGCCCGCTGACATATGCAACACCGTTCTTGATGGCTTTCTCTTTCATCAGCTTGGTATCAGCACCGCTATTCAGTGTAAGCCATGAGAACATTCCACCGTCAGGTTCAGACCATACTCCCCTGCCCTGGAAGTTTTCCCTGAGAGATTCCACCATGGCATCCCTCTTTTTAGTGTATATTCTTATATTTTCCTGAATCTGCTTGTAGATTATTCCCCTCTTGATGTATTCATATGCGACAAACTGTGAAAATGAATTTGTAGCAAGATCAAGGGCCTGTTTTATCAGGTTGAATTTTTCCATTACTTCCACAGGGGCCACCGTATATCCCAGTCTAAGCCCGGGCGTCATCACCTTGGAAAAAGTACCAAGATAGATCACATTCTCTCCCCCTTTCATAGATCTCATGGTTTTGACTTCCTTCCCATAATACCTGAGTTTTCCGTAGGGATTGTCTTCCACCACTGGTATCCCATGGCTCTCTGCAATTTCCAGTAGATGCTTTCTTCTTTCTTCACCCATGGTATATCCTGTGGGATTCTGGAATGTTGGAATTGTATAGATAAATCTTGGAGTTCTTCCCTCTGATTCCAGTTTTTTGATTAGTGGTTCCAGTTTCTCCACAATCATTCCATGGGAATCCATTTCAACCCCTTCCATTCTTAGCCTGTTGCCTGAAAAAGCAGATATGGCGCCAACATAGGTGGGTTCCTCCGTAATAATGGTATCTCCGGGGTTTGCAAGTACAGTGGCCAGTTCATAAAGTCCCTGCTGTGAACCAGAGTTCACTATGATCTGTGAAATATCAGGAGTGAATCCTTCAGTTTTTCCCAGCATTTCTGAAATAGCCTTAATTGCATAACTGATTCCCAGTGTATTCCCATATTGCATTGCCTGGTCACCATAATTTTCCATGACATAGACCATGATATCTGTCAGTTCTTTCTTTGGAAAGGATTCCGGCCCTGGCATTCCACCGCCCAGAGATATCATCCCTGGAGTTGTGGCAATTTTGTTCATTTCCCTGATTTCTGACGGTTTCATTCCCAATACTGTATCGGAAAACCTGAATGGCATAAACCCAATATCTCAAGGCAAGCAATAAAGTTATGTCACATCCAATGACATTTTAAGTGACCAGATAATCAACCGATGGTGTAGTTTTAAACAGTCTTCCCACAAAACTGTTTGTATTTTCACAAAAATTTCTCATTTTTAACAAACCTGGCTCAAATTTTCTATGATGTTTCGGGATAAATGTATATTCTATTTTCCCCAACCACGGGAAATGCTAAGTTTTACAACGCTTTGGCAGCAATGGAACAGGGCATGTATGGAATTATTTCAACATAAGAATGAATAGATTGTTTTCTATTCAAAGTGGTTCATAACAAAAACAATTATAATTAAGGAAAAAATGGAGCCCCATGATGAGCCGGCGCATTTGGAAGTTAAGCCTTATAGGGGCACCAGGAACCGGCAAAAGCTCTATCATCTCAAGAATTGTTTATGATACGGATGCTGCTGGCACCACTGCAAGAGGGCTTCTGACAAAGAAAATAAAAGTGAAGAAGGGTGGCCATAACCTTGATTTTGAGTTTATTTTCCAGGAAATAGATGGCCTTGAAGGGGATGCAAAACAGATTGCAGGTTCCAGTGGCATTGTTCTCATATTTGATGTAACCCAGCCCATGGATGGAGCGGAAGTTAACCGATTTGCTAAATTCCTTGGAGGGTTGGAGAAAAAACCCATGATTTTCCTTGCTGCAAACAAGATAGACAGGAAATATGAGGCTGTGACATGGCAGGAGGACCTGGAACCCATTGCATCATCGCTGGATGCACCCTTGTACATGATTTCTTCCAGGCAGTCAGACACTGTGTCTGAAATGATAACTGACATTGCCATCAGGCTCTTGGAAAGGAAAAATGAAAAACGATGAAGAGGGACACAGAGTTATCCTAGAAGATTCGTTCTACCCGGTGATGGAGGGTAAAAGCGCTACTTATCTCCATAACAGATACCTCATGGGTAAAGTTGAAGGAAAATCACTTTTTGTAAACAAATTTGAACTGTTTTTTCTTGCCATAAAAAAAAGGATATCGATGGAAAATGGTGAATCTCCACCTGAAAGGGAACTTTTCATTAAACTGTTCGAAGAAAAAGACATCCCCATGCTGAAGGTTTTTATTGATCTGAAAAACAGCGGTGGGAGAGTATCCATAAAGGGTGATTCCCTGATCCTTGTGGGAAAGAATGAAGCCAGATCAAAGAGAAGGATAATTTATCCCATGCGTGAAAACCAGGAAATATCCTTCGACCATCTGTCAAAACTCGATGGTTCAATCATTGCCTCAGTGGATGATGATGGTGATATTACCTATTACTCAGTTGAACATGCCTCACTTAAAGGGGAGAACAGGGGACTGACAGACAGGCCCCCCATAGACAGGATTGGAAACAGGGGCATAGCCAGTTCAAAGGATTTACCCCCATGGATTGGTGATTCCATGGGTGATGTGACTGTGCTCTCAGAACAGGAAATGCCGTTTCTCAATGACAAACCACCTGAAGACGATATTGCTGCAGTTTACATGCACCTGCTGGAAAATGGCTTCATTGTAAGAACCGGATTCAAATATGGCTGCAATTTCAGGGCCTATGGTGGGCCTATGGAACAACATGCACAGTTCCTGGTTCATGTTATGAGAAAAACTGTGCAGTGGTACGAAATAAGCAGGGCTGTCAGGGTAGCTGCATCAGTGAAAAAAAGAATGATTTTTGCGTCCCCATGGGAAGATACCGTGGGGACAATTGAAGTCACAAGACTTAAAAATGTAAGGGATTTCTAATCAGATTTGTGATTCGAAATCGTCCACGGTATATTTGAAGTCTGCATAGCTTCCAATGGTACCCCTGTGCAGAGAGATTTCCCTTGCCAGAAGCCAGTATACCAGTGCCAGTGATCTCCTTCCCTTGTTATTGCTGGGTATCACAACATCCACAAAGTCAGTCTTGTTGTTTGCATCACAGAAAGCTATGATGGGGACACCCACATCCTTTGCTTCCTTCATGACCTGTGTATCGGCCAGAGGGTCTGTGACAATTATTGCCTTTGATTCTGTATATGATGGCAACTGATAATTTGTTAAGGTTCCGGGGATAAATCTTCCCACGATGGATTTTGCTCCAACGATCTCTGCGAACTTGGTAACAGGCCTGAGAGCATACTGTCTCTGGGCAACCACAAGAATCTGATCTGGTGGGATCCTGGCGAGCATCTTTCCTGCTGTTCTTATCAACTTGTCTGTTATGTTGACATCCAGAAGGTAAAGCCCGTCATTCCTGATCTTGAAAATGTACTTCACCATATCCCTGGTTTTCACCTGGGTTCCAATGTGTACTCCTGATTTTTGATATTCTTCCTCTGATATAAGCAACTCGTTTTCCATTTGGTTCATCTCACTTGTCATGAAAGGTTTGGGTTTATTCTTTTAACATATATATTGATTTCACTTATTCTCTGCTGTCAAAATTTGTACAAAAATTTTGCACCTATCGAAAAATTGCATCCCTATGATGATCAGAGACCCCTTTTAGAATTGAGCATATTTTATTAATCTGGATATTTACTTGATCTCTCCTGACATTTTTCTCAACTCCTGATAATTTTCCCTTATTATTATGGTAATAAATTATAAAAAATAGAGATTTATTATTTTATATTAAAGATCGCAAAAATACTAGAACAATAATAAAGCGAAATATTAACCGATGAAGTTCTGGAGTGACCAAATAAAGTTATCAGGTAACTATTTCCCGAACTGAATTGATTTGAATTGGATACAAGGGTTGCAATGGATGCATTGGAAGATGTGTTTCTTATATTTCCGTTAAGATACCCTTTATAGTTATATGTACCAGTTGAGTTTGTAATATTAAATATAATACCAATTAAAGAATTTGGAACAGACTTTGAAGTGGATGATATATTGAGATAGACACTTGTGTTATATCCAGAGATGTTATTTCCTGATGAAAAAAGACAAGAATATTCAAGAATGGAAAAGTCTTGAACGCAAGGTGAACTATAGTATATCTTACCTGAATTGTATACCGTATTTCCAGAATAATAAGCTATTAAGGATATGGTTATGGGCGCATAACTTCCATAAATTTGGATTGTATACTTGGAATTTACAGAAAAATTATTCGATGAAGAAGTTACAGTGGAATTGTATGGAGACAGTGACTTTTCTCCAAGGTTGCCCTGATAGACAAAACTTCCTGAAGCATTGAAAACTAACAATGATATGCCAATTTTAGAATTATTGACTGATTTCAAAGTAAAGTTGGTTATGTCAAAACAGACGGTGGTGTTAAAGCCTCCAAAAGCGCCACCTGTTGATGTTAAATTAGTGCAGGCGGAAACTTTCTCTGCGGGAGTGGATGAAAAAAACGGAATTTGCACACCTTGTGTTATTAATATTGAAAATGTTGACACTGCCACAATAGCAACAATGATAGAGACACCCAGTGTCCTTGAAATTGCACGGTCCCCTTTTGTAACAATTTTTCTCATTTACCTGATGATAATTAAATTGTACATAAATATATTCCTTGACCAATCTATTGAAGGCAACTAGTATATTGAATAAACACAAGTAATTTTTATGTTTTCCATTTCTCTCAATGCTAATTTTTATTACCAAAAGGATGTTTTGTATTAGTTCGTATATTAACCCAATTACTAACCCATGTTTGAAAGAAAGTGTACAATTACAGTTTATTGTTCAGATCAATTTAAAAAATTTAATTTGAACTTTGGATAACTATTATCATTCATCTCTAAATTTTTTACATAACTGATCCATTTTTTTCCTGTCATCTGTTCCATTTATCCAAGGTTTAGCCACTTCCGGATCCCCATTCCATGTTTCACAGGCATTAAAAAGCATTACATCTTTGGAATATTCCTTACCCCTTACTACCAAAGGATATTCTTCATCCTTGAAATGAAGAAGAGCTTCCCAAATGGTAAATGCTTGACCTTCAGAATTATTCAATAACAATTCCCCTCTCCCGACCAAGAATCTGAAAACCGGGTCTTCCCACGAAGGTATTACTCCTTTTACCATAACAATCTCATAATTACTTATTTTCGTTATATAAATTTTTGTAAAAGTAGCTTATTCCATTGAGCTTTAAATCTGATTCTCATAAAATATTGGATAACCAGGAGTGACTTTTCATTCCCACTCTATGGTTCCCGGTGGTTTGTTTGTAACGTCATAGACAACCCTGTTCACTTCAGGCAACTCGTTTGTTATCCTTGTAGAAATCTCTTCCAGAAGATCCCAGTCCGGCCTTGAAAAGTTTGCAGACATGGCATCTGAAGTGTCAACGCATCTTATGGCTATGGTGGCCCCATAGGATCTCTTGTCGCCATGAACTCCGGTGGTTTTGATGGGCAGGTATATTGCGAAAAACTGCCATGGCCTCTTTTCCCGATCCATGGAAGATTCTATGGTTTTCTCAACAATTTCAGTGGCACTCTTCAGAATTTCAAGCCTTTCCCTGGTAACTTCCCCCAGGATTCTCACTGCAAGCCCCGGTCCTGGAAATGGCTGAAGATATGGATCCAGCCCCACTTCTGCGCTAAGCTGCCTCACTTCATCCTTGTACAGATCCCTCAGGGGTTCCACAAGTTTCAGGTTCATATTCTCCGGGAGGCCCCCGACGTTATGATGGGATTTGATGACGTCCCTGTTCTTTCCTCCGCTCTCAATCCAGTCAGGTGCTATGGTTCCCTGAAGCAGGAATTCTGCCTTGGATTCAATGGCTTCCTTTTCGAATATCCTGATGAAGGTTTCACCAATGATCTTCCTTTTTGTTTCGGGATCTGTGACATTCTCAAGATTTTTAATAAAAGTTTCAGAGGCATCGATAATCTTCCCTTTGATGCCGAATTTGTTGAACATTTCCCGAACCCGTTCCCTTTCACCTTTTCTGATCAGGCCCGTGTCGATAAAAATTGTGTGGATTTTGTCCCCGGCAATTCTGTTGCTCATTACAGCAAGTACAGAACTGTCTGTTCCTCCGGAACAGGCCAGTATAGCCTTTCCCTTCAGTCCACGCTTTATGTTCTCAATTATTTCCTCATAAAGTTTTGATGCCATAGATTCAGGTTTTCATTATGGCTCCGAGGAATATAAGCAATCCTATGGCCAGCCCGATAATGGCTGCTATAAGGTAAAACAGTGCTCCAACTATAACCTCTTCTATCAGGCTTACATGGAAATTAAAATCAGCCAGGTAATATGTCAGGAATCCCAGGATAACGGCAGCAACTATTAAAACCACACCAACTCCCCTGGCCTTGTTCTTGCCAAAGTAGGCGGTGAGTATTCCAAAAACCAGCAGTGAAAGTGCAATTATACCCATGATGGTCAGGAAAAATATGTCCAGGTTCCATCCGGGGTACCAAGGTACAGTTACGTTAGACATGTTATATCACAACTTAGTGGCAGTTAGTGTCTTTGTATCAATTACGCCGTCTATCTTCCTGATCTGATCCACCACGATCTTTCCAAGTTCGCTGAAATCCCCTGCATCAATTTTCACGATCAGGTCATATTCTCCGAACAATGGGTGGATTTCCACGACATAATTTATTTTGGAAATCTTGTTGTAGACCTCAGTTTCTTTTCCTGGTACAGTTCCAACGAGAACGAATGCTACAGACATAACTTCACCAATCACGCATAGATTATTTATTTATAAATTTTTCATTGCCGTTAAACTATTAAAATATTAGAAAAATAAAAATCAATGGATCTCATCCATCCTCTTCTCCTCCTGATTTCCACTGGATAAATCCCTAACAGTTACCTTTCCGGTTTCCATTTCCTTGGGCCCTACAATTATAGCATGGGTATAGAGTCCCGATGAGGCACTTTTAAGTGAATTGGACAGACTCTTTACATTGTTCATCGTAGAACAGTCCACTCCTGATTTTCTCAGGGATCCTGCAAGCTCCAGTGCATATTTCCTGGTTTCTTCCTTCATCGGGATAATCAGGTACCTGGATCTTTCCCTGGGAATAACCCAGAGTTCTTTTTCCCTGAGCAGGTTTTCCAGGACAGCGTCACCCATTCCGAATCCCACTGCAGCCATATCCTGGCCGGAAATCAGTCCTGTGAGATTGTCGTACCTGCCTCCTCCAAAAATAGACCTGTACTTGCCATTGATGTCGAATCCTTCGAACACGATCCCTGTGTAGTAAGTCAATCCCCTGACGGTTGCAGGATCGAACACCAGGTTGCTGTACCCCCATGATTCCAGTATTCGGATGGTTTCATCGATTCCCTTTACCAGTTCTGACAGATCAAGTGAAGGGAAGTGTTTGTGTATGGTTTTGGCAATTTCACTGGCCTTGGACTTATCCGATAGAAATTCTATGAGCAAACCTGCATTTTTGGATGATCCAAGGTTTTGCGTGAGTTCTTCCAACATATTTTCCCTGGTCTCTTTCCTGTACCTGTCAATTATATTCAGGCCTGCAACAAGATCCTTTGTCCCAAGCATATTCATGATTTTCTCCATGATCTGTCTGTGATTTATCCTGACTTCAAAAGAGCCTTTGAGGCCCAGGCTTTCCAGTGTTTCACATGCCAGCCCGATTATTTCAGCATCTGCTTCAGGTGAACTGTCCCCGAATATATCCGCATTGAACTGGGAATGTTCCCTTGTTCTTCCGGATTGTGGCTCCTCATATCTCCATAGCTTTGGAATGCTGTACCATTTCACCGGCCTAGGAAGATCTTTTCTTGAACCCATGAGCCTTACTGTGGAAGGTGTTGCCTCTGGAATCAATGTCACCTCCCTTTTACCTTTATCGGTAAAGCTGTATGTCTGGGAAAGCAATTCATCCCCTGACTTGGTCCTGAACAGATCAAGAAGTTCTAGGCTCGGGTAATCAATTGGAAGGAACCCGAAAAGGCGTGCACATTTCCTCATGGTGCCGAACAGATTTTCCCTGACCAGCATATCCTCTGGATAGAAATCCCTGAAACCTTTTATTTTCTCAATCAAATTTGCACCTATTAATGGGAAACACTTAATAATAATTAAAATATGGCTATTCATGGAAACAGTGGAGCAAACACTGAAAAGCTCCGGAATGAAGGTAACCCCACAGAGAGTAATGCTCCTGAAATACATCAAGGAAAACCCAGGCGAGCATCTTTCTGCTGAGTCCATACACGAGCACGTGAAAAGTATAACCCCCAACATCCCGGCAGCCACAGTATACAACATATTGAAGGCGCTTTCCGATAAAGGGATTATAAACTTCATAGAGCTCGAAGGAAAAGCATTGTACGAGTCAAGAACTGATCCGCACATAAATTTTATGTGCCAGGCATGCGGAAAAATAGATGATTATGAAATTTCTGGAAGCATGGAGCCAATTCTCTCCAATGTCAAAGGAATCATAACCAATTCTACGGTTCTGCTGAAGGGCATATGTTCATCGTGTACTAAATCCGCCGAACAGTGAAAAACCTCGCAAGGCGGCTTTATTTTCTATCACATCGTGCACACGAAGTATCTCGACACCACTCTTAGATAGAAATATAGTGGCTGAAATAGTTTCAGGAAGTCTTTTTTCCACAGCATTTCCACCTATATTTCCAAGGAATCTTTTTCGTGAATGCCCGAAAAGCCTTTTAAATCCATAATTAAACAACCATGGATTCCTGACGATTTCCAGGTTGGCATTAAAATCCTTTGCAAAACCAATGCCCGGATCCAGTATGATTTTCTCAGGCATGACATTTAATTCCTGCAATACCAGCAACTTTGAGATGAAAAATTCTGACATCTCTCCCATCAGATTCTGGTATTTTGTGTGACTTTCCATATCCTGCGGCGTTCCCCTTATATGCATCAGCACATATTCCTTCCCGTGTTCTGCTGAAAGCTCTGCAATTCCTTTATCCGCAAGACCGGAAATATCATTCACCATATCTATGCTGTCAATAAATCTCTCCACCGTTTCTATGTTCCTGGAATCCAGTGATATTTTCTTTTTAAAATTATCCCTGAGAAATTCAACATGCCCTGAAAGCCGTTCCTGTTCAGTCAATGGGTCAGTCAACGCTGAACCGGGCCTGGTGCTCTCACCTCCAATATCCAGATAATCCGGATCTGCATGGATCAGATCCATGATCTCCTCATTGGTGGACTTTCTGGATCCGGCAAAGAAAGAGTCCGGTGTCATGTTTATGATGCCCATTATTTCGGAACTGCCCGGCGATATCCCCCTGATCATGTTCCTGCTGCAGGAATCAGAATATTTTTCAAGCCCTGCTTTCCCAAATAATTCAGCCAGTTCTTTCCTTCCACATTCTATTTCGTTTGATGTGTATCCCGTTCCGTCCAGTGCACTTGAATCTTTAACTCCTTCCCCTCTTTCATAAGTTCTTATCTTTATGAATTTTCCATCAGGGATGGAGACCGGATGGAAGAAAAAACTACATCTTTCCATAGATTGTGATGAATTATACGTATTAATTAGTAACGTTAAATAGCCCTCATTAAATATGGTAATCCTGCAAAGTTAACAGTAGGTTTATATATGGCAATTAGTGAGGAAAGGCGGAACTATACACGGATCGAAGAGCTCTCCCAGGCTATCAGCGCTGGCATGGGCCTTCAGAACAGGAGAATGATTGCAGAAGAATCTATGTCTGCCGCTGAGCACATAATAAATTTCTTCGGATACAGTACAAGGGTTATCGATAATATGCTGGAACCAGAGGACAGGGATGCATTTTATACCATGGAGGATATTGGAGTTCTCCAGACAGAGAGGGAAGAAACAACCCTTTTCGACGGAAGGGAGTGGCGAATTCACTACTGGATTCTTAATGTTCCCAAGATCATATCACTGTCAAAAATGAAGACAGATGATATTGAGAAAGGAACCATGGAAACTTTTACCGTTTATGACGAGATCCCTGATGAATACTGGACTCTCAACTGAGGGGATCGTATGCATATTGCAGTTCTAGACAAGGAAAAGTGCCATCCAAAAAAATGCAACCATGAATGCGAGGCATACTGCCCTCCCGTGAGATCCGGAACCCCCACCATTGCTTTTAACGATGAGGATATATTCCCGGTTATTACTGAAAACCTCTGTATTGGCTGCGGCATATGCATCAACCGGTGCCCTTTCGGTGCAATCAAGATTGTTACTGTTCCAGATGAGCTGGACAAGGAAGTTGTGCACAGATACGGGGAGAATGCATTCCGTTTATACTCAATACCCATGCCCTCCGGGGGAATCACTGCAATTCTTGGGCCAAATGCCATGGGAAAAACTACCACCATGAATATTCTCAGTGGTGTAATTGTGCCGAATTTTGGTGAATATGAATCCACCCCTGACAGGGAGAGTGTGGTTAACAGGTATTCAAACAGCATACTTGGGCAGTATTTCAGGGACGTTTATGATAAAACAAAAGAAGTGGTGCTAAAGAGCCAGTTTGTGGATCAGATACCACGAGTGGCTAAGGGAACCATTAAGGATATTATGCTAAAATCCGACAGGAATGGAAAATTCGATGAGATTGTGGCACAGCTTTCCATGGAGAATTCCATAGGAAAAGATGTGGGAAGCGCTTCCGGCGGTGAACTGCAGAAACTTGCCATTGCCACTGCCCTGCTGAAGGATGGTGACATTTACCTTATCGATGAAGTTTCTTCCTACCTGGATATATCAGAGAGACTCAGGGTTGCATCCATACTGATGGATCTTTCAAGAAAGGGAAAAACAGTTTTTGTTGTGGAACATGATCTTGCAATTCTTGACTGGATATCAGACCAGATTCACCTGGTCTACGGATCACCGGGAGTATATGGAGTTATCAGCCCCCAGAAAACCCCTTCAAAGGCTGTGAACCAGTTCCTGGAAGGATATCTCAAGGAAGAAAATGTCAGGATCAGGAAAGAGAAGATTGTTTTTGAGCAGAAAGGGGCCACCAGGAGATCTGTCTCCCCCACCATAGTGGAATGGAGTGGGATAAAGAAAACCCTGGGAGATTTCAGGATTAATGCACCGGGTGGAAAACTTGAAATTGGTTCAGTCACCGGAGTATTAGGTAAAAATGCACTGGGTAAAAGTACCTTCACCAAGATACTGGCAGGTGTCCTTGAAACTGATGAGGGCATTGTTGATCCAAAGTTGAAAATAGCCTACAAACCACAGTATATTTCCACAGATTTTGATGGAACCTCTGAAGATCTCATATACAGGACTCTGAAAGACAGGGCAGGGGAAACATGGGTCAAGAATGAATTGTTCAGGCCACTGGATGTTGAACCCCTTTTCATGAAGGAAGTGAAAAACCTTTCAGGAGGAGAACTCCAGAGGCTGTCCATAGCCATTACCCTTGCCACAGAAGCAGATCTTTACCTTCTGGATGAACCCTCAGCAAACCTTGACAGTTCAGCCAGGATGGAGGTTGCAAAGATCATAAGAAGAACCATGGAAAACAGGAAGAAAACCGCCATGATTGTGGATCACGACATATATTTCATCGACATAATCTCTGATTTCCTTCTGGTGTTCATGGGAACACAGGGGCTGGAAGGAACTGCCTACGGGCCCATGACCATGAGGGAGGGGATGAACATGTTCCTTAAAGACGCAGGAGTCACCTTCAGAAGGGATCACAATACAAGAAGGCCCAGGATAAACAAGACTGGAAGTGGGCTTGATCGGGAACAGAGGAATTCAGGCGAATATTACTATTCAGAATAGGTGTTGTTATTGGGAAAAGAAAGAATTACCCTGGAAATCCTCGGAAGAGAGGGACTGGCGAGAACTGGAAGATTTCACACTCCACATGGAGTTGTGATGACTCCCAACATTATGCCTGTGATCAATCCAAACATCAGGACTCTTTCCATGGATCAGATGAAAAAAGCAGGAACCACCTGCCTCATAACAAACAGCTACATTATCAGGAGAAATGCTGATCTGCGGGAAAAGGCACTGAAGGACGGCCTGCACAGCCTGATTGGATTTGATGGCCCCATCATGACTGATTCAGGCACATTCCAGAGTTACGTTTACGGTGACGTGGAATTCCAGAACAGGGATACCGTTGAATTCCAGTTGTCTGTGGGAAGTGACATTTCCACCATTCTTGACATATTCTCCACCCCTGATGATTCCAGGGATAAGGCTGCTGATGCAGTCAGGGTTACAGCCGAAAGATTCCATGAAGTTGAGGATCTGGCAGAAACAAATGATCTCTCCGGGCCCATACAAGGTTCAATTTATCCTGAACTCAGGGAGGAAAGTGCCAGGATCATGTCATCCAGCGGTGCATCATATTTGCCCATTGGTGGTGTAGTCCCACTCCTGGAACAGTACCGATACGCAGAACTTGTGGACATCATCATGTCTGCAAAGCTGAATTCCAATTTTTCAAAACCTATTCACCTCTTTGGAGGCGGACATCCCATGTTCATGGGAATGGCTGTACTGCTTGGAGTGGATATGTTTGATTCTGCATCCTACGTGAAATATGCCAAGGACGGCAGGATGCTATACCCCGAAGGAACCAGGGATCTGAAGGATATCATGGAATTGCCCTACTGGTCACCTTTGAGAGACAGGTATACGGCGGAGGAACTAAGGAGGGAGGGAGAAGAGAAAAGAAAATCCCTGCTGGCAGAACATAACCTTTATGCCATATTCATGGAAATTTCCGAGATTCGGGAAAGAATCCATGAACAGACACTCTGGCAGTATGTGGAATCCAGGGCAAGATCACATCCTTCCCTGTTTAACGCCTTCAAAAGAATACTGGAATATTCTGGAAAAATGCAGGATTATCTTGAACTTTACCGTAAACCGCCATTCATGGGCTTTGACAATCTTTCCATGAAGAGCCCCTATGCAGAAAGGCTGAAATCCCTGGAGATCAGGCCTGACTCGGTGGATGCATCCTATTACTATTCCCAGGGAACCGGCATGTCCAAAAAGTTTCTGGATGAATATTATGAGAACTCTGACAACAATTACCATTTCACATGGGGGGAACTGGAAATCCCTGTGGAGATGGAGGAATCGTATCCCGTACAGCAGGCCATAATGGATGGTTTTCCTTCCATCAGGGTACAGAGGCCCACATTAATAAATTCAGGGCATGCAAGGAATTTCAACCTTGAAAAAATAAGATTCCTTGCAGATTTCCAGTTCGGCAAGAATTCGGGAAAAGCCCTCTTCCCTGATGACAGCCAGATTACCGTATCCAGGAGCACCGGCAGGATAAGAACCGTCAGCCTTGAAGGAAAGATACTGGCCACCATGAGGGTTCATGATGGTTATCTGGCCCTGACCATGGAGGGTGGAGAAAGAATAAGGAAGTCATCCCCTGAAATGAAGAACAGGGTGATGGTGACAAAGGAGAGTGCAGAATTCAATTCCCAGGGGAAAAGTGTATTCTTCAATTTTATCAAAGAGTGCGATCCAGGCATAATCCCCTATAATGACGTTCTAGTGGTGGATCCTGATGATGTGCTGGTGGCAGTGGGAAGGCCCCTGGTCTCGGGAAAGGAAATGATGCAGTACAGGAAAGGCGTTGCTGTTTCCATAAACCACCACCTTAAGCCATGATTATACAGGAAGTTCTGCCAGTTCCCTGCTCTTTTCCTCACCCTTGCTGTATACTTCCCATACCATTGCCAGAACCATGATGGCCCCTCCTGCAATGGTGAAATATGAGAGGATTGTTCCTGTGAAAGCCACAGAGAATCCTGCAGCAAAAACAGGTTCAGTAACCATTATGATGCTGGCCCTCTCAGGACTCACATAAACCAGGGATGCGTTCATGATGAGGTATGCCAGCACTCCTGCCACGATAGCAGTGAAGAATATGCCGATTATCACCACAGGAGAAGAGAAATCAGCGTAGATCGGGTATGTTGGGATAAATACAGTGGAAAGGACGCAGACTGTTAGCATCTGGTAAAACGTGAATTTGATCATGTCCACCTGGGTGTGCCTTGCCACATAGATGATCTGCATTGCATATCCGAAGGCACAGATCAGCGTTAGAACATCCCCCAGTTGTAGAGTGGCATTTGAAAGCTGGCCCGATGTGATGATCAAAAGGCCCACCAGTGATAGGGAGGCAGCAGCCCAGTCCTTCCTCCCTATGCCTTTTTTGAAGATCATGAAGGAAAGTATTGGCACCAGTACCACATAGAATCCTGTTATGAGGCCCGAAATGGCGGGTGATGTGTATTTCAGCCCCACAGTCTGGAAATAATAACCGACGAATAGGAATGTTCCTGCGATAAACCCCTCCCTGATGTTTGAAAGGTTAAGGGGGCGCTTCAGGAACGGGAACATGACTGCAGAGGATACGGCAAACCTCACTGCCAGGAATACCACTGGTGACATGTATTCCAGTGAAAATTTCACCAGTGGAAATGTGCTCCCCCATGCAGCTGTGGAAAGAATCAATAGAATGGAAAACTGGAGCTGCCTGTTCATCCTGATTCCTTTACCGGGAAAAATACGTGCTTCATTAAACCAGGCTTCCTCATCAGTATGCTTCCCACCACCCTTGTTGGATAGTCGATATCACCGATGTTGTTGATTCTCTCACTTAGCTTGGGATCAGAGAGCATCTCCCCCATGGCGTTAAAGGAACTGTCGGTGATGTTTGCAAATTTTTTCTGTACCCAGAGAGCCTTTCTAAGCTCTCCACCGATCTCCTTCTTCCACATCTTCTGGTAAGTTTTCAATGATGATGGTGAAAAATCTTCATTCTCATAGGCATTGTCCAGAGCGTAGGCGGCAAGTTTCCCTGAAAGCATTCCAGTGTAGATTCCACCACCTGTCAGTGGTTTGGCAAGCCCTGCTGCATCCCCCACGAGAAGGGATCTTTCAGAATATGTCTTCTGCAGCGGTGCAATGGGAATCAAGCCACCTGTGATGGAAACCTTGGAAGGATCCAGGAATCTTTTGTATATATTCAGGAATGATTCTCTGCTCATTCCGAAACCTGCGCTTCCAATCCTTGAAAGATCGCCTGCAGGTACGGCCCATCCAAAGAACCCTTTACTGTATGGTGAGCCAAGATACACATCCACGCTGTCCTGATCCTCCATTTTCTTTGCTGCCTCCACCTGGTAGGCTGAAACTTTCCTACTGATCTCCTGATCACTGTACAGGGTGCGCCTTACCATGCTTCCTGCACCGTCTGCACCAACCAGGGCAATGGCCTTTTCCTCCACTATGTTCCCTTCCTTCCTGTATTTCACCAGGATATGTCCATCCCCAGGTTCAGCGGAAATAAAGGAAGAATTGACACTCAACTGGACTCCTGCACCTATGGCTGCAGCAGATACGTCCTGGTCAAACCTGTCCCTTTCGATGATTATGGTTTCCTCGTTTTTCTTCACATGAATTTCCTTGCCCGATGGAAAATATATGTGAGCTCCATGAAGCCTGTTTACCACATTATCTGTTTTGATCATGGAGGTAACCCTTTTTGACACGACGCCGGTGCATTCCACGGGCTTACCCACAGAGCGATCCTCCTCAAGCTGAAGGACGTTGTATCCCATCTTCCCAAGCATGTAAGCGGAATATGAGCCTGAGGGGCCTGCACCAACCACTATGAAATCGTACATTTTTCACTCCTGAAAGAAACTGTCCAGGGTAGTGTTGTTTTTACTGGCTACCGGCCTGGAATGCTTCCTCTGGGTGACATAGGCATCCGTGAC
Source organism: Thermoplasmata archaeon (assembly GCA_021816745.1). Lineage (GTDB taxonomy): Archaea > Thermoplasmatota > Thermoplasmata > Thermoplasmatales > Thermoplasmataceae > Cuniculiplasma. The sequence continues at coordinate 50,146 of JAKAWY010000001.1, forward strand.
ATTAATTTTCCTTCCAAGTCCCTCCATTATCCTGTTCACGGTCTCCTCCACTCTCTTACCATAATATGCCCAGTCAGGAGTGGCTGTGAACACCTGTGCATCTATAAATGGTTCCACCTCCTGCGGGGCCACTGAACTGTCAGTCACAATCCATGCAACCTTCATCCCGGGTATGAATCTTTCTCCCATTTCCTGGAGTTTCCTGGCTGCCCTAACATTTGCCATGGAATCTGCATTGGCATAGTTCTTCTCCTCCTTCACAGATCTTGAAATGGCCAGTTTTTCTATGTTGATGTCTGAACTTCCTTCCATGATCTTCTTGACAATATCCCTGGAATAGGACTCTGCACCGTCTATATCTCTCTTCATCAGGCATGAAAACACGGTTTCCAGTGCTTCACTCTGAAGGTCAAAGGAATCTGTCCTCCTGACCTCGTATCCTCTCACCAGCATGGTGCCTGAATCCTGCAGCGGGTAAACGATCATTCCCACATACCTTTTCTTGGCCCCATGGGAGAAGAATGGATCCATGATCTTCTCGAATTCTATGGACATGTCTAGTTTTTTTGAAATGTCAGCAGAGATTGATTTCCCAAGTTCTATGGCTTCTGCAACATCTGATTTACCTGTCTCTATGAACACACTGTCCGTATCACCGTAGATAACCCTGAAACCATCCTTCTTCAGGTCAGCTATGAGTTTCATTATGGTATCCCTGGAGAAAGCCGTTACTGAGGCTCCCAGTTCTGAATTTGTGAAACGGTAGAAAGCTGAGGCAAGAACTCCGTAAAAGGTGTTCATGAGGATCTTGATTGCACCCTGTACACCATCCAGATATTCCTTTTCCTCACCGGTGGCACTCTTCATGTCCTTCTTTACCTGATCCCTGCTGTCCATGAGGCTCCTGAGCAGTTCAGGTATGATTCCCTTCCTTTTGGATGGGGAAAGAAATCTAATGCCTGTGGGTGAAACTATATCTCCCTCAGGACTTAGTGTGGTGAAGCAGATATTGTACTTCATGATCATGGAGGGGTACATACTCTTGAAATCCATCACAGCCACCATATTGTAGAGGCCTGCACCAATGGATTCCACATGGCCCCCCTCAATGGGCCTGTTTTTCAGGTTTGATGAGGATGTCATGGGTACTGCAATATCCCTCTGGAATGCCAGCCTTATGAGAAGAGAGTCAACATAGTTGCTTGTTCCTCCGTTGGTTGTGTCTTCCAATGGTAATTTTGTCACAGTGGCCATGAACATATTGTGATCCACAACCCTGAGCTTGATAAGTATTCCAAGGGTAAGATCTGCATCCTTGATGCAATACTTGATCACGTCATCAGGCCTGTTGGTGTATTCTTCCTGAATCCTCAGCCTGTCCACGTCATCCTTCCCTTCACCCAGCAACTCCATGGCAACGTAGTTCAATGTTTCCTGCTTGGGTTTCAGGTATTTCTTCACATTCCACCAGACATCGCTGATAATTCTGCCCCTGACCCTCCAGAACTGGCTGTTTATCCTTCTTGCCTTTGATCCGTCCCTTCCAATATTAAGTTCCATTTTATAGAGGGCCATCCTGTATTCTATAACAGGGAGATCATATCCATCAATGTTGTAACCTATGAGAATATCTGGATCTTTTTCCCTTATGAGTTCATTGAATTTGCGCAGTATATCCTTCTCTTCCCCTGTGATGGCCCCCGTTTCATGAACTGGGGATTTTCCCGTGGATATGGAATATCCTATGACAAGTATTGTCCCAAATTCCTTCCCGTCTTCAGGTGGGAATACATTTTCAATGTCAAAACTGAGTATTTTAAGTTCAGGGTTGAAATCATCACAATTCTTAATCCTGCCAATGGATGTTTCAATTACAATGTCAGATGAGTATCGTCTCTCCTCATTGGGTTCACCTTCCACTTCGACGCATGATCCAAGATCAAGATCGTAAATGAACCTGTGATGGAACGGTATGTCAGCAGACATCACCTTTGAGAGAAAAAGCGTCCTGATCTCAGGAACCTTGAAAGGATGCTTTATGTAAATTCTTGAGGATCTTCTTTCTTTCCCGTCGTACCAGAGCGTTTTATCCTCAATTCTCTTGAATTCAGTATTCTTCTTTATTCCTGCAAGTTCTGCGTCTGATGGCTCAATGACATCAATATATGGATCGAAACCTCCGCAGATTACTGTGGCTGATCTTCCGTCATCACATCTCCCGAAAAGTTCCACCTTGGTGTCATCTGTCCTGTATGATGCGGAAATTATCCTCATCTTCAATTGCATTATATTACAATAGTAATCTTCCTTAAAACCTATATGCAAACAATGCCCTTTTGGCAATCTCTGTTAAAGTGCTCAGGTAAGTGACTTCCTGGAGCAGAATATAGTTTGGAATGCGAAAAGTTTGAATCTAAGTTGCAATTATGAAATTTGTTGGTGCATAGAAAGAATATATTACTCCGTTCTGGGTGAATGTAAAGGGTTGAAGGACTGGTAATCGGATATATTGTATGAATAATATCCTGAAAAATCGAGGTAGCTTTGAATATCGTACCCACATTCTGAAAAACCGGGTATTGTCATAAACCCCACAGAGGCAAAATCACTCAGTAGCTTGATCTCATGAATAAGGAAACTTTCAAAATTTCAAAGTCGGTTTGAGGTAGTTTACTATTAAAAAATTCCAAAAGTTTCTTGTCCGGATTCTCTCTGCTGTAATCATCCAACTCCCCGGAGTACTCCAATAGATTTTCTTTGAGCAATTCACCTTCCTCAACGTAAGATTCTTTCACAATTGCTCCAAGTTCTTTTTGTTGTTCTAAAGTGAGTTTTGCAATATTTACTGAAATCTTGCTTCCATCCTTATCGATGCTGATAAAGTCTTTCTCCGGACTGTTGTCACAACAATGCTATTTTTAATCTTAACCTTAATTTTTGAGGAATTACCACTAATGGTGCTTATATCAACATTGAAAATACTATCAATGAATGATTTAAGTTTGGAATACCAAGCCATATCTACTATTTCCTAGACTTTTGCCTATAGAGTGATACGACATTATTTTCAATAAAGGATCTCTTTAACTCTTTGGGGGTAAGCAATAAACCCCGCTCATTTTCTTTGCGTTAATTATGAGGAACTGTTCAAGAATCTTCTGAAAATGGAATTTCAATAAGAGAAGGCGTAATCGAGATGAAGAGAACAGAAAATAGTGAAAGTCTTATGCACAATAATCAGCCTTTCACAACATTAGTCTCGTTTTCCAGAGAATCTTGCAGCATACTCCTTGAGCTTTGATTCATTCGTGTTTTTCTTTAGCTCATCCATGGTTACGGGATCAAGCTTTATTCCATAATAAATGAAGTCCAGAAGAGTTTTTTCTGGATCGGAAACAGGAACAAAAAGCCCACCGTAATTCAGGTACTCAACCCCAAAGAACCCTTTTTCGTTTATTCGGTGTAGTATAACCCTGATTCCCATGAGTTCTCTTACACCCGGATTCGCTTTACTCTTCGTTATGATCACCGGAACTGACTGTTGTGTCCAAAGTTTTCTAATTGTTAAAGCGTACTCCAACCCATAGTAGAAAGGTCTGAATCCAAATCCAACTACAGCTTCATTTCTTTGGAAAGTGTATGTTCCTTTCCCGATTCTATGAAGTTGCCCTGATTGCACCAGATTGTGAAGCATGAGCCTTATGTAGGCTTCACTTGCGCCAAGCCTGATCAGAAATCTTCTTGCATCATCAGACGTAAACATACTCTGTTTTGAGAAGAACTCAGCAAAAGCAGATTCATATTTCATTTAGCCACCTGTGAATATATTCAACCATCCGGGAAAAATTCAGATCTTTCATACCTGCATAAAGCAATGAACTCAGTATACCTTCGTCAATTGGCCTGTGAATCTCATGCAGGAACCCGGAAAGCCTTGTTCTCACAATATAGTCTGAATTATTCAACCAGTTTGTCAGGATGAAAAGATCATAAATATCACGTATTAACCTCCTGCCCTGATATGCTTCTATCTTCCTGATCATCAATTCAGTGGGACTGAGCACGCATATTGTCTTGGTAGTGCCATCTGAACGGGAGTAAGTCCTTATTTCGTTTTCAGCGTACCCTGGCTTGGTTTCCAGCAGAAGTTCTGTTTCATTATTGGCTATTCGTATTCTGGTTGGAAATTCAGGATCCTGCCATGTGAGTCTCAAATTGTACTTTCCCAGCGCCATAATAAAATTGTTCAAAGACATGTCGTCCATATAAATGTCAATATCCTCAGAGAATCTCATACCACCAAAGCATCTCCAAATGGCAGTCCCACCATAGAGAAGTGCATCTGGCTGGAAAACGTCATAAATGATGTCAATGACGTAATCCTGGAGCTCGGCTAGTTTCAACCTCTGTCCACTGAAATATGATCCAATTGGTATCATTAGAATAAGTAATTGTTATATTATATTATAACTTTCACTTATCATTAATTCTGGATAACGAAGATATTTCCTTTAATTATTATTTTCCCAACCACAACGGAATGAAAATATTTGACCCTTTTACGATGCATTTTGTCTTTACCAGTTTCATTATTGCAGCGTGATTTCAACAATGCTGGTTACAATGTCTAGTGGATTCCTTGTTCATTCAATGGAGCATGAAAAATTGCCTTCTAAGATTTATATAATAAAAACCAATCTCTAAGGGATCATGGGGAGCCAATTTGGCTGAGAGGATCTTAAAGATCGACCCTTTGAACCTGATCCGGGTAATACCGGCGGAGGGATTGGAAAATGTTAGAAGGAAATAAATCAAATCCATTTAAGAACAACATGTACACAGGTACCTCAGCGTCATTTTTTTTCTGGGGTATAGTTGCAACAATAGGACCGCTAGCTGCATCAGAGAGCATTTTAACCGGACTGAATTCCAGTGAAAGGCTGTTATTTCTTTTAATTGGGCCTATTGTAGTACCAGTTGGAAACCTGCTGCTTGGAATACTTTCAGATCTTTTTGGTAGAAGAAAAATATTCTTCCTTTCCATGCTGTTTTACTCTTCCGGAATTATTATCATAGGATTCAGCTATTCGGTAATCACCCTTATCTTAGGACTCATCCTGGCAGAATTTGGAGTTGGAGGGCAGGAGCCATCCGCACTCTCACTGGTTGCAGAAAACACGGATTCTGAAAAAAGGCCTTTCTGGCTCACAATTATAACCAACATGAACAACATAGGAAGTGCTTCCATAGCATTTGTGTTCATATTTTTCGGTGGCACAGAAATTGCAAGAATATTGCTGGTTACCATATCCATGTTGATTGCTGGCATTATTATCTACACAATGCTTTCCACCCCTGAATCATATATATGGGAGAGGAAGAAAAACAAAGAGGAATGGGTTGATGACAAGAAAGAACTGGGAATAGAGAATGAAGGAGAGGAGACGCCCATGAACAACCCAATATTCTCCTATGTTTTCCTTGTAATTATTGGAATTTCCCAGTACCTTACCTTTGGCCTGATGGCATATGTCCTTGCACCTGTTGAATTTCCTGGCGCAACCCTGGATGCAGAGATAATATGTGTTGCCCTTGCAGGTGCTTCCATATCTGGTTTTATCGCAGCAAAACTGATCTCAAGGGAGACAAAAAACTACACATTTTTCTCCTTTGCATTCGGGACACTTACCACAATCATCATGCTGATTCTTTATCCATACCTGTACAACATGTATATTTTCATGCCACTCCTGTTCCTGAATATGGCAGCCAGCGAATTTGCATGGGCCTCCAGATCGGTACTTGAACCACAGGTAGTTGGGACCGGTATAAGATCCACATTCATAGGGCTTGTCAGACTTGGACCCATGATTGCATACCCCATTTTCACCGCCTTTTCATATTCTATGAGCATCCGGCAGTTTATCTCCACAAATCTGTTGCTCTGGGCACTTGGGCTTGCTGCATCTGTGGTCTGGTTAGTATACGGAATAGATGTCACAAGGAAGAACATAGATTATGGAGCAAAACACAGCATTGATGCGGAATTCTCCACTAAATAAGGCTTGTGCATCTACCGTACCCTATTAATATTTATTTATCCCTGCATGTATTATAGGTATTGAGAGAATGACTTCTATTACTGAACTGGTTGACAGGTATGGAAGGTTCAGGAGCAACGTGCTGAATCTACAGGCCTCTGAGAATTATATTTGCCCGCACGTCAGGATGGCACTGGGTTCTGATCTTGGATCCAGGTATGCACATATTATGCCGGATGGCAACAATGCCTACGGCGGCACAAGCCTGACAGATGAGATATACAAGGAAACACAGGACTCCATAAAGAAACTTTACAATTCAAGATTTGCAGAGGTAAGGCCCATCGGTGGCCATGTGGCAGCTGAGATCGCACTCCTTATCAGCGTGAAACGTGGTGGAAAGATAATGGCCATAGACGAGAACCATGGAGGATATACCGGTTATATGAAAGGGTACCTTCCAGAAATGTTTGGCTTCAGTTCAGGCACGATTCCGTACATACAGGAAAAACAGGAAATTGATTATGAAAGGCTGGAAAAAGAGGCACTTACATACAGGCCGGATGCCATTGTCCTGGGCCAGTCATTTTTCCTGAAACCCTATGACCTGAAGAGAATAAGGGAGTTATGCGACAGAATTGGTTCCAAACTTCTTTACGATGGTTCACATGTGATGGGGCTCATAGCAGGAAAGAAGTTCCAGAATGATGCCCTGAAATATTCTGATATCCTGTTTGGATCAACCCACAAGTCTTTCTTCGGGCCCCAGGGGGGAATACTCCTGACAAACCAGGAGGAACTATTCCACCAGGCTGAATTCAACACAGTATGGAGAACCATGGACAATTACCACCCCAACAGGGTTGCAGCACTGGGAATAGCTGCACAGGATCTGATCGCCTTTGGCGAGGATTATGCATCCAAGATCGTAAACAACTCCAAAGGCCTGGGAAAAGCCCTGGAGGAAAGGGGAATACCAGTGCAGTTCCAGCCATGGTACTCCGAATCACACCAGATTCTTCTTTCCCCGAAGATTAATGAAAGATATGGATCATTCCTGGAGATAAGCAGGAAACTGGAAAAGAACGGAATCATCTGCGACAGGGAGGGAAGGATTGGACTCTCTGAGGCAACCAGGAGAGGATTCAATGACATGGACAGGATAGCCTCAGCCATTTCAGAAGCCATCAAAGGAAAGGATATGAGAAGTGAAATTACGGACATAATGAGAGGAGCAGGGCTTAGATACTGTAAATAAAGGTGAAAATATGAAAACGGTTGAAGAAATAATGACAGAAAATCCGCAGCACGTGGATGGAAACGCCACGGTAATGCTGGCCATGAACAGAATGAAGGAAAATTCCATAGGGCAGATTGCAGTGAACCTGGATGGAAAATATGCAGGGATGCTGGTATACAGGGACATCATCAGGAAGAAGAGGATCCACCTGAATTCAAAGGCAAGAAATTTTGCCATGAATACACCTTCCCTGAAAAAGGGAGACAGCCTTGAGCATGCAGTGGAGCTTTTTAACGAAACAGGCCTGGGAGCCATCCCGGTGATTGAGAAGGAAAAAATTATCGGAATTGTCTCCATGACAGACATTATCAGAAACATAACTGAATTCCCGGATTTTGGTGAATTCAAGGTTGAAAACCTGATGCTTGATCCATATAGTGTTTCACAGGACGAGGCACTGGAGCATTCCATCGAGATAATGAGGCAGCATGAATCGGATCTTGTTCCTGTAGTTGAAGACGGAAACAGGATTTCAGGCATCATCAGGCTGGAAAATATCGCTGATTATGAGGTAAAGAGCCGGGAGAATGAAACGGGGACAAGAAATCCTGGCGGGAATGAGAGGGCAGATATCTCAATTAAATCCATTATGGATCCTCCGGTGTTTGCCTATGAGGATGAAAACCTGATCACTGTCTGCGAGAGGCTTATCTCAAACCATATGCACAGGATACCTGTGTGCAATAAGGGCATGAACCTCACCGGGATGCTGGAAGTTGAGAACATAATATCACTGATCGGGAAAACAGAGGAAACCGAGGGTATGCTCATCAACGTTTCAGGTCTTTCATCCGGAGACATAGATCTTTACGAAACCATTTATTCCATGGCAGACAAGTTTATCACAAGATTTTCCAGGATTACGAACCTGAAGGGCGCAACCTTCCGTATCCATGTGGTAAAACACCAGAGCGAACAGAGCAGGATAAAATATTCCATAAGAACGAAACTCTTTGCCAGGAAACTGAACATGTCAGTCAGTGATTCCGGATGGAACTTTGGAAAGGTGCTCTCTGGCATTTTCGATACCTATGAAAAAAGAGCTAAAAAATAAATTTTCGTAAATATAAAACTATTTTTACAATCTATTACTGGGTTTGTTGCCATTAAATGGCAAAATCCGGCATAGAATTTACTGTATTTTATTATATAACGTTGTAAAATTACTTTCCATGGCATTTAACAACATTAAATGGAAGGAATTCGCTGTTTTGTTGCTCATCGCAATCTTCCTCTTTTCAGGGTTTCAGTTCGCAAATTCTGGAACGAATACATCTGGAAGCAGCTTATCACACCATATATCACCAGCCATTGAAAAACAGGTTCAAAGCGTTTCCGGAACAGGTTCTGTGAAAGTGCAGGCCCCGGTAACTATAATGATTCCTAACTTGAAAGGATATTACACTGTGAGTTTTAGCCAGACTGGCTTAAATCCAGGACTCTCATGGGGAGTTTACATCCTTAATAACTCCATGAAAGAGTTCATGACATCTGTATTCCAGTCTTATTATAACTCCACATCAAACAACTATACAAACGCAAATACTCCTCATCTTTCAGAATTCACTGCATACGGTTTTTCCAACGGCAACAACCTTAACTTTTCACTTAAGAACGGATCTTACTTCTTCTTTCTCGCAGTGATGAATTCCACCTATTTTTCAAGCCTGAATTCATCCATGACTAGTATGCCTTTTACAATCCAGGGGGCCCCCCTCAGTATATCCATTCAGTTTCCTGCAATGAAAAAGGTGGACATCAATGCCTTGGGGATGAACGCTGGATCCAAGTGGACAATGAGCATGTGCTTGTCTCCAAACGGAAACGTTGTATATTACAATTCCACATTCTCAAATTCAATGATTGCCTTCCTGCCGCTGGGCAATTACAGTTATTCATACACTGAAGGAATAAACAAAATAACTACTCCGGATCCGTCCAATATTGTTGTTACGTCAACGAACACCACATTTTCTATTCATATGGTGAAACTGGTTCCTGTAACCTTTACTGAAAATGGCTTAACAGCAGGTTTTGGATGGAGATTGATGGTTTTATGGGGAGGTCTTGGATCTACATATTCCAATGAATCTGATATTTCTTCATTTACACTGGAACTTTCAAATGGAACCTACGATTATTCGGTATATACCGGCCCTACGGCACAGTCTTACCAATTGGTAATTAATACCTCAGCCTATTCCATATACACTGTTATTATAACACTCCCCTATCTGAACAAGTTTACCTTCAGCGAAAATGGACTCCCCGTGGGTACAAACTGGGGATTAATTGTGTCCGGATCAGCCTCCAGTGCAAACATTTGCAATCTGAACGGATCTAACTCCACATCCCTCAACATGTATCTACCCAACGGAACATTTCAGTTCACACCAGTAACTGGTTTAGTCGCACTTGGTTACTCAGTTCCCGGAACTGGAATCAAAGGCACCAAATTTCCATCAGGAAGTTTCTCAGTTTCAGGCATAGGCAGTACCACCATTACTTTCCCCATTGTACAGAAAATTAACGTGAACGTTCATGGCGTATTCCCTGGATTAATCTATTCAGTAACAGTAAAAAACACCACTACCGGATCACAAATTTACGGGAATTACAGTTCAAATGCTTCATTCGTGATGCTTTTGCCAGGCGGACCATACAACATCTATGTTAATTCAAGCTATAAACTCATCAATGAGGATTTCACCCGGTTCCTAAACATAACCACGTATGGATTTACCTTAAACTTCACTATTCCATTTTACAAAGTCAATGTAATGGCTACTGGCCTGCTAAGTGGAATGTACAAGGAATTTACATTCACGGGCCCTGTCAACGGACTTTCCCATTCTTCAAATTCCACTTTCTATTTGATCAATGGAACATATTCGTACTCATTCTATGTTGGATCCATACCTGGAGGTATTCTTAAAACTTCATTTTACAATTCAACCAGTGGTGAGTTCAATGTCACAGGAAGCAATGCTAATGTGTCGATCCATTTCCCGCAATATTACAGGTTTTTCTTAAATGAATCTGAAATTACTTCCGGTAATGAATGGGCTTTCCAGTTGACCACCCCCGGCGGAACTACTGGAATATTCAACGAAACCACAATCCCGCAGCAGATGGTGGTGTTCCTCAATAATGGCACTTACGATTATTCCTTCGGAGCTTTCAATTCAACATCCAATGCCATAATCAGCCCAATGCCAGGCACTTTCACCGTTTCCTCAAATTCCCCCCAGATCATAACTCTGAAAATAGTTGCACGGTACACTGTGACATTTGTAGAAACTGGATTGAGTTCCTTCACCCTGTGGTCAATTGATCTCTCGGGTGTGATAAATTCAAGCATGACTTCAAGCATATCATTTGTGGAGTTTAATGGAACATACAACTATTCAGTACTTTCTGTTACTGGTTATTCTTCATCCAAATCTGGCGGAACTGTGACTGTGAATCAGAATAATGTTACCGTAAATATTGTGTTTACTTCATTAACTCCGCCAAAACCAGAATACACAGTATATTTCAATGAGACTGGATTGCAATCAGGAACCACATGGGAGGTTGTGCTGAATGGAACAGCGTTGACATCCACTTCAAGCTCAATTCAATTCCATGAACCCAATGGTTCATACGCATTCTATGTAGAGCCAGTTTCAGGATATGGAGATTCACCCATTAACGGAACTATCAGTGTGACAGGCCACAACACCACAAAGAACATATCATTCACCGTTTTTTCCACAAAGCAACCAGTCTGGGCCTTTGTGGGAGCATATGCTGTATACAATGCAACATTTATCTACAAAGGTGCAGCACATTACTATAATGCTACATTTACCATCAGTGCAGTCAATGTATCGAACGACACTGTCCAGATGACCATCACATCTTCATCCCCGAACTTTACCACTTCAATTATATATCAGAACTGGAACCAGCCAGGCATATGGATGGGGGTTGGATACATGTCAGAGTTCAACAATGGAACCTTGCCATTTCCCGTAAACTTAACCACCAACGTTAAGGTAAAAACCCCCATAGGCACATTCTTGACAGATAAAATCACTTATCCTTCAGCAAACACTACGGAAAGCGTGTATTATGATATGAATTCAGGAATAATAATAGAGGATACCATAGCAAATTCCACTGGGAACATGACAATCACCCTGATCAACACAAATATCCCTCAGGGGAATTCTGTGGTTATCAACAATTACAGTGTTACTTTCACCGAAACGGGACTACCATCCGGTACTGCATGGTATGTGAATCTTTCCAATGGCAATAAATCTGGAGCAATCACTGGATCAACATATACATTCACTCTGGTGAACGGGACGTATTCATACACCATAGCAACAACGGACAAAACTTACCATGCCAGTGCAGGTTCAATCATAGTAAACAACGGCAATGTAAATAGTTCTGTCATCTTTTCAACATTCAAATATACAGTAACATTCACTGAATCAGGCCTCTCCAGTGGAACACACTGGAACATAACCTTTAATGGGGCTACTTCCAGTTCGAATGGCACAACCATAACATTCAGTGCGGTCAATGGAACCTATTCATACACAGTTGCAGGAGTATCAGGGTATTCTGTTTCTTCTTCAACCGGATCAATCACGGTGAATGGTTCGAACACTGCCAAGGATATAAAATTCACCAGTTCACCCTCTTCTGGGCTGAGCCAGACAGAACTGTATGAAATATCAGGTGCAGCAGTGGCCATAATCGGGGGCCTGGGAGTTGTTATGTTCCTGAGGAGAAGATAATTATTTTTTATTCCCTCTTTTTTTCAATCTTTAGATAAAAAATTCAAAAATATTTCACGTGAGGGTTGTTAAAGGATCCATTCCTGTAAGAAATCATGAAATCTTCAGTCACTTTTGAAAATTCAGATGAAAGGGTTCCAAGTTCATTGAAGTTCCTTACATGATATATCATGAAAATAAAATCACCATATTTTTTCATGATGAGCCATTTTTTATCAGAAAAATGCATATTCCTGAGTGTGTTCATATTCAATTCCGGACTTGATTTCACAATGATGCTGGGCATTATTCCCTGTTCAAGCTTTCCAGTGTCGAAGGATATCTCCTCATAAATTGCATCCCTTTCCAGCAATTTCTCCACTCTTCTCCTCACTGTCCTAAGGGGTATCCCGGTCTCATGGTGTATTTTGTTTATGTTGAAGTTCAGCGGGTTTTGTTTAATCATGGATTTAACAATGGTGATGTCAGTGCTGTCCAGGGGTGTTTTTTTCTCGTCATTCTCTTTCATGATCAGATAAAATTTATCAATGTCAGGGATCAGTTCTGAAAGCTGCCTGATTTTACGGTTCAGATCAGATTCTGTTTTGCAGATCAGGGATATTCCTGCAAAAAATCCGATATCGTTCAGGTTCCTGTCTGTAAGGTGGCCGTAACTCACCCTTTCAACATAGGGAAGGGATTGAAATGCCCCGGAAATTATTTCTACAATTTTTGTGTTGTTGTATATCAGCACAAAATAACGGTTCCATTCATTAAAACGATCGTCAATGTAATACCTGATGTTCCTGATTATCCCCATGGAAAACATTTCGTTGATCTTCTTCTTTATGGTCAGAGGATGGATTCCAAGTGTCTTCGATATCTTGTATATGGAGGGCCTGCTTTGCAAATCGCAGGATTCGCCACGAGGCCATTCGAATGATCTGATTATGTTCTGGCAGGTTTCATCGATCATCAGAATGCTTTAACTGTGGAAGAATAATAAAGGTTTTTATTTCATACAATTTTAAAAAACTGGTTTATGATTATTATTAAAAATAGATTTTCAGTGAACCTTTCAGTTCACCCTTTTGTTAAGATTCCTGTATATTTCCAGGTACTCCATTCCTTTCTTGATTCCAAGTTCCCAGGCCTTGTCGTGTTTCTTGCCTGAAAACTTCTCAACGGGTTCAGGGAAGTCAAGACCCACCAGTGGAATCACTATTTCCAGTGTCCTGGAGGTGTAACCGGTTCCGGAGAAGAATCTCTCAATGGTGTTGATGATGGTTTCAAACCTGTCAGCAACAAATTTCCTTCCATTTTCTGACCTTGCTGCACCGAATACGAATCTTATGGAATCCTGTTTCTTGATTCTTCCGTTCTCGATCATCTCCCATGCAGATTTCAGCTTGTCCTCACCCTTCAGGTATCCCATGGCCAGAAGGATCTTGTTCCTGTCCTCATCCACTTTCATGGCTTCCATTTTCTTTACCATGGCATCCAGGTCGTTGTTGTGCATGGCAAAGGCAAGTGCAAGGGCCTGCCTGGTATCAGGTGATTTCTTCTCGAACATTGCGAATTCAGGGGCCCTCTCTGCAGCATACTTCTCATCAATAAGGACAAGTGTGCTCTCCATCCTTCCCCTGATAACTGAATCATTTATGGGTTCCCCTTCCTTTACCGGGCCCATGGAAGTAAGGTGCTTCCTGAGGTATTCCTTTCCAAAGGATGTGATCTTTCCACTGTGCTTCAAAATCATGGACAAAGATCCAATCACACTGCAAATCTCATCCCTGATGATGTAGCTGGTGTCTTCCTTCATGGCATTCAGTATGCCCATGAACTGATCCAGTGACATTTTTCCAGATGTGAAAAGAGCTTCAGAATCTGATATCATTCCCCAGCGTGCATGCGTATCAACTCTGGAGACCTTTGACATTATGCTCTCCTGCAGGCCTGAATCGTATAGAACCCTGTAGAATCCAGTCTTGTCCGGATTCAGATAAAGGAATCCACTGGCCTCTATCTCCATGTCGCTTCCCTCCATGAGGATGGATTTTACTGATCCTTCATATGCAACGGTCAATGGAATTGGATATACGCTTTTATCAGTGGAACCGTCCAGGAAGAATCTCTCCTGGTGAAGTGCTATCTTTGAACCCTTCATGGTTGCCTTCACAATTGGATATCCGGGCTTTGTGATCCATGCATTCATGATCTTTGATACGGGCATTCCAGAAACCTTCTCAATGGATTCCCACAAAGCATTTCCTGCAGCATTGGAGAAGCTGTTCTCTTTCAGGTATGCACTGACTCCCTTCCTGAAGTTCTCCTTTCCGGCATAGGCTTCAATCATCCTTAATATGCTTCCCCCCTTGGAATAGGAAATTTCGTCAAAGATCTGTGATATCTCACCGGGATGCTTCACATCCACGTGGATGGGATGAGTGTTTTTCAGGCTGTCTCCAACCATTCCCCGGGCCAGTTCAGTGGTGATGAAATCGCTCATGGCCTCCCAGTCAGGATGCCTGTTCTCCAGTGCCTTGTTGCTCATGAATGTGGCAAAGCTCTCGTTAAGCCATATGTCGTCCCACCACTTCATGGTGGCAAGATCTCCAAACCACTGGTGTGCAAGTTCATGTGCAATCACCAGGTCCACCCTCTTCTTTATGACTGAACTGGTACTTTCGCTGATTACCAGCTCTATTTCCCTGAAGGTGATTGCTCCCCAGTTCTCCATTGCGCCAAAGGCAAATTCAGGGACTGCAATAAGATGCAGTTTTGGAAGTTCGTAATTAATGCCAAAATACTTCTCAAAATACTCCAGGCTCCCTACAGCCATCTGAATTGGGATATCTGTCAGCTTGAATTTTCCATTTGCAGCAGTCAGGTATACAGATTTCTTACCATATTTCTCCTCCAGGTGATCATACTTTGCCGCTCCGATATACAGCAGGTATGTGGACATCTTTGGGGTCTCCATGAAATGGAATGTTTTCTTTCCATTGGATTCCTGAACCTTGTCCACCGGCATATTGGATATGGCCTCGTAATCAGAAGGAACGTGAACTGTCATGCTGAATTTTGCCTTGAAATCAGGCCTGTCAACACACGGTAATGCAAATCTTGCGCCAGTGGCCTCAAACTGTGTGCTTACGAAAATGTAATCTTTCTCTTTGGAGTAGTATATTCCGCTCATTCCATCAGAAATATTTCCGCTGAAGTGAACTTCCAGTGTGAAATTCCCTGTGAATTTCTCATCCAGCACCAGTTCCTCCTCTTCCCTGTTTAGTGAAAAACCAGCCTTTTTGCCGTTCAGGGCGATGTGCTCAATGTTCATCCCTGAGGAGTTCAGCCATATTTTACCGTCTGAAACTCCGGTAATGGTTTCCTTTCCGGAGAATGAGAGGTTTTTAATGTCTATGTCATAATCTATAAGGTATTTTTCAATATTCCTCATAAAATACGTAATTTGATTTATTATAAAAGATTACTCATAGCATATGCAGGAAATAAGGCTCCTGAAGACAGGCTGTTCAAATTATTCCAGGAAGGAAGTGGAGATCATATCCGAAGTCATGAAACAGGGTGGACTTCTGGTATTTCCTACCGAAACTGTTTATGGAATAGGTGCAGATGCCAGAAGTGATGTTTCCTGCAGAAGAATATATGAAGCCAAGGGTAGGGAGAGCGACAACCCGCTGATTGTCCATGTGGATTCCATGGAAACCATGTCAAGGTTCGCACACACAGAGGAGGTTGAAATGATGCCTGAACTGGAAAAACTGTGGCCTGGCCCCCTGACTGTGATCATGAGGAAAAAAGATGGCATATGCAATACGGCCACCGCTGGCCTCAATACTGTGGGCATGAGGATACCGGACTGCAACCTCATAAGGGAAGCAATTAAAGTTTCAGGAGTTCCACTGGCTGCTCCCAGTGCCAATATCTCCGGAAGGCCCAGTGCCACCCGTGCATCCCATATACTGAAAGAGCTTGGCCCGCTGGTGGATCTGGTCATAGACGGCGAAGAGGCCACATACGGAATAGAATCCACAGTTATCCTTCCAGAGGGAAGAAAATGCACCATCCTGAGGCCTGGTGCGTATACAAGGGAGGATTTATTGAAGATTTTCGACCAGGTGGAATTTGGAGGTTCTGAAGGGAGGCCATTGTCACCGGGCACAAAGTATTCCCACTATACCCCTGAAAAAACCTTATACAGATCAGACAGGGAAGCAATAATAAAATATATGGAAAAGAACCATGGAAAGGTTCTGCCTATTGTGACAAAGGAAACTGCAGATATTCTCGGTATTGAATGCATGGTACTGGGACATTCAGATAAACCGATGGAAATATCCCACAACCTTTACCACTGCCTCAGGCAGCTTGATAAATCCCCATACGATCATGGAATCATTGAAACTTTTCCCCATATCGGTTACTTCATTTCCATCATGAACAGGATTGAAAGGGCCAGTGTGAAACTGGAGGAATAGGCAGGGGTTCAGTTGTATGAAGTTGGACCTAACCATAATTTTCTTCAGGGAAAGGGATTCTGAGTAAAATGCCTTTACCGTCTTGAAGAAGGTGAAGAAGAACCACGATGCCTGTATCGACCATCTATATGCCGGTACATTAATATTTATCAGGATGTTATCTAATTAGACAGTAAAACTGAGGATGATTTGAAGTGCCTGAAGTTACTCGCCAGGATAGAATAGCCGTAATTACCGTAGTAATTGTAGTAGTTCTGATATCCATGTTTTTTTTCCGGCCATTACTTTCTTCCATTGAAAGCCCATCCAACCCGACATACCCGGAATATACTGGAAGAGCTGTTATACTTGCACCTGCAAATACTGTATTGTGGAACGTTTCAGGCCCGGGAAAAATAGCCTCCCTCATTCCATTCGTTGTAAATAAGACAGCTACCCTGACGGGGTCATGGGAATCAAACAACCTCACTGTATTAAAAATCCTACCATATACAATAAACAAAACGATCATTAATGAGTATATGTCTTCAATTCAGCGAAATATTTCAGAATATTCTGATCAGGGTAATTTCGATATGCAACTACTAACTGGAAAATATTATTTAATCATAGGACCTGTAAACAATACACAGGTTCAAATTGTGGTCAAAAACACAATCGAGGCTACCTATTGTTAATGTTTAGATATTTTTCGAACTTAACTTGTTTTTTTTATATGAAAAATGCTTAAACAATCAGTAAATGTTAAGTCTAATAGCCAAATTTATTATAATGACACAACATATTGATATATGCCCACCGTTGGAATCATTATGGGTAGCCAGTCCGATTTTGAAGCAATGAAAGGTGCTTCTGAAGTTATGGATGAATTCCAGGTGGAATACGAAATCAGGGTGGTTTCTGCACACAGAACACCA
>JAKAWY010000095.1 GCA_021816745.1 Thermoplasmata archaeon
AATGCCAGCAAGGAAAAGGAAATATGTTGCAGAACTTCCAGATGCTACGGTTATGGATATTGATGGTCATTTGGTCATTGGGAGGGAAACACTCCAGGATCATGTGGAACATGTCCTTGACCTGAAATACATCTCCAGGGAGCAACTAATCCTGGATGTTGTAGGCCAGAAGTGTTTTGCTTCAGAACACGAGAACAGCAAGAACGGATTATGGCTTATCAGGGCAGGGAAAGTTAAGAAGATCAACACCGGAGAAAAAATCGAGCTGGAAAAGGGTGACGAGATCAGCCTTTCAAAATACTTCTCAGTATTGATCAGGGAGAAATAATCTCATACTGACTTCTTTTCCACTTGATCATGAAAATATGCACAATACCTGCTTACACTGCACTCTCTACAAAGTGGCCCTATGGGTTTGCATATCTTTTTTCCGAATTCCACCATCATGGGATTGAGTCCAACCCAGAGATCCCTTGGCACTATCTTCATGATAGCTTCTTCTGTTTCTTCAGGATCATCAGACAAGGAGATGCCCATCCTTCTGGAAATTCTCTGGACATGTGTATCCACTGCAATTGCAGGTATTCCAAAGGAATCAGATAGAACAACATTTGCAGTTTTCCTTCCAACTCCAGGTATTTTAGTGAGTTCGTCCAGGCTGCCGGGAACTTTTCCACCATATTTGTCACGGATAATCTTTGCAGCTTCAATGATTCTTGGGGCTTTCATATTCTTGAACCCAACTTTATCAATGATCTTTACCACATCATCAACGGAAGCGGATGCAAGTCCGGATATTCCATTATACCTTTCAAACAGCTTTCTTGATGCAGCATCGGTGACCTGATCCTTTGTCCTGTGGGAAAGCATGGTTGTTATGAGGACCCAGAAGGGATCATGAAATTCAAAGTGATGGGGTGGTGACTGGGTGCTCATTAATTCTATAACTCTTGTTATTTCATCAGAATTGAATTTAAACTGGTTTCCTGCCACGGTGCGAAATAGTAATTTACCAATATAAGCATGGGCATGAGATATGGAAAGATACGACATGGTCATTGCCGGATCAGGGATTGCTGGCATTGCTGCAGCAGATGCTGCACTGGAAAAGGGATTAAAAACCCTGGTTCTGGACACATCCAGGGATGTTGGATTCACCCTTTCCGGAGCTATGTTTATTTCTGAATCCACTTTAAAGAATAACTTTTCCAAATTTAGCAATCACATAAACGGCCAGTATAAGAGTGTGCAATGGGAGACCAATATGGGGGATACTGAGGAAACGTTGAAGCTAAAATATCCTGTTTATTCCATGGACAGGGAAAAACTTGTAAGATCCATGGCAGTGAATGCAATTTCCAGAGGGGCCACCCTGAAGATCATGTCAAAGGTTCTTTCAATAAAAAAGAATGGGGATTTCATAGATATGGAATGCAGTATGGAGGGAAAAAAAGTGACCATCCAGACGACATACTTTGCAATGGGCCACAATAACTATGATGATCCTCTTTTGAAACATTCAAAAACGTGCAGGAAAAAGAGCTATTACGGGAATTACAGCAGAGGGGCCAGTATGAAACCCGGGAAAACACCCATGCTAAGAATCACGGGAGATGCAAGTTCCTTCAAGGTGATGGCCACATGGGGAAACCTGTGGGAAAAATTATCCTTCAAGCATGATGATCATGAAGATACCAGTGCCATAAACAGTTCGAGAGTGGTGGGAAATGTACATGATTGCCTCCCTGAAACTGATAAAAACATAGTTGTGCTGGGCAATCTTCTGGGAACCACAAATCTGTTTGGAGTTGATGCAGGAAACTCTCACCGGATCTCAAAGGATACCGTAACTGATTTGATAGATCTGGGATGGGATGAATCCATGGAGAGATTAAGGGTAAACTGGAGTAAATATATGGGAAGTAACCATGGAAACGATGATCTCACACGTTTCCTGTACCACATTCCCATTGGAAGATGAGATTACTCAGTAAGATCAAAGGGATTGGGCATATCTCCTGAGTACTGGTTTTTAAGCATTTTCTTCAAAGCCCTGTTTCCCCTCATCTTTTTTGCATTTTCCTTCATTCCGCGGTATTCCTTCAGGAGTGCCCTTACATCCTGCTCTGTTTTCCCGGAACCCATGGAGACCCTTCTTATGACTTTGGCATTGATAAGATCAGGATTTTCCAGTTCGTTATACGTCATGGAATCCATGATCACACGATATTTCTGAATCCTGTCCTGGGCAGATTCAGGATCAATCAGTTTCAGTTTGGATGCGTTGATATTTCCTGTGGGGATGGAATCGAACAGCTTCTTCATGATGGAAGGCTTTGCAAATTTCTCCCAGATATCGTACATATCCATGAGGTTGAACTTTCCGCTCATGATCTTGTTCACTGTTTTTTCAGCATCTTCCTCTGTTATGTCTGATTCCTGAACTGCTTCCAGCAGCGCTTCTGCGTCTCCCATTCCCAAAAGCCTTGAAAGGAACTTCTTGGGGTTGAAAATCTCAAAGTCATCCAAATGCTCCCCTGTTCCCAGCATATA
>JAKAWY010000029.1 GCA_021816745.1 Thermoplasmata archaeon
CACAGAACGGGTATTTGTACGTTACCAACGACTGTTCAAGCAATGTCACTGTAATAAATGGAAACACAAACAAAGTAATTGGAAGCATAAATGTGGGGTATCAACCCTTTGGAGTTGCATTTGATTCATTGACCAGAAATGGTTACGTAGACAACCATGGTTCAGGTACTATTTCCATACTATCCACTTCCCCAAATTACAACACAACATTCACTGAATCCGGCCTACCATCCGGTACGACATGGTATGTGAATCTGACCAGCAGTTTAAAATCCGGGCCAATCAATAAAACATTTTATTCAGTATTACTGGCAAACGGAACATATTCCTACAACATAGGAACTACCAACAAGACACTTCATGCAAATGCAAGTTCGATCACAGTAAACGGGAATAATACAACACATAAGATCAACTTTTCAAGGGTTTCATACACGGTAACATTCACAGAATCCGGCCTCTCCAAAGGAATGCACTGGAACATGACCTTTAATGGAGCAACTTCCAGTTCAAATGGCACTACCATTACATTCAACATTGTTAATGGAACCTATTCATACATTGTTTCAAATGTTTCAGGATATTCCATTACAAACGGTTCAGGTACATTCTCTGTGAATGGTGCAAATGTTGCAAAGATCATAAAATTCACCAGTTCTCCATCAGGACTGAGCTTAATGGAATTGATTGAAATAGCCCTAGTAGTAGTGGTCATTGTTGCAGCAGTGGGGGTCGTACTGTACACCAGGAAAAAATAATTTAATTTTTTCCATATTTTTATTTTCTGAGGAAGTCAGGGATGATTTCCATTTTTTTTCAACCTCTAATCACTGGTTTGCATTATAGGACGTCCATTTCCCACTTATGGTTTGATCCTTAACATTCATAAGTAGATTTTTACAATTAAAATTCCATTTTCACAAGGGGCTTCAGCTCTAAAATTCTCAAGGAAAAAGAAATTATACCATCACATGAGGTCTTTGAAATGGACATCCATATCCTCGTCCTTTTGATCCACATCAGAATTATTGGACATGGAATCAATTATTATTTTCTCTTCCAGGGAAAGGGAATCCATAAGTTTTCCCTGTTCAAGTTCTAAAATTCTAATCAGGGATTTTGTGATACTTTCAGGGACTCCCTCCAAAACTTCAATTCCTCCTCTGGAAAATAAGGGATAGAGCAATGCACAGGCTGAAACAAATGCCATGTTGCAGTTCAAAGAGGATGCAATAATCTTTGCCTTTTCATAAAGGGCCACAGATTTTTCAATAATATCCGGCTCAGCGTTTTTCTCCCTTAGGATTTCCATGCACTGGTACCTTGATGGGATCACTTCTACCTTTTTTCCTCTCTCCATGGGTATAATCTTCAATCTTCCTTCAATATGTTCTGAAAGATCCTTCCCATGATGCATCCTGTCCAGTAGCATGGCCAGTGCTGAAATTTCACTTATGGGCTGGGAAGTGACAGAAATATTCAAGGTGCTTGTTCCATAAACCCTTCCAGGAACTTTCTCTGCTCCTACAAACACAATAATTTTTTCATTTTTGCTAACGAGTTCATCCAGTTTTTCCTGGCTCTGGTTAAGTGGTATCCCGTACATTGTCAGGTGTATTATTGGAATCCCTTTTGAATTTCTAAGAAATCTGTCCAGGGAAACACCAGTTTTAATGGAAAAATTTCCACCAAACTCGTCCACAACTTTCTTGACGCTTTCTTCCAGTTGTTCATCGGATGTGTCCACAGTCATTCCCGATGCTCCAAAGGCTCTTGCTGTTAATGCCACATGGGTGGTTACCCGCTTATCCCTCATGGGCCTGTGGCCATATCTGTAAACAGTTACCTCAGTCATCCATCACTTTCTCGATCTTGAATCCTTTTATCTGGAGAACATTGGATCTTTTTACAATTCCCCTGAGAAATGTCTGAGTTATTCCGAGCTTTTCAGCTATTTCACCCATGAAAACGCCTTCGTTTCCGGACATCATCCCTATTATCTGGCTTTCATACTGCTCCAAATGAGAGTCGGGAAGGTTGGTGGCATATATAATATCGGCAAGTTCTTCCATGGTGCCCATTATGTTTATCTGTACATTATTGTAGTAAGTATGGTACCCTTTTTCAGGTCCATTTGCTCCGGTGATCCACTGACTTTCAATCATCTTGATCTTGTCCAGGTAAAGCAGTGCTTTTTTGCCTTCAGATCCATACTTTTCCTGAATGTTTGGAAGTGTTATCCAGCTTGTTGAAAGGTCAATGAGCAATTTTCTCTTGACATCCGTATCAGCAGCCCTGAAAATGGATACAAGATCACCCGGTTCGTTAATAACTTTTATTCTTCCAGCCATCCTTAGTGTATTGTATTAATGTATATTTCAATTTGCAATCAAGAATGAATCCTGACAAAATCAGTGGAAATAGCCAAAATTCATAACAATTCCCATCTCTTGCAATAATTTTGAAAGTATAATTTATGATTAAACGAAGTACGTTTTTCGCAATGGTGAGAATTTTATGCAATATTGAAATTCAATGTTGCGTATAGTTCATAATAACCGATGCTTAGGCTATAAGAGGAGACACCCGATTCTTTTGCAAATGTTTTCAACGTCTCAATTGCATGTGAAAGGATTCCATCCAGAAGATTGCCCGAATCTATTTTCATGTCTGTAACCCATTGTGCCAGTGTTCTGTCTTTATTTCCAACCTTGCTTAACATATTCATGACAGCATTGTCAAGTTTTTCCCTTAGTTTCCCTACATGTGATATCATGGAACATGTCGTTTCCAGTGTCAGTTTCACATCTTTCTCCAACTCCGGAGTTAAGTAATGCATCAGGTTCTTTGCTTCCAGCATGCAAAGCTTCAATGCGTGAATGTCAGAAATTATGGAGGGATGAGACAAGCGATCGAAAATTTTTTCTGCAAAAGAGTCTATTTCATTTAACAACTGATCCAGTTTTTCATCTATGGATCCTGTTTCTTTACCTTCTTTATTTTCAACCATAGCTTAGTATTGGTGAATACAAAGATAAACATTTTCTATTCTTTGTCTAATCCAAATTCATGCCAGATAAATTTATTATTGTTATTAATTTAATGAAAAAACTCATTTGTAACATCTTTTTATAAAAGTGATTACTTGGGAGTTGGAGAATCATTTAACTTTTAACGGTTCTTTGGAATTATTCGGCATCGGCAATTATTATATAATTAATTCGTATATGAATTTGTATTCAAGATAGTATAATGGTTCAGTTTATCAGAAGGAGGAAATTGTAACAAATAAGTGATCAATATGATTAAATTCAATTTTTTTTCCAAGGTGCGGTCATTTTTTAATCATCACAAGATTGTGATTACTTCTATTGCAGTAGTTATTATATTTTTTCTTTTCTTTGTATTATATGACGCTGCAACAACACCTCCATCTCAGGTATCAGTATATAAAATGAAGCCTACCAACTTAGGGGGACCAAGTTTCATTTATAATGGCACCTCCTATCCGTACATTGTAAATGTGACTGGATCATCTTTTACTGCCACATTTGAGGCTATGCATGCCATTCAGATTTTTTTAGAACCTGGACAATGTGGATCTGATGGATTTGAGATTTCCCTATTATCCGATAAAGCCATCAATCCATATTCTAATGTAACATTCTTTGTTAGCAGTGCAAATTTAACAATAGGGAATTATACAACAGACCTTTACCACTTTTCCTGTGGTGGAACTAAATATCCGTTGGGTATAGTCTTTGCAATCAATGGTACTCATATTATTCAATACGATCAACCAAATTTAAGTTATCATGGTAAATTTAGCGTTACA
This sequence comes from Thermoplasmata archaeon, assembly GCA_021816745.1. Taxonomy (GTDB): domain Archaea; phylum Thermoplasmatota; class Thermoplasmata; order Thermoplasmatales; family Thermoplasmataceae; genus Cuniculiplasma. Next base: position 3,836 of record JAKAWY010000029.1, read on the forward strand.
TTAACCCCGGTTCTGCATTATGGCGTGTTTTATTTTATTCAGAATGAAATTACCATAAATTATACTACTCAACATCCATGGATATATATCGATGAGGTAAACCAATCAGCAAATGATCGCGAATGAAAATCTTTTCAGGATAAAGGAATCAGATGAGTCTAACTGCAAACCTTACACACTTATCCCATCTTGCAAAGAAACCTAAAAAAAGTAAGGTGATTGAGAATTCTATATTCACCCGGTATGAATTTTTCTTTTAATTCACTCCGCATTGTAACACCGCCAATCATACCAAAATGTTCTGGTAATTCTAACCAGGGATACATTATCAATCGGCAAAATATTAGAATCTTTATGGAACATTTGAGTTGTCTCCTAAACTTGCTGTTTAGTTATAACTTCAATATTATTCAAATGTATTCTTGCAAAATAATTTATCGCATAACTAAGAACATGTTATGGAAGTTATGGTTATGCGGGAACCGGGATTTGAACCCGGGTTAAGGGCTTGGGAAGCCCCTGTGATAACCACTACACTATTCCCGCAGGAATACTTGGTGAAAAACTTAATCGTTAATAAATAGGGAGGGTGGTTAATACCATCCTCTGGCCTTCATGGCATCTGCAACTCTCTGCACTGCTATGATATAGGCACCCATTCTTGGGTCGGTTTTGTATTTGTCAGCTGTGGCTAAAACTGCTTCAGCGGAAGCTGTCATCTTCTTGTCAAGCTTCTCGTAGACCTCGTCTGCTGTCCAGTAGTACCCGCCAACATTCTGTACCCACTCGAAATAGGACACAGTAACTCCTCCTGCGTTTGACAGGAAGTCCGGCAGTACAAGTACATTGTTTTTGTGCAGTATTTCGTCTGCTTCCGGGGTGGTTGGTCCGTTTGCAAGTTCAAGGACAATTTTTGCCTTTATCTTGGAGGCATTCTTTCCAGTGAGCTGGTTTTCAATGGCTGCAGGTATAAGTACATCCACGTCAAGTTCCAGAAGTTGCTCATTGGTGATATTCTTTGCACCGGGGAAGTCCTGTACGGTTCCGTGGGTATGCTTGTGCTGTACCAGTTTGTCGAAATCAATTCCGCTTTCAAGGAAAATTCCGCCTTTTGTGTCTGAGATGGCAACAACTTTTGATCCAAAGTGCTCCTTTACCAGCTTGAGTGCAAACTGTCCTGCATTTCCAAATCCCTGGACTGCAACTCTTGCCTTTGACAGGTCGATATTCTTCTTCTTTGCTCCAACCTTAAGGACGTACATTCCACCTTTTGCAGTGGCGTCTCCTCTTCCCTGTGATCCACCAAGTGTCAGTGGCTTTCCAGTTATTACTCCTGGAGCAGAGCTTCTGGTAATGTTTTCGTATTCATCCATCATCCAAGCCATAATCTGTGGGGTTGTGTAAACATCCGGGGCAGGAACGTCAACTTCAGGACCGATGAATTCTCCTATGGCCCTTACATATCCCCTGCTTAGTCTCTCCAGTTCTCCGGCACTCATGCTCTTTGGATCGCAAATAACTCCACCTTTTGCTCCACCGAGTGGGATATCCACTACTGCTGTTTTCCATGTCATCCAGGCTGATAGTGCCTTAACTGTTGAAATTGTCTCTTCCGGATGGAATCTAATTCCTCCTTTTGTGGGGCCCCTTGCGGAGTTGTAGTGTACACGGAAACCGGTGAACACTTTTACCTCACCATTGTCCATCCTTACCGGGATGCTCACTTGAAGAATCTGCTGTGGCGTCTTAAGAAGTTCAAGTGCCTGTTTGTCCATTTTCATTATCTTAGCTGCCTTTTCGAGCTGTTCCACCGCTATTTCAAACGGATCTAGATTTTCTGTCATTTTAACACCACTAAAGGTAAAACCGGTATTACAAAGTCGAATTAAACCTTTTTCAAAGAGAAAAACTAATTTTGTTCATAAATTAGAGCTATTATTCAATCAAACTAAAATAAATATCAAGATAATGTAATAAATAAAAAATATGGATGCTTAAATCCAATCAGGATTTAAATGCGGTGACTTCCAGTTCCACCAGTGCATCCGGGTTTACGAAGCCACAGATGATGGTTGTTCTGGCCGGTGCTCTTCCCTTGAAGTATGAATCAAATAACTGGTTCATCTCCTGGAAGTTGCTGGCACTTGAAAGATACACTACCACTCTGATAACATGATCCAGTGAACTTCCAGATGACTTTAGGATTTTCTCTGCATTACCCATGGCGGTTTCAAACTGTTTCCTGAAATTCCCTTTTGTCTCCGGGTTAATTCCCAGTTGCCCTGAAAGGTATACTGTATTTCCAGCTACAATTGCGTGGGAGTAATTTCCTGCCCTTGGAAGATTTTCCAGGTTGATTCTTTCTATGCCCATGCGCATAAAATTACTGTCCTGCTAATATACTTTTCAATTTCCTTTATTAAGTCCAGGTTAAATGTAAAATTTAAGACTTCAATTAAAATTTTTCACATGAATATCTGACTGGGCAAATTTTAAAAAGAAAACATAAAAAAGGGTTTCATTTGCATTCAATTTGCGCTGCAAAGAATGGCCCGATCATTTATTTTAAAGACATGAATCACTTTGTCGCCACTCAATTCTTTTTCCAGGGTTTCCTTGACCTTGTAATAATCAGGAGTATCGAACCTTATGATCACCTTTCCCCCTTCTGAAGATACTAGATTTTCCTTCAGAGAATCAAACTCACAGGTTTTTTCCACCCTGTATGTTTCGCCCATGAATCCTGGCAGTTCTGTTTCACCCGTGTACAAAGCCTTTCTTTTTTCCACCTGAAGAAGGGAAAGTCCAATTTTTTTACAGTATGTTCCATGCAGGCCTGAATAGAACAGCGATTCATCCGGAACGAACATTAATGATTTTACTTCATCAGTTTTTTCAGGTTCCTCATATTCAAAAGACTCATACTTCACTCCAGTGGATAAATCGTAGGCCGTGGTTTTGTTTTCTGCATTATCCATGGAGTAAAGCGTCAGCCTTGAAATCCTGCCATTTACTGAAATATATTCCAGTTCTCCCTTCAGCATTGACATATTCTCCCTTCTCATCATGGGAGGAAGATCGAAGACAAAATTCTGGATTCTATGTCCATAAAGTGAAAGAATCTTAACTGGCGAAGGTTCTAGAATATCAATTCTTCTTTCATCAGATACCCTGCTCCTGAAGGGATCAGAATATATGGTGTCTTTGTCCTTCAATACTTCACCAGAAAGGGTTGCATCCCCCAAGATGAAGGTGCAGTCAGATTCATATGGAATGCAGTTTAGTTTTGACATTAAATTTCTTTCAGGATTTATCTCTATGCCGGTAACCCTGGAGTTTTTGGAAAGGAAAATGGCCTGCATTCCACCACCGGAACCCAGATCAGCTATATCATGGCCTTTCAATTTCAGGGATCTGTAAATTCCAACATTTTCAGGAGTAGAATAAGATGCTGAGTAGCTGTCCAGCCATAATTCGTCATATTTTGAATATTTTTTTCTAATGGAATTCCTGGAGGCAGCAAATTCCAGTTTTGAAGCTAAATTATTAATGCTTCCGGAATATTTCTTAAAGAGAGCATCCTGGGAATAGCCATTGGCCATCAAGCTGGAAAGCATATTGCATTCCATACTGGATTTTTCTTTATATTCCGGTTCTTTAGAAATTTTTTCAAGAAATTTCAAATTGTTTTTCACCATTTTCATTCACCGTTAATTGTAATTTCATTTGTACCTGGTAATTTGAGGACTGATTTGCTAAAAAAAGAAAATGTCAGAATCGGCTCACCTCTATTAAGGTTGAGATGTGCCACAGATGGGGTGCATATGACTTCACTCTGTGACTGTACAAAATCCTGCTATGGAAAGATAATCCACTGCAGGTGCCAGTTATCATTTTTTCAAACTGATTTTCTGTTCCAGTGGCTACAAGATAATGAAGAATCAACTGCCCTTTATTTTCGATATGGGAAAGTGCAGCTGGCAAATAGTTCAGGGATTTAAAATTCCCCATAAGGATTATATCGTATTTTTTCTCTTTTGGAACAAGCCTGCAATCCATGTTGAATACTTCCAGGTGGGTATCAAGCCCTGAGGCATTATAAGATTTCATAAGATATTCCAGGGCAACCGGATTTATGTCAGAGCAGTCAAGTTTCGATGCATTAATTTTCTTTGCCAGAGGCAGAGAAAAATAACCTATGCCGCAGAACATATCAAGAATTCTGTCTCCAGATAAAAGATCAGCGAAAGGTATCCCTCTTTCCATGATGTTTCCCTTGCTGATCATCACCCTCTGAGGATTAAGGACGAAATTTATCCCATTTTCCCTGTACGTCGTATCTGAAGGTTCACCATAAAGAACAATCAATCCGGGACTTCTCTCAGATCCTTCCACTGAACCCTCTCTTTTCATCACGCATTCCGCATAACCCATGGATACTATGTCTTTGGACATTTCCTTACTGATTTTGCTCTCCTCTCCAAAAATAAGTGTTCCACCAACTCTCTGCCACTTTATGGACTCAACTTCTTTTCCATATTTTTCCACAAGGAATTCTTTTATTGTAATATTCTCCCTTTTTTCAAAATCATACATTGAAATGGCATATCCAGAAGGGGTTGAATCTGGAAAAACCGGGAAATATACCCTATCCTGATCTGAAAATATGCGCTTCCTCCTGTCAAGTATTCCAGTGCTGGCTGCATATTTAAGGAATTTTTCTCCATCTGTTCTTGGAACTGCCACTCCCGGTGAAATCAACCCGTTGTTATGCATTATTGGTAATTATTGTTTATTATATTCAGTATATAATTCCAGTGACTGCAGGAATTTAAGCACGCTTTCTGAGTGTGTACCGGGCCAGTAACATTTACCGCAGTCCTGGCAGTGGGTGACCTGATCCTTCTTCTTTGGATCATATTCTTCATTGCATCCGCCATTTCCGGGAATAAGCAAACCGTTGCAGACTGTACATCTGGAAAACAATTTTGTCTGATCTGGAGGATCAATGGTAGCTATCTGAACAATCTGCATTTTAAGATTATCCGATTCTATGAGGATTGAATCCCGGTATCTCCTGCAAATTTCCCTGTCCCTGGAAATTAATTTTCTATTGGTGTCAATGGCATATTTAATCAGTTCCGTGTCCGGTATTTCAAGGTTGGGATAGAGGGTGTCATATCCCATGATTCTCATGAATCGTGCCAGCTTCCCCAGCATGTTGTCAGCAATATATTTTATAATTTTCTTCCTCCCGGTACTTTATCTGATATGAGTTAAGAATGTTTTTCAAGAATATATCTGATGGTCAAGCTTAATTACAAAAGGGCATTGAGGTTAAACATCAACATGGAAGGATATTATTCTCCAGATAAGTTTCTCAATTCCATAATCAATTCCGATACAGTGGAAGGCTTAAAAAAAATTCCATCAGAATCCATGGATATGGTATTTGCAGATCCACCATACAATCTTCAATTGCAGAACGATCTCATGCGCCCTAATCAAACCAAGGTAAACGCAGTAAGGGATGACTGGGACAGATTCAGTTCATTCAGTGATTATGACAATTTTTCAACAGCATGGCTCAAAGAATGTAAAAGAGTCATGAAGAAGGATGCAGTCATTTGGGTTATTGGAACATATCACAACATTTTTCGCATCGGGAAGATCATGCAGGACCTTGGATTCTGGATACTCAACGATATAATCTGGATCAAGACAAATCCCATGCCGAATTTCAGGGGAACAAGATTCACCAATGCACATGAGACTCTAATATTTGCGTCCAGGGACAAAGATTCAAAATATACTTTTCATTACAAATCCATGAAGATATTTAACGAAGATCTTCAGATGAGGAGCGACTGGCTCATACCAATCTGCGCAGGATCTGAACGAATTAAGGCAGATGGAAAAAAAGTGCATTCGACACAGAAACCTGAAGAACTGCTTAAAAGGATATTGCTATCTTCATCGAATCCAGGGGATTCCATACTGGATCCTTTCATGGGAAGCGGAACCACGGGTGCCATGTCTAAACTGCTGGGCAGGAATTTCACTGGAATTGAATCCAGTGAGGAATATGTGAAAATAGCCAGGGAACGTATTGATAAAATCAAGCCACTTGAAAAAGAACTTCTTCTAAATCCTGCGGAAAGCAAAATTCCCAGGGTGCCATTTGGTACGCTGGTTTTATCAGGCATCATCAGGGAAGGAGAAAAACTGTACTCACAGGATGGAAAGACCGTAGCCATAGTTCTGGCCAATGGGACGATAAAGAGTGGAAAGATCATCGGCTCTATTCATTCCGTTGGTTCTACGGTACCAGATGGACGCCACAATGGGTGGAAATTCTGGTATGTGTTGAGGGAAGGAAAGTTTGTAAGCATAGATCTTTTGAGAGAGGGATATTTTTCAAATCTTCTGCAGGAGTAAAATATTTGTTTTTGCTAGATATTTAAAGCATATGTCATAAAACTTATATTATATTCTCCTTTAACTTGATACGGAAAATATTAAGGAATGGTTCAAAAGTACAAACTTGCTCATAGATAAAAAGAAAATGATTTTTGCAGTTTTTGCTGCAATTATTATTATTGTGTCTTCTATTTTCATAGTATATAATTATCCTAAAACATCCCTGCATACTTCATATGGATTGCCGGTTCGTATTAACGTTTCATTGTCTGGTATTCCAACTGGCGGATCATTATATCACACAAATAATACAAAATCTGAATTTGTCTATAATTTATCCAACGCAAGCGTAGCCTTGCTTTCAGTGAATCCCTTCTGGATTCAAACAGGTGGGAATTTTGGCCAGAAGAATATTACTTATAACCTTTCATTGAACCCATATATCCAGGAAGTGTTTATTGGGAGATCCAATAAATCAGGGGTTATACATGGATATGTCAACAATTCCATTCTTCAGATAGCAAATTTATGGAGAGACATTATTAGATCTAAAGGATATGGGGTATCAGTAACTGAAGAGGCAACATATTCTTACATAAGGAACGGGACTCTCTATGGGTTTAATTATTTCAACAACATTGAATATTCTCCTTATAACAACGCATTTAACATCGTGACACCGAATGGCAACTTTAACGGAAACGCTCCTTTTGTATTTCAAAGCACTATTCACTTTAACCTTTCAAAACCTGTGTTTGTCAAAAAAATGAACATGACAAAAATATTGAATTCATCACAGGTAAGAAATTATAGTATTTCAGGTGAAACCACAGGAAACCCTGGAAATTTAAATAAATGCACGACTTCCATAATGGCCAAAACAATAAAGGTTGAAGCTTGGACAGGAATCCTCCCCATGTTATATTCAAGCATGAAACTTCCTTCAAATTCCGTATTTAGTATGGTTTCTCCAAATTCCATTCAAAACATTACGTTAAAGTTCAACTCTGCGCAATTCACACAGGGTGAATCAGGAACATTCCAATCCACTAATTCATCTTATTACTCAGCCATTCATTATTTTACACCTTCCTCAATCGATACCACAACTCCAGGAAATAACGCATCAATCTACTATGTTACAAATATATCATTCATTGCTCTGGAATTTACGCCTTATTACATTTTAACTTATCCGTACAATAATGAGTCAAACTATTATTGTATATCAAATCCGGGTCTAAATGTAACGAATATTCAGATTGTAGGATCCAGGAATCAGCAAGTAAAAACAAACGATCCTTACAATCTGGCCAATAATGGAAATTTAACCGAAACATACAACTACTGGTCGGCAGCAATAAATATGCTGGGAATCTCAACGGTGAGAGGTTTTCGGTTAAACAATAGTTATTTAGCTCCAACTTTAAATTTATCAAATTATTCAAACGAATCCAAGGGTGCCAACGATTACCTTCAATTTGCAGAAAATGGAAGTGGCGTTGACTCTACTGCGCTAGGATTCGCACTTGCCATCAACACAATTACAAAAATTATGCCTTATGCGGCCAATGCTGAAGATGTAATGAATAATGTAACACTTGCCTTTGCTGAAATAGGGCTTGCAGCATCCATGGCATCAGCATTTACTCCCATATCCGTAATGTCTCAAAATTTAAATTCAAATCTATATATAATTCACAATGATCCAAACTTTAATTCGTCTGGTTCAATTCTTGAAATGTACATTTATCAATCTTCACAACCCGTTCACTTATATGGCAACAATGGTAATCTCTATTCATTCCAGCCATTTCTTCCAATTGTAAATGTAATTCCTTTATGATTCGGTTTTCCTTTTTTATTGGAATAATTTACACAAATTGGTATTTGTAAATATTTTATGGAGAATCTTATTTGGAATTCGCTATAATATAAAATGGATCACTGCTGGAGTCATTCTGAGATACTTTCGTATAGACGTTCATTAAAGGTTAGCAGAGTCAGGATGAATTCCTCAATAAAGACAGTTAAAGCAAACATGGTCCAAGAACAAGGTATCGAAACTTAATATCCCGCTGAAAAAAACTTGTCTTGGTTATCTCATACAGATAAAAAAGAGTCCTTCACAAAATTTAGAGGGAAAAAATTTAAAATAAAAAAATATTTTATTGTGTTTTCAGTCCTCTCAAGCCTCCTGCTCCATCTCCTTCGGGGCTCTTTCTATGAGGCCAGTAAAATCATTGACCTCCTTTTTGGGGGCTGATAGCAGTGAGATGAAGTAGAATGCCACTCCGTAAATGACCACTACAATGAAATCCATGGGATATTGCAGTATGTTTAATCCTCCTGTATAGGCTGAACCAATGTATGATAATATTATCATTCCGATTACGTAGAAAGGCATCCATATACCATTCTTGAAATGATAAGTGCCCTTTCCGTTTATCAGAACTCCAAATATTAGAAATACAACGATTCCTGTAAGCTCTGCACCCATAGCGTAAAGAACAGTTGGCCAGGTTGACCAGTAAATTAAAAGAGTGGCGCTTATGAAGGCAATTGGGGACCAGATTTGAAAAGCGGGCACTTTATACGACCTTTCTTTGTCCGGGTATAACCGCCTCATGACGGGTATCGATGAGGCCACTATCGCAAAATTCACTGCAGCAGCAGACACCACAAAGTCTACAAGGGAATACCAGTTTGGAAGAGGAAGCAAGAATAAATCACCTATTACAGCAACTAAAATGATGGCAAATATCGGTACACCTCTCTTGTCAGTTTGTCCAAGGACTTTGGGCAGTGAATTTTCTCTGGTAAAACCAAAAATAATTCTCGAACTTCCTGTAAGGTAAACCCCGAACGTTCCCATAGGGGCGAAAATTGCAAATACCAGTATAAGGACGATAACAATCTGCAAAACCAGATGTGAACTTCCTGTTACACTGGAAAGACTTCCATTCAATATAGTGGCAAGCGGAGATCCCAACGATGATATGGCCCCCCAGTTCCCGGTTGTGATATTAGATCCCTTCCAGTTAACGGCGCCGACTGTTACGATGGACATTAAAACGTAAAACACGCTTTGCACAATCAGGGTAATGCCAATGGCAATGGGAAGGTTCCTTTTAGGATTCTTTATTTCTCCTGCCATATCAGCTACCTGACGATACCCGCCAAATGAAAACAAAATTCCTGATGCAGGTATGGCAATAACTATTCCGGCGGCTCCATATGGTGACAATTTGGTGACCGGAAGAATGAATGATGGAGTACTGAAATTTGCAGGGTTGAATACAATCAGTGGAACGATTATAATAATTGCCACCACTGAAGCAACCTTCAACCAGGTAAGGCCCGTATTGAATTTCCCAAAAACCCTTACCCCAAAAACATTTAGCAATACAAACAAAATAGTAAGACCAATTGAGAGAAGGATTCCGTAAATGGTCAGGAATTTCGTATTCGAATCATATAAAGCAGGTAAATAGTAAGAAGCATATTGAGAGACAGCCACAGCCTCTATGGGAGGAATCAGCACTGCCCATAGAAAAAGAGACCATCCCGACATGAAACCACCAAAATTACCATAGGAGTAATAGGCAATCCTTGCACTAATACCACCTCTAGGGGCCATGGATGAAAATTCTGCAAATGGCAGGGTAACAATAACAATCATAATGGAGGCAATAATCCAAGACAGAAGAATAGCCGGTCCAGCATAGGCAGTTCCACCTGCAGCTGCAAACAAAATGCCCGATCCTACGGCCCCACCAACTCCAAACAGTGCTGCATCCTGGAGGGAAAAGGCACGTTTCAATTTTGCTCCTTGTTCAATATCTAGTTCCGAATCCATATTTATATTAATTATGTATACTATATAGTTATTAGCAAATATCATTTATGCAAGATAAATATCAAATTTTTTGATTGTCAACATTGTAAAATGAAAGTATGAGGTATCGAAGAAGGTGAAAAAACAGGCGTAGGCAATATGAAAAACCTGCAATACTTATTCATATACTGTAATTAATTTGCTAATTTTCTTCCTTTTAAAATTTTGATATCAAGTACACTAGAAATGCAATTGAGTTCAGGGAAACTATTTCCTTCTATCCGTAAAACTGTAAAAATATATAATTAAACGGGCCCGGTGGGATTCGGACCCACGATCACCGACTTAGAAGGACGGTGCCTTATCCAGACTAGGCCACGAGCCCTGATTGTAAACCGTGATACCTAACACAAATATATATTTTTGACATGTTCC
>JAKAWY010000030.1:0-9934 GCA_021816745.1 Thermoplasmata archaeon
GGCAAAGTTATTAATATTATCAATAATGACTAATCTGTGACCAAAATAATTGGGGCAATCCTTGCTGGAGGGTTCGGCAAGCGTCTTAAGCCCATCACTGATGAGATTCCCAAGGTTCTGGTTGAAATTAGGGACAATTACACCATAATGGACAGACAGCTTACTGATTTCAGGAATTCTGGTATTGAGGAGGTGTATGTTCTTTCCGGACATCTTGGGGATAAAATTGAACAGAGATATGGAAAAGAAAAAGATGGGATGAAATTTCATTATCTACGGGAGGAAAAGCCCATGGGAACACTTTATTCCATCAGAAGCCTCCTTAATGAAGTTAAGGAAAATGATATAATTCTTAGAAATGGGGATACAGTGTCAGATGTTAACTACGATTCCTTCATTGATTTTGCTTTGAACAGCCCGTCTGGAATGACCATGCTGGTAACTAAGATGAGAAGTCCGTACGGTATAGTAAATCTCCTTGGAGATACCGTAATGAATTTTACTGAAAAACCACAACTGGATCATTACATAAATTCCGGACTCTATTTCATCAGACAGTCCATCAGGGATTATTTCTTTAACCAGTACAACGGAAAAGATATTGAAACCACAGTTTTTCCCGTTCTTGCAAAGAAAAAGGAAATATCAGCCTTCAGGGATGATTCACTATGGATCGGGGTAGACAGCGAGAAGGAACTGGAGCAGGTGAGATCCGAATACAAAGGTAGAACAGACATGCCGTACGGTTACAACAGGAAAATTTACGATCATGGTGACGCTTCACTTCTGGAATATCTTATCAGGGGCGGAAAAAAAGCCATAATCGAAAATGGCAAGGTTGTAAGGATAATTTCAGGAAATGGGATTATTGCTTCGGGAACAAATACGAACTATTCTGCTGGAGCAGTTCTTGAAAGAAAAGGAACCATGGAGTTTCAGTCACTCACTGACACAAGGTTGGAACTGCTTTCATATTAACTGTTTCCACATCAGGTATGCATCTGATCCATCACTGTAATAATTTCGCATGATTGAGGAGACAATAAACCCCAATTTTCTGTAGAAATCAATTCCTCTCTGGTTGTCGGTCCTGACCTCCAGCCTTAGATTTATTATTCCGTAGGAACAGGAATGTTCTGTGAATTTTTTCATCAACGCTGCCCCAATGCCCATGCTTCTCACTTCTTCCTCCACAGCAAGCATCAGTATCCTGGCATCACTTCTGCTGGCCTTCCTTCCCGCTATAAAACCAACGATTTCCCCATTCACAACTCCCACGAGAAATCCATCGGGCCAGTTCAGGTAAATCTCCTGGAAAAGGGATTCTGAATATTTTTCTGAAAGGGAAGAAGCACAGATATCCATCACGCTCTTCAGGTCATCCATGGTGAAAGTTCTGACTATGGGTTCATTGAACTTTCTCTGCTGAATCTTTTCCTGAGAATGGGTCCTGTTTATGGGCCTCTTTCTCTGCTTTTCACCCTTCATTATCTTCAATATTTCACTCAATCCTGAATGGCGCACCATGACCAGGGTAACAGGTCGTTCCGTGGACATTCAATATTTTTTCCAGTGATTCTGCTGATTTTTCATGATCTAATGAAAAATTCCTGCTGAAACCGGGAACATTTCTCTTCATTAAGGCAGAATCTCCAGGGAATACCGCCTTAAGGCTGCTGAACACGAAAGTTCTGCTGTCGGGAGTGTGGCCCCCTGTTTCCAGAACATTTATACCATCACCCTTGAACGAGGACAACGGCTTAGCCCCATCTACTGGCGCAATCTTTGCAGTCTTGGAAATTAACCTGGAAATCATGCTTTTTCCCGGTATAATCCTGCTCTTTCCTTTGACGACGTCCAACTCGCCATCAGGAACGAATATTTTTGGATTGAATTTTTCCTTTAATAGTGAGAGGCCACCAATGTGATCAGGATGGTAGTGTGTAATAAGAACCACATCGGGCTTTCCTTTTTTCTCCTCAAAATAACTTACCAGTTTTTTTCCAGTGCCTTTTGTGCCGGCATCTATCAGGTACCTTACTCCATTGTAATTTACATCATAGCAGTTTGCCATTGTGCCCGGTATCAGGAGAATAGAATCCACGGACTCCATATATGTGCATGCATTTGCGGATTAATAATTCTTTTCTGAAAATGGTCTATGCGTGAGGATTGCTTCCATTTTGAGAGAAAAATTGATCAAGTTCTGACATGTCCTGCGACATGTCCATGGTTTCCACTTCGGGAGAGAGCATTTCAGCCCGGTTGTCCAGTATAACCACTGCACCCCGGTCAGTTTCTGATCTAATGAGTCTTCCTATGGCCTGCCTGACTTTTACCGTGGCAGGATAAAGGAATGCGTACTGCCATCCATTTCCATAAAGGGATGTGTAGTAGGATGAAAGGGTTTTCTGCTTTATGTCAGGCTTTGGAAATGGAATTCCAACTATGACCAGCAATTCCAGAAGTTTCCCGGGAAGATCAATTCCCTCTGAAATTCTTCCACCCATAACACCAAGCAGCACACCTTCTCCTTTGTTGAATTGTTTCATAAGTCTCTGGAATTCCTGTGCGCTCATGCCTCTTTTTTCCATAAGGAAATTCACTGATTTAATTCCTGAAACAATGAGTTCCATCATCCTGAAGGATGGAAAAAGCACCAGAGTTCTCTGTGGAAATCTTGTGAAAATATCAGAAAGTTTTTTCCTGTATCTTTCAACCTCATCCTTTCCAAACTCATGATATTTCGTGGTGAGTTCCTTATCATACAGAACCAGAAGATTTTCCTTGGGGAATACGCTTCCAATGTCCAGGTACTCAACGTTCTCAAACCCGGTCATGTTCTGGTAAAGCCACAGAGGTTCAATGGTGGCCGAAAGCTGTATGGATCTTGACTGCCTGAACTCTTCAAGGATAATGGATGGATCAAGGCAGAAAGCCTCCACCTTGAGGGATTCTGTTCCATCTTCCCTGCTGATAATGCCAATATACCTATCTTCATGAGAAAACTGCATGAAAGACAATTTTCCAGACAAAACCTTCAAATGAGACATAGGAACCCTGCCTGCTTTTTCTTTTATAAATTCAATAGATTCGCCGAAACTTCCCAGAGCGCTTATCATATATTCTATGTCATCAGGGCTCTTTTTTGAGCTGATTGCCATAAAATCGTATAAATCCCTGAAATTTACCCTCTTTTCATTGAAATTTTCATTGAGGCCTTCTGAAAGATCAATCATGCCCATCCTGAGTATCTCCATGAAGTCAGAAACCCTGGTTCCTGGAAGCATTTCCGGGTCCCCGTATTCCACGGCCTCTTTCTCGCAAATGCCCACAGTGTTCCATGTTACATCCATGGAAAACACATTCCTGGCCATGTCCGGAAGATTATGCGCTTCGTCCACCAGTATTACTACATCCTCCCTGGATGCCCTCATATTGTACAGAACGGTAGAGGCCATTTCGGGACTCACAAAATAAGCAAAGGGCATCACCACCAGTGTAGCATCCTTCATGGCGTACTTCAGTGATTCGTATGGGCAGACTCCCTTCCTGGTGAGATCAGTGAACAGATCTTCAGGAGATGGCGTATCCATCAATATATGATCAATATTTTCCTTCTCCCTTACCTGCTCATTGTAATAAGGGCATCCACCGTCAAGGTGCTCAACCTTTTTCCTTTTGAGTGAACTGCACATCCTGGAAAGTGATTCAGGGGTGAAGTCCCGTTCCTTTTCAATTTCCATGTACATCGGGCATAGGTTGGTCCTTCCCTGGATAATGACAGCTTTGGTTCCGAAGGCCTCTTTAAGTGCGGTTATTTCCTTCCTGATATTTTTCTGCTGGGAATTGGTTCTGGTAAGGTATATGATCCTCTTCCCACTGGCATTTGAATAAAGAATTGAAGAAATCAGGCCTACAAGTGTCTTTCCGGATCCGGTAGGAGATTGAAGTATGGCGTCATGATTCCTGTTTAAGGCGCCCAGAATGAACTCCACGGCCTTTTTCTGGTACGGCCTGAGCATAATGTTGCCATAGGAATCATTCACGTTTGGCATAGATTACAGGCTTTCCAGTTCTTTCCTTTTCCTCTCGATATCTTCCAGATCAATGCTGAGTTTTGAAGCCTCATCCAGCACTTTCAATGCCTCATCCTTCTTTCCCATCCTGGCCAGTGTGTCAACTTTCAGAAGATAGTACATGGCATTTTCTGGAACCAGTGAAATGGCCTTGTCTACGTCTCCCAGAGCTTCACTGTACTTTTCCATTTCCATCAGGATTGAATATCTCTTGTAAACGAAGATCTGATCCATGCTGTTCAGCCTTACTGCTTCAGAATAGTCTTTCAATGACAGATCCTTCTTACCCATTTTGTAAAGAGTGTTTCCCCTGTTGTAGTAGAAATCCGGGATATCATTCTCAATATCTATGGCCTTGGTGAATTCATCCAGTGCGTCCACGAGATTTGATGAATCCTCCAGTGCGCAGCCAAGGGCATTATGGTAATCTGCGTTACCTGGCAATATTTCTATGGCATGCCTATAATCCTTGATGGCTGCGTCGTACATCCTCATGGTATAATATGCGAGACCCCTGTTGAAAAAGTAGTCCGGATCATTGTCCAGTACCTTTATGGCCTTGGTGAACTCTTTTATGGCTTCCGGATATTTCTTAAGATTGAAGAACGAGATTCCCCTTTCGTTATAGTCATCCGCAACCTCATCCCTGTCTCTTGGAATGTCTGAATTTTTTATTGCCTCTGCTGGCATAATCATTAAGGATTTGTTAATACTTTAATTTAGTGGAAAAAATCAGGAAAAATGTCCCTGCCTCAAGGATGAAACCAGAGAAGTGTATGTCTTCCACCTGTTCCTTACTATCTCTGAGATATCGGTACCTGCTTTGATTGAATCACTGAGAAATTTAATGGTGACAGGATCCGAAGGATATCCTGAACCTGTGTTTCCATATTTCTCCCTGATCTTTCGCATCTCTTCCTCCCGGATTACCTTTGCAACAATAGATGCTGCAGATACCGCCGGAAAACTGGAATCAGCCCTGTGCCTGCATATAATTTTTTTACCTGTGATTCCTGATAACAGATTGGAAAGCCGTTCCTCATTTACATCAAACGAATCCACAATAACCTCTGTACATGGTGATTTCAGAATAAGTTCGGATACTTTCTGTTCCTCTATGACATTTAGTGTGGATTCCTTCATTTTTTCATTAAGCTCAGTGGATTTTATAATGATCCAGTCCACATATTCAGAAGAATCTTTTATCATTTGAAATAACTTCAGCCTGGATTGGTGGGATAACGCCTTGGAATCCTTTACTCCCATGTTCTTGAACTCAAGTGGATCACCAGATACCAGCCCGATCACCATTGGACCCAAGACTGGACCCTTGCCGGCCTCATCCACTCCGCTTTGAATCATCGGACATTATGATTTGGTCTTTTATCTATTTATTGAATGGGCTGCAAATTATTTTATTTAATTAGACATTGCCCTATCATGGAACACCTACTTACAGAGGAGGACTTTCAGCATTACCTAGAAGACAGGAGGAGGCACATAAATGCCAGCCTTGAGTCTTATTTCAAAAAAGTCCTTTCTGATGTCAAAGACAATAACATGTATCCCATTGTGGACATGATCCGCAGCTACACCATGAGAGGTGGGAAAAGGGTGCGTCCTATACTTATTGCTGCAGGTTTTGAACTATTTTATGGCCAGGGCGATTACATATATGACATAGCCACAAGCATTGAACTGGCACAATCATTCTTCCTAATTCATGACGATATCATGGACAGAAGTGATATCCGAAGAGGATTCCCTGCATTCCACAAAGAAATGGAAAACATGCTAAGCAATGTCCGGGACAGGGAGCACCTTGCCATGAGTCTTGCAATTGTGGCTGGAGATCTGTCCATAGACTATTGCTATGACACCATTGTTCATTCTGAATCCCCTCCTGAGAAAAAGCTCGAGGCACTGGAACAGATCACTGAGATCATTAAAATAACCGGATACGGAGAAGGCCTGGATGTGTATACAGGAAGCGGATATGTGCTGAAAGAGTCTGATCTGATCAGGCTTCACCTGAGAAAAACCGCAAAATACACTGTGGAAGGCCCCCTGATGATGGGTGCAAGGATTGCCGGAGAAAAGGATTTGCGTGAACTCAGCGCATATGGAAATCTTGTTGGGCTTGCATTTCAGTTGCATGACGACATTATCGGCACCTTTGGAACAGAAAAGGAGATTGGAAAATCATCCAAAAGTGATGTGAATGAAGGAAAACAGACTTTGCTGATCATAAAAGCCTTAGAAAAATCCGGAAAGGAAGAAAGAGAATTTATCTGGAAATGCCTTAACAATGGAAACATTGATGACGAGGATTTCGAGAAGCTGAAAGATATCATTGTGAAAACGGGTTCACTGGATTACAGCAGGTGGCTCATTAAAAAGTTCGTGGAAAATGGCAAAAAAAGGCTGGAAAAGATTGATGGCAGGAAGGAAACAAAAGCATTCCTCCACTGGTTTGCTGACTACCTTGTCACCAGGAAGAACTGAATAAAGGAGAGATGATCATGAGTAAAGAAACACCCACAAGAAGCCAGGTTAACTTCATAGAAAAACTTAGGTCCGGATCCAAGGAGAGGGAGGAATTTGTACTGAAATACCTTGAACAGGTTGCAAAGGACAATGTTTCTGAACTTTCAGTAAAAGAGGCTTCATCCTTGATTGAATCCCTGAAGAAGATAAGCGGGGGAACTGTTTCAAATGGGAACAATAAAAGGACTGCAACACCAAAGCAGGTTGCCCTTATAGAAAAGATGCAGGACTCTGATGAGAGGAAAAAAATAACAACTGAGTTCATGAAGAGTCATGGCAATGCAATCTCTGAAACACTATCCATTGGGGAAGCTTCAGATTTACTTGATAAACTTAAAAATGTAAAGGGTGCAAGTTCAGTGGATGATTCACCTTCTGCCACCCAGAAACAGATAAAGTATATACAGGGCCTTCAGGATTCCACCGCCAAGATTGAAATTGCAATGAACTACATGAAAAAAACCGGAAAGAGCGAATTTTCTCAATTAACCATCAAAGAGGCCAGTGCACTCATTGAGATTCTCAAGAAATAACTGGCCTTTTGATATATTTTTAAAATGCAGAGGGAGGGATTTGAACCCTCGTATCCCTACGAAACCAGACCCTCAATCTGGCGCCTTTGACCAATCTCGACAACCTCTGCTTCTAAAACCTGAATTAGGGTAAGATATTTAACTTTTTGAGAACAGCGCAGAGGTTGAAAAACACAGTTTCCCCGATATCAGAAGCCCTGGCAGCAATCAAGGAATAAGGTGTGACCACATTTAGGGCACGCAGGGCTATGCCTGTACTCATAACAGAAAATACAGGTGCATTTTTCCTCAGAACAGTCTGAACACACCATTAATAATTACTATTTACAATAAATAATTAATGAAAAAAAAGGAGTGGAAATTAATCCCACTTGTGGTAATACAAAGCTGAGCCAAAACCCATTGCCCAGATTATGTTAGGATACATTATCATGCGTTCCATCCCACCATTTCCGAGACCCAGGTATATTTTGTTCATATAGAGTACCAGTGCAGCCAGTGAAAGAATTCCCATTAAAACCCATATAAAAGTCACAGGATCCTTTTTCTTGTATATGAAAATGACAAAGGGGACCAGTGATGAGAAAAGGAAAGCCAGTAGTGCAAATATCAAATGGACAGATCCAATGTAATTTTCGTTAAAGACACCAACTCCAATTGCACCAATTCCACCAAGGGCGAGAAATATTGAGAAAAGTTTCGGGAAAAGTTTCATAAGGAGGATAGCCGAAATTATTTCAACCAATCCCAAAATTATGATACTGGAGTTAAATATGTAAGTCTGGCCGTATGCTCCAAGGTGGCTGATGGTGTTGGTGCTGACACTGAAATTTGTCGCAACGTACTCTGCAATCTGCACAAAGAGCAGGAACTGTATTGTTGCAAAAAACAAAAGTACTGCTACGAATTTTCTTCTTTCTTCTGGTTGATCAAATACCATTCGATTGCATGTAGTTTCTAAACATAATATTTTTGAGTTAAGAATTTTGTATATATAGTATATTGATAATATGTAGATTCAATCTGGAACAGATAATATTTCAAAGGGTTTGACAGATTAGCTCAGTACTACCATTGATCCACTTTTTTTGATGAAAGTGCTGATGAACGCAGTATGCATCAATCCTTCAGAAGAAGGTCTGGTGGCCCCATCGCGCACCAGTATTTCTCTCCTTATGAGTTCTACAGTCTCAAGGTGGAAAAATCCATTCTTTTCGTACTCCATAACTGTTTTTTCCACCTGATCATAATTAGGAAGGTAAGTGACAATTCTTTTTCCAGAATCCAAAAGGCCCCTCTGGACAGAAACATTGGACCAGGGTTCAGGAAGATCAAGCAGGATTGCATCAAATCTCCCAATTTCGGTGCTTATGTTGCTGAACTCCTCCTCCAGTATGTTAATTTCAAGATTCATCCACTTCCTGATGTTCTGCTTTGTTATTTTAATGGAATTTCCATTATGATCAATGCCAAGATAGCCTTCAGGGTTTTTTATGGCTGAAAGAATGGCAGATGTCAGAGCTCCTGAACCTGTCCCACTTTCAAGGACCCTGGAACCGGGCACAATTCCGGCCATTCTGACCATGTAAGATGAATCTTTGACGTCAATGGTCTGTGCCCCTTTTTCAGATACCCCACGGAAGAACGCAGGATCAAAATCCATGGCTATGTACTCTACCCCCTGGGATTTTATAGAATCTCCAGACCTGATTACCTTTCCGGGTGGTATGACTATTCCTTTCCTGTTCCTGGAAGATTGCTCCTCTTCGACCTTGTATTCCCCATTCCTTGATACAAAAACCTTCATTGCAAATCCCCTCTGTTAAAAATATGAACACTGCAGTCCATAGCACGTTTTGCTTTTAACCATGTAACTATGCTTGACTTTGAGGACATACTTCCTGTATTATCAATGTCCTTATGAACTTGCATTCCATTTTTTTTACGTGATTATACCGCATATTTGCTGGCATTTTCCCTTTGGTTTCTGACTTTGAGGAGTGTGTATTACATTTGTACCATTAAGGCAGACAACTGATGTTTGTTTGTAAAATATGCCAATCTGCAACTTATCACTTAAAATTTTCTTCTAGATAATATAATGGAATTATCTGATTATTGTACCAAAAATATTATGGTTAAAATGTCGATTTACAATTATGAGTATAACAGGATTGGCTATTGCTAAGGTAGTGGCCGTAGGTTTGGGAGTAACTGCAACAGGAGCTGTGGCAGTTAAATCGGGCGATCTGAATGGTTTATCAGTTGCGTTGCAACATGTGCCGGTTGTTGCACATGCTCATGCGGTGCTTTCTGGACTAATCAAGAGATAAATATAATTAAATTACCGGTTAGGTAAGCACGAAAATCTAATGGAAAGATGGAAACCGGGTTTCATTCAA
This sequence comes from Thermoplasmata archaeon, assembly GCA_021816745.1. Lineage (GTDB taxonomy): Archaea > Thermoplasmatota > Thermoplasmata > Thermoplasmatales > Thermoplasmataceae > Cuniculiplasma. Next base: position 9,562 of record JAKAWY010000030.1, read on the forward strand.
AAAGGAAACCCATTCCACCTGCTGCTTTTTCAGATTCTTCCTTTAATTTTTCCATGATTAGATCCGCATCCTTTCCCTTTATTTCTTCCATGAAGGAGAGATCACAATCATTCAGACTTTTCATTAAGTCATCGTTTCCCTGAAAAACAATTATTTTCCCTGTTTTTCCAAATGTGGATCCATCCTTCTTTTCAATGCTTAACCATGAAACTGGATCTTTGCTCGTTATTCCATCAAGTTTAGCTTCTGAAGAACCTTCATACCTGAATATTCTGTACAATTTCATCACATCTTCCGTTTTAACTGCAATTGAGATGCAGACTTAAGGTTAATTCGTTTCTTAATGATATATTTTAACAAGGGAACTCTAAAA
>JAKAWY010000030.1:10034-14483 GCA_021816745.1 Thermoplasmata archaeon
AGTCCATTTTTTAAGCAGTCGATACGTTCCTGGATCGACTTTTGAATCGTGGTGACAGGAGTAAGCGCATACTGGTAAAAGTAGCCACCACCCTTGATTGTCTGCATGTGCCTGATAGAAAGCCCATTCATCATAAATTTCTGAAGTGAACGGTATACCGTGCTTGAATCCTTCCCAAGTAGTTGGGCTATTTCATCCACGGTTTTCCATTTGCCCTGTTCCAGGCAGTAAAAAACTTCGACATCAAATTGGCTTAAGGAATAGAGAGTTTCAAGAAGATCATTGCAGCATGCCATCTCTGCAATAATTTTGGACGTCAGATTTTCCTTTGCCATAAGGATATATCAGAGACAAGGTTATAATGTTTTGCACAATATTGACAAAACCGTAACATACTTAAAGCCCCTTGACATATCCCATATAGGATAAACATGGATGAAGAACTAGAAAATATAAGAAAAAAATATATATCCAGTGTCCTAAAGGAAAATAGTAAAAAGGAGGAAATGAAAATGGAACCGGTTGTTTTAACAGATAGTACGTTTGATGCGGAAGTTAAGAAAGATCATATTCTTGTTGTGGACTTCTGGGCCACATGGTGTGCCCCATGCAGGTTTCTGACACCAGTCATTGAGGAGCTTGCAAAGGAATACGCAGGAAGGATCAGCTTTGGAAAGGTGGATGTGGATGAAAACCCCAATGTTAGCGCAAAGTTTGACATAAGGAGCATCCCAACTGTAATGATGTTCAAAGACGGAAAGGTTGCTGACATCAGTATAGGAGCTGTACCTAAGCAGATGCTTGAAACAAAACTGAAAAGGCTGTTGAATTAAAATGAAGTATGATGTGGTTGTAATTGGAGGTGCATTTGCAGGCCTAACAGCTGCACTCTACACATCCAGGCAGGGCATGAAAACTGCAGTTATAACCAAGGACATTGGCGGGCAGGGACTGCTCACCAATGATATACAGAATTTTCCTGGTTTTGAATCAATATCAGGTTTTGAACTAGCATCAAAATTCCAGCAGCAGGCCCAGCTATACGGAACAGAGTTCATCTACGATGAGATTGTCTCCGTGAATGAGGAAAACGGAATGTTCATTTCAAAAACCAGGGAGCAATCCTATGAATCTGAAGCTTTGATACTGGCCTTTGGTAAAACACCCAGGGATCTATCAGTCAAGGGTGAGGAAAAATACAAGGGGAGAGGAGTCTCCTACTGTTCCATATGTGACGGGCCCCTTTTCCGTGGTAAAAGTGTAATAGTGGCAGGTGCAGGCGATCATGCACTTCAGGCTGCTTTATACCTTGCCACAGTAACATCTAAGGTCAATGTCATTCAGAAGACCAACAGAATTTCAGGAACCCAGGAAATGATAGAACAGACAAAAACTCTTCCAAACATCAGCTTTATTTATGAAAGTGAAGTTGATGAAATCAAAGGTGATAAGACAGTAAACACAGTATCCCTGAAGAAAAAGGACGGAACCTTTGAAGACATGAAAACGGACGCAGTATTCGTGGAGATGGGTTACGTGGCAAAAACGTCCATGCTGAAAGAATTTGTGGACATGAACAAAGATGGAGAAGTCATCATAAACATGAATAACGAAACCAGCAGGCCCGGCGTGTTTGCAGCGGGAGATGTGACAAACATACCATTCAAGCAGGCCGTGATTTCAGCAGGACACGGATCAGTAGCAGCACTGTCAGCCATAAACTATATTCACAAAAAGCATGGAAGAACTGCACCCAAGTCTGACTGGAAATACATCGATACTTCAAAGCTTGAGAAAGCATGAAAATATTTACAGACGAGAACGGGTTTGATTCCAAGGGAAGGAAGAGAATCAGGGAATCAGGCCAGGATCTCACCATATTCAGGAAAGACAGGAATATGTTTGCCTGCAGTTCACAATGCCCCCATAAGGGTGGCCCCCTATTTCTTGGAAAACTTCTGGAGAATGGACTCATGTGCCCTTCCCACCATATAATTTTTAATACCGACACTGGTAAAGTTGTGGAAAATCCCATACCAGCCAGCATGGGAGATTACAGGGAGACTGGCGATTTAAAAATTTTTAAAATAGAAACCGATGAAAAAGGAATAAAAATAGAAATTTAGGGTTAGAGTTTGAAACTCTTCCTGTTTTTCTTCCACCAGATTCTGTCAAGGTAGCTGTCAGACATTTCCTTCTGGAATTCCCTGCCGGATAGATCTAAAAATATCTTTTCAGCCTGATCCATCTTTCCATCCTGGTACAGGCACAGGCCCAGATTCATCTTTGCCTCATCATCGTCGGTTACTTCCACTGCTTCCTGGAGAAAAGTCACTGCATCGGCTAACTTTCCCAATGCCATCAGTGCTCTTCCCTTCAGCAGCATGGCGTCCACGCTTCCTTCTTCCTTCAATAAACTCTCGGCAATGATCAGTGCCTGATCGGGTTTGTCCTGAGTAAGGTAAAAATCAGCCATATCCAGAAGAATGTCTTCATCTTCTCCAGCGATTCCGGCTGCCTTCTTGTGATATTTTTCTGCCAGTTCCGGATCATCCAGTTCTTCCATCAGTGTTGCAAGTTCTGACATGACATCAGGATCTTCCGGTGAGGATTCCAGGCATTCCTTGATGTATTTAATGGAATTCTTTACATCTCCCATGGCCAGATAATTCCTGTAAAGAAGGTATTTTGCCTCAAAGCTGCCATTATCTTCCTTCAATGCCTCTTTGAGAATTTTTGTGGAGTCTTCAATCTTGCCAAATTCACTTAGCACCATGGCATAATTCAGCTTGTATTCGATTCCCTGGCCTGTTTTGTATGCATTGTGTGCCTCTGTAATGGCGTTCTTTTCATCTCCCATGTTAAGGAATATGCTGCTTCTTACCTGGAGTACTTCAGGAGATACACCTTTTTTTACAACCTTGTCAGTTATTTCCAGTGCTTCATTGAATTCCCCTGATTCCATGAGGAAAAGAGCGTGAGAGAGTGCGAGGTTGGTATCCTCAGGTTTCAGTTCGTAAGCTTTTCTAGAGTGCTTGAGTGCTTTTTCGTGATCATCCATGAGGCCGTAGATCTGTGAAGCAATAGCGTATCCTTCAGCATTTCCACCGTCCAGGGTTATGGCTTTGAGCGCATGTTCCAGGGCTTCGTCCATATCTCCCTGATTCATCAGTGTGTATGCCGCAGCAAGTTCATCTTTGTGAGTTGACATGATGCTGTGCAATATCTACATAATTCTTAACTCTTTGGAGAAGAATAAAAAAGAGACAATTTTTGTTAAAAATTTCAATATTTATGGGAATTCTGGTTTATTTTCCATAAAAACCATGGATTTCCTGAAATATCAGAACAGGAAATTCCATCCGTACCCGTTGATAAACCATATGTTGGGCCAGAAAATTGTAACCATGAATACCAGGAGAGGCAGTGTAATGAAAAAGAACATCAGAATGGAGGATATGTAATAAATCCTGAGGGAATTTAAAATCTGGTCATAAGTCGGCATAAATCCGTTTGCGTTGACAATATACTTCCCTTTCTTCTCTAACCTGACATTAAGGACTGCAGCCATGGAACCAATGGAAAGTGCAGCATTCCTGCTCTGGAAATTATGGAATGTGGATCGGGCAGGAATTTCCTTGACGTTCAAGTTCAGTAAAAACGCTGAAGCGTGTATGAGACCTGCAGTTATCATGGAAGGAATATAGTTGAACACTGCGTAAGCCCTTGCGAAGGGTTTTCCGAAATAGAAAAAATCCTTGTTTTTGTATCCAAACTTAGATTCCAGTGTGTTTACGATTCTGTAAAATGTTGCCCCCACCAGTCCAAAGATAGAATACATGAAAAGTGCCCCGGTGTAATAATCTGTAATTCCTGTGGCGATGGATTCAATGGTTGCGGATGATATCCCGGTTACATCAAGATTTGAAGTCTCCCTGCTGCTTAACATGGAAAGATAGAATCTTGCCCTGTCCAGATCCTCATTTTTCAGGCATTCCATGATTGGATGGACTTTCTTTCCCATGGATGTGATGGAAAATGTTGATTTTAGCATCACCGAATAAATCAGAAGAAAGATAATAATAGGGATTCCAAGATTCAGCAGATAATAGAGCAATAAGAATGCAGGTATCCCTATAACGATGAAAGTTACATACAGGGTAAAAACACCTGCGGCACGCTTTCTCCTTGTCTTAGATAATTTGCCTGCAATTCCACCAGATAATCTTGACGAAAGCACAGATACATGAACATAGCCCGCTGGCTCGCCAAATACGATATCCGCCAGTATGGCTATTATGAGACCTCCTAAGACTATCTCGAGAATCTCGTCAACCATTTAGTACATGTGAAAATTGCTCAATATTTAAATGTGCCGATGTTCATGATCTTTTACAGGCACATTTTTACCGAATTCTACAGGTGCAACGTTTGGCATCATCGAGACTT
>JAKAWY010000031.1 GCA_021816745.1 Thermoplasmata archaeon
GCCATGCAAGGGCCAGCCTTCTCTTGAGTTTCCTTCCTTCCTCCTCAGGAGAACTGTATTTCAACTGGCAGGTTTTTGAACAGAAATAATAAGTGCGGCCGTCAATCACTGAAAAAAGATCGCTACCATCAGGTACAAACATCCCGCAAACTGGATCTGTCGGCATTGCAACACGTCTTTATCTGCTGTGTTTTAACGGATTCTTGTCAAATTCAGTCTTGCATCCTGCACTGCAGAAATAGAAAGTTTTCCCCTGGAATTCACTCTTCAGCTTTGTGTCTTCATTGACTTTCATTCCACACATCACATCTTTTGCCATATAGCTACATCCTTTCATTGTTGAAATAGTATATCTTTACAAAATGGTAATATAATTGAGATAAATGTTTACATTGTGAAAAGAAATATTTCAGAACTTGAGCGGAAAATGATCATGTTGCTGAAAAATAATTCCAGGATGAGTAATTCTGAACTGGCAGAGGAACTCAAAGTGAGTAGAATCACTGCAAGGAAGGTGATGGAAACCCTGATCAAAGACGGAATAATTAAAAATTTCACCATCAGTATGGGAGAGGAGGACAGGAATCTTGCGTTGATCCTCACCGATAAAAGTGAAGATATTCCTGAGTATCTGATCCTTGAGAAATACAACCTCATGGATGGAACTAGTGTCTCAGTGATATACTTTGAAGATTTGGTTAAATTAAAGAATGTCCATGTCAAAAGAATTGAAATAGCTTCTTCCAGGACTATAAATGAAGATGCTTCCAGGAATACTGTTGTCCATTGTGACTATTGCGGAAGGGAGATCACTGACAATCCCATAACGTTGCAGATTGCCCGCAAAAACTATTTTGCATGCTGCCCGAACTGTGAGAAGGATCTCAGGAAAAGGAAAGAAATACTTGCAGAACATTTGTAAATGGGGTGGATGAAATGGAACTTAAGGCAGGCCTCGGAAAGATCATTATTGATGAAGAAGTACTGAAAATGGCAAAAAATAAGTTTCTGATCCTCAGTTTATCCAGAATGAAAGGCCCATGCAACGATGAGATGTGCATGGATCATGTAATAGCGGTGGCTAAAATATCCGACTCAAACAGGTTTTCAACTTCGGCCATATTTCAGGCAAATGATTCCACCGTGGCAGTAGAAGAGAGAATGGCGAGAATCATTGACAAGGAGAGGGAAACCATTGAAATCAGAAGAGGAATTAGAGGAAATCTGGTAATCAGGGGATTTATCCCCGGTTGATCTTTAGTCACTATTTCATATTCTCCGTAATGCTTATTTCCAATGCAGTGATTTTTCAATCATGATTATAGCAGTCCCTGTTACAGACAACATGCCATCCGGCCCCGGTGAAGCTATGGAAATAGTGATAATTGACACAGACAGTTCCCAGGAAAGGGAGAGATATGAAAACCCTGCCCTTACTGCTGTTTCCGGCCGTGGTATTGCCATGCTGAGATCTGCCATGGAGAGAAATGTGGAAGCTCTGGTGGTTGGTGGAATAGGGCAGCATGCCTTTGAGGTTGCCAGAAGAAATATGAAGATCTATGACGGAAAAGGACTGACGCTTGATGAACTGAGTGAAAAAATTAAAAACGGTGAACTAAAGGAATTAACCTCATTCAACCACTCACATCATTCAGGAGAGCATCATTAATCAAGAATCCTGGAAAGATAGAAAAATGAATGGAAACCATCATCCATGAGAAATGCTTTTTTCCTGAAACCGTCCACAGAGAACCCGTTTTTCATCAAAACCTTCACAGAGGCAAGATTGTAATCCAGAACTCCCGTATAGATCATCACCAGTTTCAATTCTTCCCTGCAAAAACTGGATAGCAGAGATACAGCTTCGGATGCAAATCCCTTGTTTCTGTGTTCCTTGCCAATCCAGTATCCAATATGTGCGTTCCTGTCGATATAATTGATATCCTTCAGACCAATTACTCCTGCTAATTTATCTCCTGCAAAAATCAGGAAATCCATGGTGAAATAATTTTTTCCGTCCTTTCTGTTCATAGTGAAGAAGTTTATGGCATCCTCTTTCCTGTATGGAGAAGGGAAAGTGTGTGCACCCAGATTCCTGTATATCTCCTTGTCATTGGCCATCCTGGCCATTTCTTCTGCATATTTTTCTTCCAGATTGTTTGTGAGCCATACTTTAGGCCCCTTCAATATGACAGGATTATCCATTTCCATGAAATGTGCACCCGTATATAAATATGGAGAGTGGCATTTATTGTATTTGGAAAAGTTTATGACTTTCCCGGCGGTACCGGGTTATGGGCTTGAGCAAGAGAGACCTTACCAGGAAGAAGAACAGCCTGGAGGGGAAACTGAAGGAACTTGAGGAAAAGGCAAGAAAAAGTCCCCTCAACAAGGAATTACAGGAAGAGATCAAAGAACTGAAAAAGAAGATTGAGAAACTCTAATTAAAATATAATTCTAATTTAGAGCAATATTTTTCTAATAGGGTTACTATGTTGTATAATGATCATAGTCCAGAATCACATACCGGTAAACCCTAAATATGCTGAAGAATTTGAAAGCAGGTTCAGCAATTCCAATGAAAACCTGAAAAAGATGAAGGGTTTTATCAAGAATCAGGTTTTGAGGCCCATAGAGGCAGACACCTACGTGGTGATGACTTACTGGGAAAGCATGGAAGATTTCAAGGCATGGACTGAAAGCGAGGACTTCTCAAAAGCACATTCACGCAAGAATCCTCCGGATATGTTCACTGGCCGCCCCGTGCTTTCTGTCCACCAGGTTGTTGAACACTGATTGTTCGCTGTTTAACTAAGTCTATAGGCATACCACCATGGTAACAATTTTTAACTTGATCTTGCATTACTGGCTATGCAGGGTAAGACCTTTGCGGTGAAGAAAGGCCAAAAGTTCGGGGATCTTTTTAGTGGGAGGAAGGATCTTGCCGCAGTTCTGGAGGGAAAAATACTCCATGATCTGGGTGATATCGCGGAACATGACATGGAAGTTACATCCATAACCACAAACAGTGTGGAAGGCCTCAGAATTTTAAGACATTCTGCTGCACATCTCCTGGCCCAGGCCATTACTGAAATGTATCCTGACGCCGTGCCGTCTTCAGGGCCAGCCACAGAGGATGGATTCTATTATGATATTGACATGAAGCCACCCTCAGAGCAGGAAATGATCAGAATTGAAGAAAAAATGAAGGAGATCGCACTAAAATCCATTCCAATACAAAAGGAGACACATTCCAGGAATGAACTGGAATCCATGTTCCAGCACAACAGGTTCAAGCTGGAGATCATCAGGGAGGAAGTGGAAAAACATTCAACTGTGTACAGGCAGGGCAACTACGTGGACTTCTGCAGGGGCCCCCATGTGCCTGATACCTCCTATCTGAGAAATATCAAACTTCTGAGTATAGCCAGCACAAATTTCAAGGGAGACATTAAACGGGAAAGACTGGTGAGGATATATGGAACAGCCTTCCCGGATCCAAAATCACTGAAACAGTATCTCGCAATCAGGGAGGAGGCAGCCAAGAGAGATCACAGGAAGATCGGGGCTGAGATGGAACTGTACGTATTCAACTCAGAAAGAGCACCGGGCCTTCCACTGTATGCTCCCAACGGTGCAACCATCAGGAATGAACTTATTTCATTCATGAGGGAGCAGAACAATAAAGATGACTGGACTGAGGTCTCCACACCACACCTTTTCAGGGACGGGATGTGGAAACAGTCCGGGCATTATGCGAAATACAAGGATGACATGTTTCTGTTCACACTTTCAGACGGGGATTCCTATGCCCTGAAACCCATGAACTGCCCCGGGCATATCACTATTTTTGAAAGCCAGTATCATTCATACAGGGATCTTCCTGTAAGATTGAGTGAATTCGGAACAGTTTACAGGTACGAGAAATCAGGCGAAGTTGGTGGCCTCACCAGGCCAAGAGTCTTCACAGTGGATGACGGACATATATTTCTTGCCTCCAGTTCCATTGATTCAGAGATCAAGAAGATACTTGCCACCATGGAGTACACATACAAAACCATCCTTGGAGATGTCCAGGCCTCATACGATCTCTCATTAATTGACAGGAACAAGCCTGAAAACTATCTCATGGAATATAAATGCAAAAAATGCGGATCACTGAATGATGCAAAGAGGGCCACAGCATCAGGGAACATGGTATGCAGCAACTGTGGTTCAACTGAAATGGAACCTGATTTTACACTGTGGGACTCTGCCAGCAATCAGCTCAGGACTGCCCTGGATGAGAACAATATCAAGTACCATGAATTTGAAGGAGAGGCAGCCTTCTATGGCCCAAAGATCGATGTGCATGTAAAGGATGCCATTGGAAGATCCTGGCAGCTGGCCACAATCCAGATTGACTTCTTCATGCCCTCTGCGTTCAACCTCAGCTTCGTGAACAGCGAGGGAAAGAAGGAGACTCCAGTCATGATTCACCGTGCAGTGTACGGTTCCATTGAGAGATTCCTTGTAATGGCACTGGAGAGCTATTCTGGAAAACTTCCTCTCTGGCTTTCCCCGGTCCAGGCACATATCATCACTGTCAGTGAGAAGCATACAGATTATGCCACTGAACTGAAAAACAAATTGAAAAAGAAGGGCATCAGGGCAACCCTGGATGTCAGCGCTGAAACCGTGGCCAAGAAGATAAAACTCTCCCTTCGCTACAGGCCCGCTTATATCCTGGTGATTGGGGACAATGAAGTACAGGAGAAAAAAGCCACAGTAAGGGACAGGACCAACAGGCAGAAAACCTTCCCTGAAAATGAAGTGTGTGAAAAATTACTTAAAGAAATAAATGAAAGAAGTATAGAGCAGACACTCTGCATTTAGCATTTAGGCAGATTTGGCTGCTGCGGGTGCTATTGCACCCCCCTTCTTCTTTTTTATGGCTTCTATGAGTTCCGGTATCACCTTATAGAGATCTTCCGTGATTATATAATCAGAAATGGAGTTGATCTCGGCTTCTGGATCCGTGTTGATGCTCACAATGTTTTTGCTCAGCCTCATTCCCATGATATGCTGTGCCTTTCCGGAAATTCCGCATGCGAAGTATATGTCAGGCCTCACTGACTGGCCCGTCTGGCCAACCTGGTGATCCCTCCCTATCCATCCCATGTCCACTGTGGGCCTGGAGGCCCCTACCTTTCCATCTATTTCCGCTGCAAGCTTTTCCAGCATTTCAAACCCTGATGGTTTTCCCAGTCCAAGGCCACCGCTCACAATTATCTTTGAGGATGTGAGATCCAGAGTGCTCTTGGGCTTGAAACTGACAATCTCCTTCTTCAGGTTCTCTTTCTTCACCGTGGTTTTCCTGATTTCAGACTGGAATTTTCTTCCAGGCACCTTTTCAGGCACGCTGAATATTCCGGGCCTGGCTGTGGCCATCTGGGGCCTGTGCTTCTTGCAGAGGATCTCTGCCAGGGTGCTTTCCCCGTAGGTTGGCCTTCTTGCCATCAGTATTCTTTCAGTCGGGTCAATATCCAGTTCTGTACAGTCAGCAGTTACCCCGGTCTTGGACTTGACAGCGATCCTGGAAGCAAGATCCCTGCCATTCCTGGTGGCTGGAATTAGTGCTATGTTGGGTTTTAATTCAGCAATGAGGTCTGCCATGCAGACTGAGTAAGGAATTGTTCTGAAATCCTTTAATTCCTTGGATTTCAATCCGATGACTCTGTCGCATCCATATTCTCCTGCCTCCTGCACCAGATCATCGATGTCATTTCCCAGAATGACTCCAATAAGTTCCTCGTTAACCTTGTGGGCAATGGCTGATCCTACTGAGATCATCTCCAGTCCCGGTTTAGCAAGCTTACCCTGCCTGGTCTCAAGAAAGATCAGGACATTTTTGTATTCCTCCAGTTTCTCCGGAGGTTCAGCATTTACAAGTCCTACCATTTTTTACACCTTAAAGTTTCAGTATCCCCTTGCTCACTAGCTCGTCCACGAATTTGTCCATTTCTCCGGCCTTGAATTTCTTTCCCTCTCTCTTCTTCTCATTCATGGTTCTCATGGATTTCACCACTGTGGGTGATCCCTTTAGACCTACCCATTCTGGCTTGAGTTCAATGTCTGCCAGGGTCCAGGTTTTAATACCTTTCCTGATGGCATCAATTTTCATTCTGAGGGTGGCATTTCTTGGAACATTGGCGTTTGTTACCACGGTAATAAGGGATGGCGGTTTCATTTTTACTGTCTCTATTCCGTCCTCCAGCTCCCTCTCTGCATAGACATATCCGTCTTCAATCCATGAATTGGATGTGTATGATGCCTGCTCAATTCCAAGGAATTCTGCTACTCCCGGACCTACGTGCCCGGTGGAGGAATCGGTGGATTCTTCACCGGCGAAAATCATGTCCACATCACCGATCTTGGTGATGGTTGCTGCAAGAGTCAGTCCTGTAGGATATGTATCTGCACCTGCAAAGGCCCTGTCACTCACCAGCAGTCCATCGTCCACTCCCCTGGCCATGGCGTCCAGCAGTGCAGTCTCAGCGAAGGGTGGCCCCATGGTGATTACTGTAATGTGGGTGTCTGGAAGTTTGTCCTTAATCCTGAGTGCTGCCTCGATGGCATTCTCATCTGCCGGGTTTATGACATTTCTTGCGGCAGATCTGTTAAGTGTAAATGTCACGGGATCTATGACTACCTCCTGGCTGTCCGGAACCTGTTTAATCATAACTACAATTTTCAAACCCATCAAGATCACCCGAACTTGTACTTTACCCCGTGTCCGCCCTTTGTGTTGGTCCATGCAACACTTCCATGGGAGCAAGCCAGATCACATGTGCCGCACTCTACGCAGTCCTCATACTTGAAATTCAGTGTTCCATCAATGAGAGAGTAACATTTTGCAGGGCATGCAAAAGTGCAGAAATGATCCGGGCAGGTCTCGCATATGGACGGGTTTACCGTGATGTGCTCATAGGACTTGTCAATCTTGTAGTTCAACAGCGAAAGTCTTTCTTCAATCTTCATAATATCACATCCTCCTTAACATTTTTAAAAGTTCCATTGCCATTCCCAGTTTGCTTTCCTCGTGTGAAGACATGGATTTTGTAAGTATCTTGTACAGGTGTTTCTTTGGCTGCCCATTCTCGGAAAACATGTTTAACATGGCCTCTTCAGCAATGGATGGCAGTGTCTGGTGAACATACTTGCTCCATGTCAGCTTGTCAATACCCTTGAAATTCATCATATCCTTCATCACGAAGGTTTTTGAAAGATTCTCAGTGTAATTTGCAAAGTTGGCTCCAGCCTGAATGCCTTTCTCCTTTTTCTCCAGGAAGGATTCTGCTGCCACTATGCCTGAAACAATGGCGTAGTTCATTCCCTGAAGCACGAGACCGTTGCTGAATGTGAATCCTGCTGCGTCCCCGGCAATCATGTAACCGTTTCCATTAAGTGAATCCGCTGAAATTCCACCTTCAGGCACAAGGTGTGCACTGTATTCCTCCACTCTTCCACCCTCAAGAAGAGGTGCTACGAATGGATGTTCCTTGAACTGCTCAATGACATTAAAGGAATATGTCTTGTTGTTCTTTCTCAGTTCAGCCATGGAGATCACTGCCCCTATGGACAGAGATTCTTTGTTTGTGTAGAGGAAACCTCCGGCTCTTACACCGCCTTCCAGAAATCCAAGAACAAATTCTGAAGCAAATCCCATTTTAGGTGAGGTTAGCCCGAATCTTTCCGTGATGGTTTTCTCTGGTAGTTTTATAATTTCTTTGACTCCCAGTGCGGTATTCCTGTCAGTTGGTTTTCTCTTTAAGCCAGAATCATAAGCTATTCTGGAGTTTGCGCCTTCTGCAAGGATTACTGCATCTGAGGTGATTGTTTCTCCGCCCTGTTCAACACCCACGGCTTTTCCATCCTTCATGGCGATCTTGTCCACGGTTACTCCTGAAACCAGCATGACTCCGGAATCCTTGGCTTTCTTGGCCAGCCATGCATCAAATTTTGTTCTTAAAACAGTATAACCGGATTTATACTCCCCAAATTTTTTTGATCTGAAATCCAGGGATATTCTTGAATCTTTTGTCAGAAATGAAACTCCCTTGGCCTCAACATACCTTTCCACCGGCCCTTTCTCCCAGTCAGGGGCTACCTGAGTAAGTGAATCTCCCCAGAGTACACCACCAGAAACGTTCTTGCTTCCAGGTGGATCTGCTCTGTCCACCAGCAATACGTTGACCTTTGCGGAAGCGAGCTTTATGGCAGCTGATGCCCCAGCAGGGCCAGCACCGACCACAATTACATCAAATTCGCTCATTGTTACTGCATTGTAAAATCTATATTAACTGTTTTTGTTAACATGTTCAGTGCAAGCAGATACAGTCTTTTTCCGGTTGGTGAAAATGCCTATCATGAGATAACAAGTATGATTTGGATGATTATTTTCAATCCCTGTTTTTTATTCGTGAATCTCCTAATTTACAGCATTAATTACATTCTGTGTAATACAAATTTGAATTGCTCAAATGTTTATATATAGAATATTTGTATGGTTTTATATGGGAAAACAGCCCACAACTGCAAAGAAATCTAAAAAGAAGTTATGGACAGGCATAGCTATTGCCATAATTATCATAGCAGTGATTGTTGTGATAATAATGCTGCCTCAGAGGACTGACCTGGCCAATGGCGGAACAGTGAAGAGTGTCTCCGGTGGAGAATACTTGGTTGTGGAATTCAATGCTTCCTCTCCCGGAACCATTTATGGATCTGTAAATACCAGTAACGGCATCATCTTCTATCTCATGAATCCAGGGCAATACTCCTCCTTTGTCACAAACGGATCACCTTCAGGGTACGAATATACCACAGGGGACATTTCCTCCGGTTCATTCAATACAAACATGGGATCAGGAACATGGTATGCTATCTTCTACAATCCTCATCTGCTCTTTTCCACCACAGTCACGGTGGATAACCTTTACTGGGTTTCATCATCTCCACTATCCTCAATCTGAATTCCCATAAGGTGAAACACACATCACTTCCTGATTCCCATTTGGGAAAAGCCAGCAATACATAATCATGAAGGAAAAAAAGATAAATGCAATTGCATACAGTACCATATGAAGCTAATAGAGAACTGGTTCTCCGAGAGGTATTCAGACAACCTGCAGCTATCTTTCAGGGTGAGGGATCAACTGCTTTCTGTGAAGACAGATTTCCAGAGAATAGATGTGTTTGATACTTACGACTTCGGCAAACTGCTTTCCATTGATGGAACTGTACAGCTTACAGAAAGGGATGAATTCGTTTATCACGAGATGATCACCAGGATGCCATACGTATATAGTAAAAAAGTCCCTGAAAGCGTCCTGATTATTGGCGGCGGAGATGGTGGAGCTGCCGGTGAACTTTCAAATATGGGCCTTTCCAAAGTGATTAATGTTGAAATTGACGGACAGGTTGTAGAGGTTTGCAGGAAGCATTTTCCTGAACTTGCAGCATCCTTTGATAAAAAAGGTGTAAAACTTATGGTGGGAGACGGAATTAAATACGCCAGGGAGACTAAGGAAAAATTTGACATGATCATTATTGATTCCACTGATCCAGTCGGGCCTGCCGAAGGACTCTTTAATGATGCCTTCTACAATGACGTGAAAAGAATTCTAAGTCCCGGAGGAGTCGTTGTCACACAGTCAGGATCCCCATTCTACCAGCCCACTGCCATAGGTCTGGCACAGAAAGGCATGAAGCCTCATTTCAAAAATGTAAGAAGTTATACTGCATTTATACCGACTTATCCCAGTGGATTCTGGAGCTTCACAATGGCTGCAGATCACGATATCCAGAAACCATTCAGGGACCTGCCCAGCGGTAAATATTTCAACATGGAAATTGCCACCAGTTCATTCAGCCTTCCTGAATTTGTAAAAACATTAATCACTTAATCTTCCAGGAAGCTTTCTTTTCTTTGAGCCTTTCATTGTAAAGGCCACCATGCTTTCTGGCTATCTTCTCAAGTTTTCTCATGTTCTTCAGGAAACTTGCCTTGCTGTCTGAATGAATGTTGGAATTGAAGAATATGTCGTCCTTTATCCATTCATATGTATAGTAAAACATTACGAGGAAAACCAGGAATGCCAGGATCAGAATCCAGTAATTCCAGTTCCCTACAGATGAGAATGAAACCACTGACGTGAATCCGGGATTGTGGAAGACAAGATCATTGGATGCGATAATAAATATCGCCACACTCACAATGGTTATTAGGAAATATACGTAAAACATCAGCGACCTGAAAATTTTCTGCATTGGAAGATTATATTTTTTATGTATTTGAACGTTTTTGATATGGAAAAAATCGTTGCATCCTATGATTTTTCCTGAAGGTACGACAGGAACGATTCCATTGCCCTTATCCTGTGTGAATTTCTGTTTTTCTCTTCCAGTGTCATTTCTGCGTAGGTCTTTTTCTCACCATCCGGAATGAAGATGGGATCATACCCAAACCCTGATTTTCCCCTCATCTCCATGGATATGCCACCTTTGCATTCTCCCCTGAACTGGTGTTTTCCCTTCTGATCCCTGAAACTTACCACTGTGATGAAGGTTGCATC
The DNA here is from genome assembly GCA_021816745.1 of Thermoplasmata archaeon. Taxonomy (GTDB): domain Archaea; phylum Thermoplasmatota; class Thermoplasmata; order Thermoplasmatales; family Thermoplasmataceae; genus Cuniculiplasma. The sequence continues at coordinate 10,617 of JAKAWY010000031.1, forward strand.
TCTTGGCATCCCTTCTAGAAGTTTCAGGATTCCTTCATTCCCAATGGATTTCATCACATAGGAGGAATACGGGCCCGGGAATCCATTCAGGGATTTTATGTACAGGCCGGTATCCTCAAGGAAAAAAGGACCATCTATTAGATTCTCAAGAGCATTCAGACTGGCCATGGAAACCTCCTCAGTTGTGTCAGCCTGTATTTCCTCATACTTCATCCTGACCCACCTGCACTGGTAACCCTTCTCCTGCAGGTAATGGCTAATTTCTTCATACTTATGTGAATTGCTTGTGACAAAATCCAGTTTCATGCGTATCTCCTCCTTCCCTCAATTTTATTCATCAATTCTTCCACTTCCTTTCCCTTGGGAAACTCTTCCCTGTATGAATTCAGCATGGAAACAAGGAATTTTTCCCCGTCTTCCATATTTGCCATGATACTTTCCATCATGAGCCTGAGATCATAGGCCATTTCCTGTATGCCGGCCATTTGCACCCCCATGCTGGGATCTATGAGCACGGGCCCCTTTTTGCTGATCATGATGTTGTTCAGTGTCAGGTCACCATGACAGAAATTTGCGGCATGCATCTTTCCAAGAATTTTGCCCAGAGCTGCAGAAGAATCTTCAACATCACTGCCCATCAGGTTCATTGTGATTCCTTCCACTTTCTCCATCTCTATGATGCAGGAGCGATCATCAGCCCTGAACAGGGATGGAGTTGGAATCCCTGCTTTGTGGAGGCTGGCCAGCATAGTGGCCTCCCTCCTGGTTCTTCCTTTCCGGATACTGAAATCCAGTTCCGGATGCCTGTACCGTTTTGGATTCCTCTCTTTCACCACTGAACTGAAACTGTGGAATGAACCCTGACTCATGCTGGATTCAGCACCACGATTTTCATATACAGACTCATCCTCTTTCACCCATGGTGCAGGTGCCTGATCTATCCTGTAGAACTGATCGATCTTTGTGTCCCTGATCTCCTGGGGCCCGCAGTGTTCCATGGTTAGGAGTCCCGCCTGTCCGATCATTGCACCATTGTCCATGCAGTATTCATCAGGTGTCTCATATACAGGCACCCCTGCATCCTTTGCCATTATGGCTATCTTGTCCCTGAGATTCCTGTTCCTGGCAACTCCGCCGGCCAGAAGTATGGATTTCTTCCCTGTGGTATAAAGTGCCCTTTCCATGGTTTCAACCATCATGGAGAATGCGTGTTCCTGCACGCTGAAGGCAACATCCTCCCTGGATTCTCCACTGGAAAGCAGATTTATTGCTGCAGTATAAATCCCGGAAAAAGCAGTATCCATCCCCATTACTGAATATGGAAGCGAAAGCAGTTTTTTCCCCTTCAGGGAAAGTTCCTCAATGGCGGGCCCCCCTGGAAACGGGTATCCCATATACCGGGCCAGCTTGTCCAGCATATTTCCTATTCCTATGTCAAGGGTTTCTCCAAATACCCTGTAATAACCATTCCTGTGCCCGATGATCTGGGTGTTTCCCCCTGAAACGTAAAGCATCACAGGATCATTCGCACCAGTCTCCCTTCTTCCGATCTCCACATGTCCAAGCGGATGGTTAATCCCCACAATGGGCACCCCCAACTTCAGGGACATGGCCCTGGCTGCAGCAGCAGTGATCTTCAGGGAAGGCGGAAGGCCTGGCCCCCTGGAGAATGCCACAAGATCTATTTTTTCTGCAGAAATTCCTGATTTGGTTATTGAAGAGTTGATTACATCCACTATATGGTTGAAATGAAAATCTGCAGCATCCCTGGGATTAATTCCGCCTTCAGAAGGCCGGAAGGTACTGGTAATACTGGAATAAATCCTGTTTTTGTCCAGTATGGCTGCACCCACAGTGTGTGCAGTCCCTTCGATCCCAAGCACTATCACAATACTGAATGTTCGCAAAGAAATAAGGCTTTTTGGAGATTCAGATCCTGTGGTAGGTGAAGAGGCCGGTTATGGTTGCAATGAACAGCATGAAGGTCCCACCGGCACCATAAATGAGCAATTTCAGTTTTTTCTTGGTTTTCCCGCCGATTACTGTGGAAAGGAAGAATGTGGAGGAAAAAGTGGAGGTGTATGAAACTATGTTGTACAGATGCAGGATTCTGGTGTTGGGGAATTGCATCAGTATCATGGCAATTTCCACAGGACGGAAACCAATTCTCGTCAACAGAAGGAAATAGAATGCAGCCTTGAACAATATGGCAGAAAATACCAGCACAGGGAGAGTGTATGTAAGCAACTGCTCGATCTTGTAGAATCTGTTTGCTTTCCTGAATGTGCCGTTCCTCAGGTTCTTGAAAAATGATCTCCATGAAGTCCTGGACCATCTTTTGAGCTGGCTGAAAAGGGAATGAAAATCCCGTTTTGGTTCAACAACCACATCTGCTTCAAAGGATTTCGTGGACAGATATCCCCTTCTGATCACATAGGATGTCAATTCAGCATCATCCCCTCCGCCATAATATGGAATTTTACCATTAATCCTGAAATTCTTGAATTCACCGGACATTATGAAATCCTTCACAATCTCGGTTCTGTATGCTGCAAAGGAGGCGTCTATGAGCATGACATTCCCGAATCTTTTCATGGACCTCTGGACAGTTTCCTTGGAGCGTTCGAAAAATTCACTGGCGTAGGCATATGGATTTTCATCATCAAGATTCATCCTGATGTTCCCGCCAACGCCTCCAACATTGGATCTGAAATCACTAAGGACTGCTTTCACTGCATCTGATGATGGTGTTGCATCGGAATCCATGAACAATGTTACCGGAGTGTTTACCCTGCTGATTCCTTCAGCCATGGCAACCCTTTTTCCGGATCTCTCCGGCAGTGCTATGAATTCAGCACCTGTTTCAGAGCATATTTCCCGGTATGGTGAAGATACCCCATCTCCAATCACTATTACCCTGGAGACCTGGAAAATAATGGCTTTTATGGAGTTTGCAAACTTTTCCGGATTTTCATTTCTTACAGGAATTACGGCAGTTACGTCATTTGAGGTGTAACCCATTGGGAGAAACTCACTACTTTTCTCCTTTTTTGAAGATCTTGATGCATAATAATTGATCACATAATATGAAAAAGACACTATTGAACTGATGGAACTCACCAGTAAAAAGGCAAGAATCTCCAGTCTCATAAGTAATATGAATGATATGGTGAAGTTAAGCTTACTGGTGCAATAGGTGAGGAGTCAACTGTTATGCACTCTATTCCTTAAAATCTGAAGGATATTGTGTGTGCCAGATAATCATTGAATTTTTAAAAAATTTAAGTGCAAATTACGACTACAAATGATAGCTCCTGGAAAATATAAATTTAAATGAGTAAACATAATTTGAATTGGTATGAAATGGCAAAATTATGTATAAATAATGTGATACAGTAAGGAGTATAATATTAGGAAACACAATCCAAGAGGCTGGAAATGTTTCTTTAATTTATATCTAATCATCAATTCTTCTATTGATTTCTCCACAAAATCCGAAATATTCAAGTTTTATCGTAAATCAATAAATGAAAATTAGATTGACCATAGAGGTTGTAATTAACCGTCCAGGTTCCGGGGTTGATAACAACCTTGGGGTAGTCACTGCTGATTCCCAAAATCTGGAAGCCATTTATAGAGTATTTTACAAACATTTTTC
>JAKAWY010000032.1 GCA_021816745.1 Thermoplasmata archaeon
GCCTAAAAATTAAATTATATACTATAAAATTCATTTCAATATATTTTTATATAAAAATTTGTTATCACAGACAGGTACTGATTTCATGGAAAAAATTGACTTAAAAAGTAAGATTAACCTCAAATGGCTGATTATTCTGGAGATATTTCTACTGGCAATCCTATATGTCATAGGAATGTACGTTAACCTCTACGTTTCCTATCTTTCTTTCAATGGATCATCTGCAGCATTCAGTGCACATATGGCCATGGGTATAATCACGGGACTTCTTGCAATCATAATTCTACTGTTAACCATAAGGGAAAAGAACTGGGATGCCACCTATTTTGCCGTGATATCCTTGGTTTTCATTTTCATTGGAGGGATAAGCGGAATTGCTTTTGTCAATGGTGGACAGGATCCCTATGAATCGTTTTCAATGTCAGTAAGTTTTATCATTGCAATCCTTGCACAATTTCTGATCATATTCATGGGAAACAAACACAAGACTGGGAACACATCATCAGCTTAAGACAGAAATAAATGAAAGATGATTCGGTCCTGGAATCAATTTTATTCCAGGATTTTCATTGGTATTTATAAAAATTTCCAGTCTTAAAGAAGATCATCCATCTTAAGAAGAAATTCTGAGAATCTAAGCACGTGTGCGTAAGTTCCATTCAGTGATGCCATGAATGCGTTCTGAACGTCTTTGCTGGAAACGTGCTTATCATCGAAAGATATGCTTTTTGTTGCACATCCCTCGTAAATTACCGTGCAAAGGAAACCCAGATCATGGGCTGCCCTGGTGGTGGCATCCACGCACATATGTGTCATCATCCCGACAATTACGATATTTTTGATATTATTGGATTTCAGTTTTTCCAGTAGATCGGTTCCAAGGAAACTGTTTGGATTGTGTTTGATTATGATTTCCTCCCCTTCTTCAGGGGTTACCAAAGGGTGTGGCAAAATGCCATCAGTTCCAGGAATAAAAAAAGAAGCTGTTGATCCTGTGGAAACATGGTGAACATGGTAGATATGCATTTTACTAAGCCTGAAGAGTCTTAGCACTTCAGAAGCTATCTTTGCAGCTTCCAGTGCTCCATCCAGTTCCATCCTGCCATCAGGGAAATAGTCCTTCTGGATATCTATCAGAAGTAAAGCAGTATTTAGCCTCCTCTCTTCATGAGCCATTCAGAAACACCATGATCCTTTATACCAATTGAGATAATCTTTTTTCCCATTGCAATATATTTCATATTCCCTTTTGAAATTCAATCCATTTATGTAACATTGCCAGCAATAATGGTTTAAAGTCCAATTTTTTATATATTCAGCAGAAACAGATTGACATTTGAATATATGGCTTAGATTAAACCACTGTCAGTGAAAGCCAATATTTATTAAAACAACAAAGCATTTCTTTTCATCCAAAGGGTGAGATGAGTGAGAAGAAACAGGATCAGGCTTCTGGGATTTGGAATTGTTTTAATTATAGTTGGATCCATTATATCACTAAGAAGGAACACGTACGATTCCGGGTATCTGATCCTAGGTTTAGGAATTGTTCTGGCCGCATCTGGGATTATTTATCCATAAAATCGTCCACGCATAGACTGTAAAATTTTTACAAATCAAGGAAATATTTCTTACCAAGGATTGACTTGATTAAGATTGAGTCCCGACTTTGATGTTGGTATAGAATGACTTCACTCTTGGGGGCAGGAATCCCACAGAAGTATCCTGGTTTTTGTTTTCATATTCCATGGTGAGCTGTGGTTTGCCAAAAATCTCGTAGACGTAATCATCATCCCTGTCCACAGTCATCAGGTACTTTCCCTCAATTTGAGTCATTATTACCCTGAGGTCCTCATAGTCCTGGCCTGTAAAGTTGTAGTTGTACCATCTTCTGTCACTGTAAGGTGGATCCATATAGAAGAAAGTGTAAGGGGAGTCATATTTCTTAAAAAGTTCCCTGAAGTCCATATTCTCGATCTTCCATGATTTTACTTTCGCAGTAATGGATTCCATCTGGCCCAGCGTTTTCCTGGCATATCCAAGGGTGGACTTTTCTCTGGTGTTGTATGTGTCTCCCATTCCTCCAAAACTCACGGTGAATCTCATGAGTGTTCCAAAGGCGGCATCAATTGTTCCCGGCTTTGAACAAAGATTCCTGATTTGATTATTATCTGGAAGTGAGCCTGAATTTACCGTTTCCCTCAGAATCTTGATTATCCTCTCCGGGTGTTCCTTCAGGTGCCTGAACAAGTTTGAAAGCTCAGGATCTATTTCGTTATACACCACGTCTTTTATGGTGGTGTTCAAAGAGACAATTCCGGAACCTCCGAACACATCCACAAAACTTCTTTTTCTGGATCCCAGAAATATCTGCATAATGTCTGGAATGAGCACAGTCTTTGCGCCCGGGTACTTCATCAGCCTCAGGAATTTTTCTTCCGTCAATTCCTGCAGTCATAAGTTTCATCGGTAAAAGGTTTTCATTATACATTGTCATCTGAAGAATGATATTCATGCTAAATCAAATTCAATCATAAATGAATAAACAAGAATATTTTACAGATTTTTTAAGTGAACTTTTAAATCCCCAGCATTGATCCTTAAGAGATAAATTTGAATAACCCGGAAAACCTTTATCTTGAAGGTGAAGAGAAATTCGGATTCTTCACCAGCAGGATGTATAACTTTGCAGGTATGAGCAAAACCATCAGGAATTTCTATGATTTTGTCCTGAAGGATGTTAGTAAAAGGGAATTTCAATCCATCCTGGACATAGGTTCTGGCACTGGAAAAATCCTGAACAGTATTGTCTCAAACCGGCAGGAAATCAGGGCTATGGGCATTGATCCATCTCCACACATGATCAAGGTATCCAGGAAAAACACATCAAAACAAGGAAACAATATTACCTTCGAGAATGGAAGCAGCAGGAGTATTCCGGGAGACAAGAATTTTGATCTTATCATTAGCACTATGTCATTCCACCACTGGAAAGATCGGGAATCAGCTGTGAAAAACATAATGAAACGGCTTTCACAAAATGGGAGTTTCGTGATCTATGAGGCCAGCAGTGATGACACCTTTGCAAAGAAAATGGTCAAACCGCATCTGATGAGCAGGAAAAACTTTGAAGAAATAGCACAGAATCTTGGGATTCATGCCAGGATCATGGAGGATTCCGGAAACATACTCTGCGAATTCAAAGCTCCTGAAAACACAAACGATTCTATTAGCTAATACTTTTTCCTGTTTTCCCTGGCCTCAATGGATCTTGTGGCTATGTCAAGATTGCAGGTGTTGTGTGAGCTGCACCATTTAGTGCATTCTTCTGCATCTTTCACATTCACATAATGAAGTCCGCACACATCGCAGGTAAATACATCCTTCATGATTTTATGACTCCTAAACAGCATATAACTATTGTTTATTTAAATAATTATTTATGATATAAATCTGTTCATAATTAGTTTAGAGAAATGGGTTATTTTACACTGGAAAGTCAGAATTCCTAAAAACTTAAGACAGTGATTTATCATTTAACTATTGCTTGAATCCAGTAGAGGGGATAAAATGACACTGACACCTGATCGATTCTATACAGATATGGGAATTGGATGGCTTGCAGGGAGAAAGAGCCAGGAACACACTGAGAATGAATTGTCATACCTCAGGAAGCTGTTAATGAGCAGATCAAGGATTCTGGATCTCGCGTGTGGGTATGGCAGGTTTTCGATTCCTCTGGCCCTTGAAGGATATGAAATGCATGGACTTGACTTAACTCCCTCATTTATTGATGAAGCCCGCAGGAATGCACTGAATCACAATCTCAACATAGATTTCAGGGTTGGAGACATGAGAAAAATTTCCTATGAAGATGGGATGTTCCAGCATGTCATATGTATGTGGAACGCCTTCAGCGAACTCATTGTTCCAGAGGATCAGAAGAAATGTATACTGGAAATATACCGTGTATTGGAAAAAGGGGGAAGTGCAATACTGGAGATGAGGAATCACAGGTCCAGTGGGCCAATTATGGAAAATAGCATTGACGGAATGCACGCAATGCCGTCCTACAACCATACCCGGGGAAGCATGAAGAGACTTCTGGAACTTTCCGGAATAAAGGATTACCATGTTTTTATTGATAAATTCGGGGGCAGGAACCGGCTTTTAACCATCTTCAAAAAGATTTGATTGTTTTTTCAGGGATCTTGTCTTTGTCGAAAAAACTGTAAACTCTTGCAAGCAACAAAATAGATACTCATAGCATCACCTTCAATTTATCCGTACAAGGAAAATTATATAACAGTTCAATTTATTCAACAGGATGATAGAGAAAAAAACTGACATTCCAAAGTATGTGAAGAAATTCAGGAATGGCAGGAATATACATCGTCTAAATATTCTTTTCAATCTTATTTTGATGTTGACTTTAATTGAGGCAGCTAAGGCACTGCTTTTTAGTATTTTCTCGTCAGGCACGTTCCAGATGATAGGCCTGTATTTGTATAACAACTCCTACTGGCTGATTACCGCATTGGCAATTGTGGCATCGTCAGTGCAGTATTTGGGTTCAAGACTGATTGACAGTTCCATCGAAGAATATACCGGAAGCAGCAGGATGAGTCTCAAAGGCAAAGCTTTCCGCAGGGTATTCAATGAACTGAGGTACTATGATCCTGAAACATCTGGCAGAATCGGGAAAGAATCCAATTCCAGCCAGGATGTCTTTAAAAATGTTGAGAAGGAAACTTCGCCATTCTCTAAAAATAAATTATAAAAAATATCGTGATTTTATGATGGAGTTATGTCAGTTTCCAGATCAAAACCCATATCCTCGTACATCTGGGCAGCCTGCGTGATTCCTTCGGCTGTTTTGCTGTCAATCCTGCTGAATGAAATGGATATTGCCTTTTTCTTTGAATTTATGATGATGAATCCCATAGTCCTGTCATCAGGAAGGATCTCATCTGTCCTGGCGTACTGTGATATGAAATCTGTCATATACTCTTCCGGGTATTCAGAAACAAGTCCATCCCTTAAAAAATTAAGAGAATCCGCCACCTTTTTAAGTTCCACACAAATGGTGGAAGGGTGGGATTCACCCAGGGAAATATTATACATTACACAGTCAGTCATTTATTAACTCACTTTTTTAAGATACCATCTCTCGGCACCCTCTTTCTCCCTCTGGTAGCTTGCCTCCACAGTGTTTGGTGCTCCCATTACTCCACCGTCTCCCTCTTTCCAGTTTGCAGGGGTGGCCAGTTTCTTATCCCAGTTAAACTGGAATGCTTTCAGAACCCTGATAAGTTCATCCATGCTTCTTCCAACCTCAGCAGGGTAGTATGCAATCCATCTTACCTTCTGGTTCGGGTCTATGACAAATACTCCTCTCACTGTAAGCCCGTCTGCGGGGTTTATGATGTTGAAAATTGATGCAACTTCCTTGTTCACGTCTGCTATGATTGGGAAAGGAATCTCCACTCCGTACTTTTCCTTTATGTCCCTGATCCATGCAATGTGACTGTATATGCTGTCGATACTTACTCCCAGAAGTTCAACTCCCAGTTTCCTGAAATCCTCGTATCTCTGCGTGAATGCCATGAATTCTGTGGTGCACACCGGAGTAAAATCTGCCGGATGTGAGAATAGAAGAACCCATTTTCCCTTATAGGAGGAAAAACTAATGGGGCCCATGGACGTGTTCGCCGTAAAATCTGGAACCTTTTCACCTAATGCTAGTGCCATTTTTTCACCTCGTTGTGTATATTGTTAACTTTATTAACCTATTCTCATGTAATACTTATTTAATATAAGTTTACCTGTAATATGGATCTGAGTAGGTGTATTTAGTTTCACCGTAATATCCAGACATTTTCTGGGATGCTGTGGCCTCACTGGTTATGGCATTGGTCATGTTTCCATACACTTTGGCTATCTTCTCTTCCACGGGCATGTATATCTTCAGGGCCTGCTGCACGTGTTCCTTCTCAATAAGTTCAATTCCATTGCTCACGGCAATGTCACCGGCTGCCCTGATTAATCCTCCCAGTTCCCTGAGTCTCAGCGTGAGGGCATTCTCCCTTCCATCGATGATCTTGGCACGCCTCTTGCCTTCCTCCAGGATCAGTTCTGCTGCATCCATGGCCATATGGGGTATCTTACCATCGCTGTTGATCTCCTGGGTCATGAACTGGTAGTATCTTAAGGCATTTTCACGGTTGTACGGCATGGCTACTTCCATTAGAACCTCATAGCCATTTCCTGAAATTCTTGATCTTAGAGGACTGAGGATCTTTTCCAGATCCTGGATGTTGCATGCAGCCACAAGAATGAAATCAGTTGGAACATTGTCCACTCTTACGCTGGCCCCTGCACTCTGCGGGTTTCTGCCTGTAATCGGGAATTTTTTCTCCTGCATGGCTGTCAGTATGGATCTCTGCAACTCACCCAGATGCGTGATCTCATCCACGAAAAGCACACCTTCATGGGCCTCGTGTATGGAACCTGCAATAACTCTCTCGTATGGGCTTGTTCCCAGCTGGGGATGTCCACCATATGGATCATGCCTCACATCACCAAGAAGTTCAGTTTCACTTGCCCCTGTGGCCAGAATGAAAGAATTCCTGTTCAGGGGGACAATGACCTTGCTTGGGCTCTTCTTGTCCATTTTCCTCTTTCTTTCCATGGTTTTTTCATCAAGGATCCTTACCCTTTCTCCGTCCCTCTCGTACTGGATAATCTCTTCCCTGTCTCCAACCTTCCTGGTGGAGGTAACCCTTTCCATGTTGTTCTGCATTCCCAGTGCCTGGCCCAGCACATTGAACATGTCACCGAACGGCCCCTGGGCAGTGTTCTGCACCTTGGGCTGGTTGCACCTGGGGCATGTGGTCTCGGTAAATGATGAATTGAATCCGCACCTGGAACATCTATATCCCATTTTTTCCGCCACATCAGTGGGCAGTTCCCATGGTTCCAGAAGTGTTCCCTCTGAACCTGTCATATCCTCCTCTTCCTGTATGACCTGGTTCTTGTTTTTTACATCTACAAAAGGCCTCTCCGGATATCTGAGGTTGTGAATTACCCTTACCTCGTGTTCAGGTTTTTCGATAAGGAATGACATTGCCTGGGCAATCATGGATTTACCCACACCAGGGGGGCCTACCAGTAAAATGTTCCTTCTCTGCCTTGCTGCAATTGTGGCAATTCTTACTGCCTCATCCTGTCCGATAACCCTTTCCAGGGGATTTGAGGGAATAGAGATATCAGCAGTAGAGTCCACATTTTTGAAATTCACTTTTATGCCTCTTCCATGGGCACAACCTTGATGCTCTCAGGCTTCTTGGTTATGTGCCCTCTCTTGTAACCGTAGATAGCCTTTACACCCTTCCTGTGGCAGATATCCACAAGCCTCTGGGAAATGACTCCTCCGGTGATGACGTATCCGACCTTCTCTGATCCATCTATGGCTTCAGGGGCAACAGCCAGTTCAAAGGTTCCCTTGGCATTGCCCTCCATGTCGTATATTTCTGTCTCCTTGGTATTTGTAAGTTCACTTATTCTTCTTCTTACGCTGTTTGGGTCGTCTATGGAGAACGTCTTTTTTATTTCCACCCTTTCCAGGTGGCGTTCTTTTTTTCGTTCAGGCTCTCTCTCATCCTCTTCTGCCGATACTTCTGCCTCAGGATGTGATGTTACTTCCCTCTTTTTCTCCTGTACCTTTTCTTCATGATTCTCAGGAATCTTTTCCTTTCCCACGGATCTGTCAGATCTTTCCTTGTATTCCTTAAGTTCAGAACTCATGCCCTTGGTGGACAGATACTGCTCTGTCGGCGTTTTGTATCTGAGAGCCTTTACAATCTGTTTGTATGTCAGCTCTTCCACCTCAGTTCCCGGTGGTGCCCTGGCGACAAAATCAATTTCGGCCACCTGAAGCATCTCCTTGAGAATGAGATCTCCTCCCCTGTCTCCATCAAGAAATACTGTAACTGTCCTCTCTCTTGAAAGTGTCTGGACAGTTTTGGGGATGTTTGTTCCCTGAACTGCAATGGTATTCTTTATTCCATATTTCAGGAGGTTAAGTATATCGTTTCTTCCCTCCACCACTATTATGGAATCTGAATCTTTTATTGCAGGCCCGGCTGGAAGCCTGTCTTCACCAAAAGTAATTATCTCAGCCCTTTCCACTTCTTCCCTGACTGTGGAAATTATGCTCTCGCTGAGCGTCTTTCCTGATTCACTCATTCTCTTGTAAAGATCTTCAGCCCTTTCAATGACTTTCTTTCTCTTTCCTGCCCTGACGTCCTCGATCTCTTCAACCTCAACCTTTGCCTTGCATGGACCAATCCTGTCAATGGTTTCAAGGGAAGCAGCTAGAATTGAGCTTTCAACCTGGTCCAGTCCAGAGGGTATAAGTACAACCCCTTCGGTCCTGCCCTTCTTACTGTCAATGTCTACTTCAATTCTTCCTATTTTCCCGCTTTTCTGGAGATCCCTGAGATCCAGTTCCTCTCCAAGCAACCCTTCAGTCTGTCCAAATATTGCACCGACAACGTCGGGCTTTTCAACCACTCCGTCTGTCGTTATCTTTGCCTTGATCATGTATTTTGTAATGTTCGGATCTACATTCATAGATATCACCACTTGTAAATGTGGGTTTAATGCCGTAACTATATTTCACTACCCAACTTCCAAGCATCACGTATTGATTGCATGTTAATATTTAACTTTTTTATGATTTTAAGGAAAAAAAGCCTCCGACAGAGGTGCAGAAATTTCTAGGGCCTTTTCAGTATGAAGTGATGCAATGCTGAAGAGTGATATTCCTGCACCTTCTTTCATAATCCCGGAATAATTGTATTTATGGTTTATGTTGAGAGGAAACAGATGGGAATATCTTTTTCAATAGTGTTTTTTAGCACTTTGTCGGGAATATGAATCGGAGGCATTAGAAATTTTCATTTGAAGAGTTTAATCTTTCGGTCATAAAAATGTTGAAATGGGTAAAATATTAATATTCAATTAGATTGTTTTGGAATGGATCAACTGGACGCAGATATTTTGAGAAGAACGCAATTCCCCTCCTCGCTGATGGAGGAGCGGCCTACATACTATTCCATTGCAAAGAGCATGAAGCAGAATCCCTCTACTGTCAGGAACAGGATCTCCAAGATGAAAGAATCTGGTGTATTGAAGGATATAGTGGCAATTCCCGACCCCGGGATACTTAATATGAAGAGGATTGCAGTGCTTCTTTCATGCGACTACAAAACCTCAGAGGCAATCATCAGTGAAATGGGAAGATTCCGAAGCCTGATGGGCATACACAGGGCTGTCCATTCCACCATAGGGCTCATAATGGAATTCATGTACAGGGAGGAAGAGGAACTTGAGTCTGATCTGAAAGCATTGAAGGAGATATCGGAGACTGTCCAGATCATGATGAAGGTGGACTTCGCACCAAGATGCTCTGTGAAAGATGGGAAGAGATACATGAACATCCTGGACAGGATCATCCGGGACCCCATGGCAGGAATAGATGAGATCTCCAAGGATATTGGAATTAACAGAAAAACCACGGCAAAGAGAATCAGGGAATTGACTCATGAGAGGGCATTTTACTTTGAGCCCGCACTTTCTTCATACATGAACAGTTATGGGATGCTTTTCATCCTGACCATACCTGTGCCTGATGAGCAAAAAGAGATAATGAAAACAATGATGACAGGTATTATGGGTGAAAGTTTCCTTTTGATGAAGGATCAGTTCTCCGGGATGCTGACATTCCTTGGGCATACCCAGAACATGCATGAAATGAATCTGGTTAGGGAAAGCCTGAAAGAGAAGCTTGGCACTGATGAACTTGAGCCAATTGTTGCCTTTGACAGCACATGGCAGTATTCACTCTCCATGCAGAATGGGATCAGGGAAATTATGGGATTGGGAAAAGAGATAAGTGAACTTCCGCAGGATTTATGACAAAGGTTAAAAATCAATTTTATCTATATGGTCTGAATGATCAGATACGGAATTGCCGGCATACCTTTAACCGGCAAGGGTAGAACCTTTGTAGAGTCAGTTGAAGAAACTTATAAGCTCGATCTTAAAGCGCTGGAGGTTCAGCTTTTGAGGGTAAATTTCCAGGAGAATTCAGGGACTGAATATGCCGGAATGCTTCCTAGAGACAATGAAAATTCAATCATCATTGACGTAATGAGGCCTGACGACGATGGTAATTACAGGAGCGTTGGAACGGAAACGGAGATAGAGGAGGAGGACGTAGTAAAGGAACTGTTCTGGAACATGGCCAGGAACTATGATGACCTGAAGTTAGGGGGCCAGCTGGCCAGGGAACTTGATATTATTCTTTCCATGCACAGTCCCTATTACATGGATCTTCTGAACATGGGTGAAATGGGGGAGAAATCCGCTGACCACCTTAAGTGGACACTAATTATCGGAAAAGAGATGGGCGCAAGGAGGGTAGTTACACACACAGGCTTTTACGGAAAATCAAAGAAGGAGAGCCTGAAGCACGCCACAGAACTGTATTCAAGTTTTGCTGATGAAATGAGTCATGAGAAAGGATTCCCGTATATTGGTGTTGAAACATCCGGCAAGCCCGAGATCTTTGGAACAACTGAAGAGGTACTGGGACTGGCCAGGAAGATTCCAGGTGTTGAGCCTATACTGAACATGCCTCACTATCACTCACTTTCTGGTGGAAAATTGATCACCTCTTCCGACTTCACAGAAATTCTTGAAAAATTCAGCAAGTTTGCAAAATATGACACATACATGGAATTTTCAGGAGTGGAATACGAGGGAAACAGTGAGGTAAAGCTTACAGCCATCAAGCATGGCAGCCTTAAGTTTGAAACCTTTGCTGATTCACTGATGGATTATACAGGCGATATAACTGTAATTTCATGTTCACCACTTCTTGAACACGATGCACAGTACATGGATTCCATATACGCAAGGAATTTCATCAGGCATATACAGAGAAAGAAACAGAAAGGGGAAGCAAAATGAGAGAATACCCTGTTAAAAAAGGAATAAAAACTGATCCTGAAACGGTTCTTTCAATCTGCAAAAAATATTCAAGCAATGCTGTGCTGAAAGGAAATAATGTGGATTTCACCATGCCCGGTTTAAAATCTATATCCGTAGAATGTGGTGGAAAAAATTTAATGATAGAAACCGTGACAGATCCTGAATTCAAGGATCCTATGACTTCTATAAATCTTTATAACAAATTATTGACAGAACTTACTGGTTTAGATTCAAAAGAAAGAAAAAAAAGGTTATCAAAAATTTAAACCTTTTTACTGGTATTTTATCTTGCTTGAGGGTCTGAAGACGAATTTCTTCTTCTCTGGAACCCTGATTTCTTTTCTGGTCTGAGGGTTCTTTGCAACTCTTGCCTTCTGCTTTTTCCTCTCAAAGATTCCAAAGCCTGCAAGGTTGATCTTCTCTCCCCTGTTTGCCTCTCTTATGATATCTTCAAGGAAGTATTTTATTACATCCCTGGTAACCTTCTGCGTGGTTCCGGTCTTCTTTGAGACCTCTTTAGACAATTCACTGATGCCTACCATGGTTATCAATTAGATAACGACATACTACTATTAAAATATTTTTATTGACTATTTAATCAGTATGCTGTTAATCGAATTGGACGGAAATTTTACTTTGTGAATAAAAATCATAAAACTGGAATCTGATTGCGGGATTTTTCAATTGTCACGCCTTAAAAAATGCGTGAAATAGAGTATATAATCATTATTGATCATATAATACCACCATTTTTATGCATCCTGTGATTCAGTAATATGATGGAAGTAACCCTTGTATGGAATTTGTTACAGGAACATTATGGAAACCTCCACTGGTGGCCAGGTGACACCCCGGAAGAGGTGATTATTGGTGCTATTCTCACCCAGAACACCGCATGGAGCAATGTTGAAAAGTCCATCAAAAAGCTCAAGGAAAATAATGTGTGCTCCCTGGAAGGAGTCGCTTCCCTGAATGAGGAAGAGCTTGGAGTTCTCATCAGGTCATCCGGATTTTTCAGAAGAAAGGCAAAAATACTGAATTTTATAACAAATTCCATCCTGGATGCAGGTGGACTTGAGGGCCTGAATAAGCTGGACGATAAGGAACTTGATGAATACCTAATGGGGTTGTACGGTGTAGGAAGGGAGACCTGTGATTCCATAATGATTTACGCTTTGGATCGCAAGAAATTCGTGATTGACAAATACACTAACAGGATATTCAAAAGGCTGGGAATAATAGAAGAAAATCAGGACGCTGAATCCTTAAGGGATATTATAGAAAAGGAATGGGGTATTGAAGATCTGAAAAATTTCCACGGAATGCTGGTAAATCTTGCCAAGGATTATTGTAAAACTGATCCTGTCTGTTCAGAATGTGCGTTGAGAATTAACTGCAATTACTGGAAAGAAACGACATTGCCGTAGCCGATGAGTCTCCACCTGTTGGCGATTCTTCTGGCAATGGCCACTCTCTCATCCTTCTTCACAGCCACTGGTATTCTGAGTGTTATCTCCATGCTCTTGTCCCTGGTGTTGGTAACTATTCCAAGTGTGTTGGATGTGCCAAAGGTAAGCATCAGTGACTCTCTGGTCTTGATGGGTTCTACGCTCATATCCTCCTCAAATCCCACTACTCTCTGCAAAAGGTTTGGAGATAGCTCCACTGAGGATGTAACTGGTGGTGTTTTTCCCTTAAGACTTAGAATTCTTCCTGCCAGCCCGTCATTTTTTGTGATGGATGGATCAAGTTTGGTACCAATGGCGGACAGGCCACCTGGCACAATGGAGTCATAGGAATTTGATCCTGCCATTAATGAAGTGCATTCTGTAATAACATTATCCCATGTCTCTTTGTTTCCCTTTATTTGCCTGATGCCTGGTGCAATTTCAATCTCATCTCCCAGCCTGATAATGCCCTCTGTCAGGGATCCACCAAGCACGCCTCCCCTCAGGGAAGCTGGTGGAAGACCAGGCCTGTTGACATCAAAGGATCTTGCCACATACATAAGTGGATCTGCATTGATATTTCTGATAGGTGTGGGGATAAATTCTTCAATGGCCTCAAATATCTTGTGAATATTCTTGTTATGATAAGCACTTACAGGGATAATGGGTGAATTCTCTGCCACGCTGCCCCTTACAAAATTCTTGATCTCCCTGTAGCTCTCCATGGCTCTTTCTCTGGTTACAAGATCAATCTTGTTCTGGATAATTATGATATTTTTTATTCCCATGATCTCAATGGCGGTGAGATGCTCCCTGGTCTGTGGCTGAGGGCATTTCTCATTGGCCGCCACCACAAGGAGAGCTCCGTCCATGATGGATGAACCGGATAACATGGTGGCCATCAGTGTTTCATGGCCTGGTGCGTCAACGAAGGACACAACCCTGCTTAACTTGCAGTCATCGTTTATTTTTGTTCCTGAAAAAAGCTTCTCCCCGGTTTCACATATATACACTGGTGTATCTGCATATCCAAGTTTAATGGATATTCCCCTCTTTACCTCTTCCGAGTGGATATCTGTTTTCCTCCCGGTGAGTGCCTTGGTGAGGGTGCTTTTGCCATGATCAACGTGGCCAACCATTCCAATGTTTACAGTGGGCTGGGGCAAGCTTGAACTCATTCTTTTGATTCCTCTGCCTTATCCAATGGGTCAGGCCCATACTGGTTAATAATAAAGTTTAACTGGGATATGTCAGGCCCAATGATGTTTCCCCTGAAGGTTACCCTTTGCCTGATGCCTCTTTTCTTTCTTTCTCCGTCCCTGTATTTAATCAGAATTCTTTTCTTTCCTGAAACGAAGAGATCGGGCTTCATGGGAAAACCATCAATGGATGTTCCTCCCGTAAACTTCAATTTGTAGCCTGGAAGCTCAAAGAATATACCGTCAACTTCCTCTCCGATTCTCCTGCCATTAAGCAGACTGAGGTTCTCAGGTTTTATCTCTCTTTTGTACGTTTTTCCACTTTTCTTGTCAGCGATTATAGCCACTGAATTTCCCTGTGCCATTAAATGATCCTCCTTAAATATGGATTTTAACCTGATACATAAAAGCCTTATAAATTTATCAAT
>JAKAWY010000033.1:0-5339 GCA_021816745.1 Thermoplasmata archaeon
ATGACGGGAGGAACATTTCTGGAGACCTGTTCCCTGAAGGGGAAGATAGAGGCTGGAATTAACTTGGCCAAACAGGTGGGTTTCACTCATCTGGAGTTAAGCGAGGGAAATCTTGGGCTCACCAGGAGGGATAAGAAAATCGCTGTGGAGATAGCTGAATCCGTTGGCCTGAAAATACTGATAGAAGTTGGAAGAAAGAATGGGGATAATGAATATACCGTCCACGATGCCATCTACAGGATAGAGGAAGCAAAAGAGATGAATCCTGAACTGATCATTATAGAAGGTGGAGACACTGGAAGAGATGTTGGAATCTATGATTTTCAGGGAAACATAAAATGGGACTGGGTGGAGAAAATACTGGAAACAAACAGTCCTGAAACTTTCATGTTTGAGGCACCCGGAGAAAAGCAGCAGTCAGATCTCATATCAAGAATAGGAACTGGTGTGAATCTTGGAAATGTATCCATCATGTCTGCTGCATCCCTGGTGACCAAGAGGCTGGGATTGGCTGGAGACACAATTCCCGCCAGGGATCAGGCCAAGGATTTTCATGGAAGCCCTGCCACAAAATTTGTTTTTCATGTCATTAGAAATTCCATCACTGCAGACCAGACCAACATTATGAACATAACGGGCCTCAACAGGAGAACTGTCCAAAATGCCATAAATGAACTGCTGGAACTGCGTCTGATTAAGGAAGTGTTTGATCAGAGGGATCTGAGAAGGAAAACATATACCTGTGTTAACAGGTAATGAAATTATAGATCGTACCTGACCTTTTTCCTTTCCAGGTGGATATCTTCCGGTACAATGACGAAGTACCTGGTACCAAGTTTTGCAACCTGGAGTTTTTCATGGAGCGCTGAAATCTCGTCACTGAGCCTGGATGCAGATATGGAATCGCTGGGTGCGTTGGATGTGTCCAGAATTACTATGCTTCCATCATACACCATGCTGACTGCTTTCTTCACATGCTCAGGCTTGTCCACTTCCACCACCTTCAGGCTCTTGGAATAGGATGATTTTCCTGTTCCAAAATCATATTCGGAAAGGTTGATGAATTCTATGGTTTCAGTGCCGTCATCCTGTGTCCCTGCTGTCGGTTTTTTTCCCAATTTTACCAAACTTATCTCCTCCTACAATATGGTTAATCCCTTTATGTTGGGTATGTTCCGGATCTTAGATATGACTTCCGGATTCAGTGGTGAATCCGTAACTATCCTTGCTCTTGGCTCATCCACCATGACAGGATCCTGAACAATGACCTGCCTGATTCCCACTCCGCTGTCCGCAATGATCTTCAGCGCATCGCTTATGATCCCTGGCTTTGATGCGTCTTCCGGAATTATTTCCAGTACCACAAGATTCATAAGTTTTGAAACCGCGCTGCTCATGTCTGCAATGGCTGTAAGTTTAGAGAAAAATTCCAGTAGTGTTTTGTCACCCACAATCTTGCTCACCACCTGTATAACAACCCTCTTATCCACTCCCACTGAAAGGGCCAGTGAGTTTGACCTTACCTCCACTGAACCGCAGAAAATACCGTACTCATTGTCGTATTTTTCCTTTACAGAAAAACCATAGTTAATCAGGTACTTTACCACAGACATCTGGGAATGATATTTGCCGAAAGCTTCCTGGATTATGTCCCACATGGATCCAGCCTCAGGTTCCATCAGATACCCCGTCTTCGGATACCTGCAGCACTGTCTCCCCCTCGGGGAGGTATGGTGAATCAATGAGTCTTGCAATCCTTTTTCCAGCCTTGCCCTTCCTCAGGTAAATTCTGAAGGTCGCTGTGTGTCCAACTATGTTTCCTCCCACAGGAGCCATGGGATCTCCAAAGAATACATCCGGCCTTGCAGAAACCTGGTTGGTAACTGCAATAACCGCATTATGAAGTGTTCCAAATCTCAGAAGATCGTGCATATGCCTGTTTAGCAACTGCTGCCTCTCTGAAAGTGAGCCCCTTCCCATGTATTCTGACCTGAAATGTGATGTCAGGGAATCCACTATGAGAAGCCTTGCAGGATGTTCCTTTGCGATTTCCCCGGCCCTGTCGCCCAGAAGTATCTGGTGATGTGAATTGTATGCCCTGGCCACCCTGATCCTGGCAAGTACCTCGTCAGAGTCCAGGTCCTTTGCCTTTGCCATCTGAATGATCCTCTCAGGCCTGAATGTATTCTCAGTATCAATGATAATTACGTCAGTGTTGAAACCACCCCTCTCTATGGGCATGGTGGCAGTTACTGCAAGCTGGTGCATAATCTGTGTTTTTCCCGATCCAAATTCTCCAAAGAATTCAGAGATGGCCTGTGTCTCAAGTCCTCCGCCAAGCAGGGTGTCAAGGTTGTGGCTACCGCTGGTCAGCTTCTGCACTCCCTTTCTCCTCTGGTAGATCTCATCTCCTGTCTCAAAATTTCCAACGTCGGCTATCTTCCTGGCTGCTGCTATAATTTTTGCAGCTGCACCTTCACCTATTCCAGTGAGGTTCGCCATATCTGAAGGAGAGGCCACTGCTATTGCCATTACATCTGTATAATTGCTTTCCCTGAGTTTTTCTGCTGTTGCCTCGCCAACTCCGGGGATGTCCTCTATACCAATCTCCTCCTTCTTTTCTGTTTCATCTTCTTTCAATTTCTTCTCGTTTTTTTCCATCTAATTCCCCCCTATGTTCATTGCCCTGTCTGTTTCTCTAATGGAATCGTCCTTTTCCATGGCCTGCATCATGGATCTGATGGCATCCACGTTCTCTGGTACCACGTCACTTTCCTGGTGCACCGCCTGAATGTATCTTATGGTGTTCCCGGCTGCATACATTGATTCTTTCCAGACTGCAATTTCAAAAAGATCTCCTCTTTTTCTTCCCATTTCCCTTGCCAGATCCATAACCTGTGCTGTGGATGTTATGCCTGCTTTGCCTGATATTTCCAGTATTCTGCCGTGTCCGGTGAATAAATCCGCCAGATCTCCCTGTGTTACCGGCTTATCGGTTGTCAGATTTATGCTGTGAACGTGCATAAGTGTGGTAGGAACCTTGATTGCCACGGTTGTTGCGTCCTGGAGATTAAGCACTGTCCTGAGGTCTGGACCATGATGCGAAGGAAACTTCAGTGAAGGTTCCACTCCGTTTATAGGACCTTTCTTGCTGTCATTGGGATCTGTGGCCCTTCTTACTATGGTGGCGTCCACCTTCAGCACTCCGAATTTCTCCTGGGCTGCAGACACTGTCCTGGCTAATCCCGTTGTGTTGCATGAAACAACTCTGGAATAATCCTTACCCCATGAATCTGAGAAATTGCTGTATGAATTGAAACTTAATCCGGTGGAGGTGCTCTTCTCTCCACCCTGCAATATGGCCTTTACATGATGTTTTTTGTATAGCTCGAGATTTTTCTCTCCCTGTCCTTCAGGGGTAGCATCCACCACTATGTCCACATTATCCAGCAGTGATTCAAGATCTCCCTGTACATCTATACCCTCATTTTTGAAGGCCTCCGTTCCATTCTTATCAATGGAATATACTCTGAATGTCTTGGATGCTTCATGGGCAACATAGTCAGGCCTTGCCTTTACAATGCCGGCCACAGTCATGTCTTTCTGTGACCTTACTGCATCAGCAACCCTTCTTCCTATGGTTCCGTATCCGTTAATTGCCACTTTAATCATATGATCATCCTCAAATTTTCATCTTATTTATACATAGAGTTGTCTGCATCTTCACCCTTGGATGCCTTGTACTCCTCTGAAATCTTGTTAATCTGTTCGTGCAGCCTCTTTACGCTCTCCTCAAGCACTGCAGTGTTTATTTTCAGGTTGTATATGGAATTTAGAGCCTTTATAATGGAGAGAACTGAATCCGGATCCGGTATCTCCATGGCATGCATGGTGAGAAGTGCCAGCGCATTCACATTTGACATCAGGCTTTCATTGAGTATTGCCCCTCCAATCCCCGATATTATGGCTGATTCTGCGATCTCTATCTTCTTTTTTTCAAGCTCGCTTATCCTGTTGGCTCCAGCAACCAGATAAGTGTCTCTTTCCCCCAGTTCCCTGGTAGGTATTCCATCCACCACCACAAATTCACTTATGCCCTGTGTCTTAAGCCATCCCAGAAGAACCTCGCTCAATGGGGCCAGTCCGTCCTGCCTTACTGGCACTTCTGACTGTACAATAAGCAGCGTGCCATCTTCATTTGAATATATCCTGAAAGGATTCCTCATTTTCCTTCCCACAAAAACAGTCACAGGCGGAATATAAGGAGATTTCATGATTCCCACCTGGTGCATTTTGAGGCTTTCGACTATGTAACTTGTAACCATGACTCCCAGTGGCGTCTGGTTCATAAAACCGCCAATTACCAAGGGATTTTTTAACTTGACTTCCTTTTGGAGAATGATATTCCCACCCTCTTTAGACTCCATGGGTGAATAGATCATGTATGTATTTTATCTTTACTGTATATTTTTAAAAGCAAAAAAAGAAAATTTTATGAATTTTATATGGTTGAAATCCTGCTAAAATTATAATTCCAGAAATTGTTGAAGGACATGAATATTTTAATAATCGGATAAAAATTGAATGTGGTTTGGACGAAGAATGAATACCTATTTTAATCTAATATGAATTAATAGATGTTCAATGTTGATATATTTATAACTTTCTATTTTAAATTAGAACAAAAATATAAGTACTTATTCCGTGTTTCATAAAAATGGATCTAAGCCAAAAACCACATTTACAAAGAATAATAGACGCCTGGAACAGTGGTGGGCCAGATCAACTTATAGGGTTAGCCTCCGATTTTATTGTTTATGAACATATGGGGAACAATTACCTCGTCGCCAGAGGTGCCGGGCAATTCGGGGAATACATGAAAAGTCTGTTTAAGGCAATTCAAAACCTTCATTTCGATTTTACAAATTATGCCTGGAATGATCCATCCTTTTTCCTTGAATGGATTGCTAAAGGAAATCTTGTAGGGAACAGATATGGTGTCGAAGGGAAAGGAGAACCCATCCGGTTTGAAGGGGTTTCAGTTGTAATTCTGGAAGCAGATGGAAAAATTGTTGAGCATAGATCATACTTCAATGACAAACAAATTGTCAACTCTGTAAAATTTCCTGATCGCGATGAGATAGAATAAAACATATTCTACTATATTTTATATTAATTTTCTTATGTTAATTATAAATAAAATTTTTTGAAAATAAAATATATATATAACAATAACTATTAGATTGCATGGACGTTTCCGCGAACCACAAATTTAAGAAAATTCTTAACGCATGGAATAGCGGGAAACCAGATGAGTTGATTAAGCTCTGCACAGACTT
>JAKAWY010000033.1:5439-13905 GCA_021816745.1 Thermoplasmata archaeon
ATAAAATATATATATAACAATAACTATTAGATTGCATGGACGTTTCCGCGAACCACAAATTTAAGAAAATTCTTAACGCATGGAATAGCGGGAAACCAGATGAGTTGATTAAGCTCTGCACAGACTTAATCGTGTACCAACATTCAGGTAGTGAATACCTTGTCATAAGGGGTAAAGAGGGATTCAGAACATACCTTACAGGCCTATTTAACGCGATTCAAAACCTGCATTTTGAATATATCAATACATCATGGAATGACCCTACATATTTCGCTGAATGGAGAAGTACAGGGATACTGACCGGCAAAAGATATGGTGTGGAAGGTAAAAACACACCCATAAAATTCGAGGGGATTTTTGTCTTTGTACTGGATCATGATGGAAAAATCTTGGAACAAAGAACTTATTACAACGATGGTGAGATAGTAGAACAAGTCAAATCCCGTGAGAAGTGAAAGCAATTTACCTGTAATAATTCATAAAAATCTCAAATATGCCACTTTGGGTTATCAAAAATTTTAGAAGTTTATTGTGCCCCAGATGGAATCAATGCTTAAAAAAGCAGTATAGCACAGACAAATACCCACTTTCATGCAGGGTAAACTCTTGAATATGAATCGTAAAATATAGTAATTATTAGCTAAATCCTAAATAGATAGAGTGATTATGCGTTTATGGGATTCTTTAAAAAAGAGCTTGATCTTAACACAAGCAAAAACCTGAATGATATCACTACTGTGTTCATTCAATTCCTCCAGGAGCAGAAATGGAAAGTTCAAAGCAATGTGCAGGGTGACAAGGCAATAATTCAGGCCCAGAAACCAGGTATCATGAGAGATCTGATCGCAGCTGACAGGGCATTGACATTCACTTTTGAAACCACCTCCGAGGGCCAGATACATGTGGTAACGGGAATTGGAAAACTCGCGAAAAACCTTGCAATAACTGCTATTGAGACACTCTTCCTTACTGAACTGTTCTTATTCGTGGATATTCCTGAGATTCTTTTCACAGAGCACGTTGAAAAGGAAATTATTACTCAGCTGCAAACCATGGCCCAGTAGATTCCAGTACCATGTCGATCAATGGAAACGAACCCTGTAAGACAGGGATGAAACTTCCATAATTTTTTACTGATAAATTTCAAAAAGATTCTATTTCAGAAGAAAATTTCCTTTAAATTTAACTGGATTCTTAAAAGAATAAGTGGGCCTGGCCGGATTCGAACCGGCGATCTTCGCTGTGTGAGAGCGACGTCATGACCACTGGACTACAGGCCCCAAAAGTCACCATAATATCACTCCTTCTATTAACTGGTGTGATAAATAGTGGTAGGCTCAGGCATAATATTTTTTTCTCCTAAAAGGTTTTTGATTTCATGTTTCTGGCATTTTTCAGGATCATTCCTGATCATGATTCTGGTATATAGAAAACCTTACGCTTGCTCTTCATCCCTGAAATAAGCCTGATGTCTGAAACAGATACCTTGAAATGTGAAGAGATCTGGCGAATCACATCGTGATTTGCCACATTGTTTCTCCTCTCCTCATTGGTGTGAACCATGAGAACACCGTTCTCCATGTGTGGAGGATCGGTTCCCTTCATCACCCTGACCTTTACCATCATTAGCTGAAGTTTCACTTCCTCATGGAATTTATGTCAATGACAAACCTGTATCTGACATCAGCATTCACAGTTCTTTCATATGCCTTGTCAATCTGGTCAGCGTTGATCATTTCAATATCTGCCGTTATGCCATGCTTTCCACAGAAGTCAAGCATTTCCTGTGTTTCCTTAATACCTCCGATGTTTGATCCGGCCAGTGTCTTCCTTCCTCCAATGAGTGATCCGGCGTTTATTGTATAAGTATGCCCAACCTCTGGAAGACCTACCAGCACCAGTGCGCCTTCGGGCTTTACCATGGAGAGGTACAAATTCAGGTCATGAACTGCAGGGATTGTGTCCAGTATGAAATCATACTCCTCTGCATGTTTCTTCAGGGATTCCCTGCTGTCAGAAACCACCACATGCTTTGCTCCCAGTCTCTTTGCTTCATCAGCCTTACTGGAACTTCTTGTAATAACTGTGACGTCTGCACCCATGGCTGCAGCAATCTTCACGCCCATATGCCCAAGGCCACCCAGGCCTGCCACTGCCACGCTGGTTCCCTTTCCCACATTCCATTTCATGAGTGGTGAATAGGTTGTAATTCCAGCGCAAAGAAGTGGTGCAGATCCAGCCATGTCCAGATTTTCAGGTATTTTCAGGACAAAGTTCTCCTTCACCACCACATTTGTGGAATACCCGCCATAGGTTCTCTTACCAGTGCCTGAATCGGGTGAATTATATGTGTAAATTCCCTCATCACAGTAGTGCTCATTTCCTGCCATGCAGTGTGTACAGTTTCCATCGGAATCCACCATGCAGCCTACTCCGACTCTGTCTCCTTTCTTGTATTTTTTGACCTTTGAACCTGTTTCCTCAACAATTCCCACAATTTCATGCCCGGGAATCACAGGATAAGAGGCCCCTCCCCATTCATTTCTTGCAGTGTGTATATCGCTATGGCATATTCCGCAGTAATCGATTTTAATTTTTACATCCTTCTCGCCAACTTCTCTTCTTTCAATCTCCATTTTGCTGAATTTATCCTTGGTTCCGTTTACCCCGTATGCTGTTGCTTTGATCATTATACTCACTTTATCTGTTAATCCAATTCCATTTATAACTGTTAAGGGAAAAAGAGGATACTTATGCTGTTTTATATAAGCATAAATTCCTGAATTTGCCAAAAGGTTAATTAAATTGTGCCCATACGTTTATGCTTCATAAAATAGTATTCCTGATCATGATGGCATATGACGACGTGGAGCAATAATTTGCCCTGTCACAATGGGCCTCTGCAAGAGCACAGGATCTGTTTCCTGCTGTGAAATGCTGATCAGGGACGGGCGAAAAGCTCCCCGTGGGTCAGTGGAACCACGATAATGACTGGTTCCCGTTAGATCGGGGAAAATTTCAATGGTATAATTATGGATGAACAATCAGTGGATCTGGAAAACCCAAAGGTCGATGAAATAGTGGACCTGGTGAAACAATACATCACCCCTTACGAGATAGAGGTAAATCCCTTCACCTTGAAATTCAAGTTCCTTGAGAGTGACAATCCGGAATTTTCAAAAAATTTCACACAACTATATTCTGCACTGAACAACGTTGGATATCTTGCAAGGATGGTAAAGGGATATGAACACTATATTGAGGTGTTCCCGAACCAGAAGAAGAAATTCGTCTCTTCCTGGGTGAATGTGGTCATGCTGGGCCTTACCATCCTTTCAACCCTCTATGCAGGATACCTTTTTTCACTTGATTTTGTAAGCCCGGGCCCGGGAAGTTTCTGGCAGGCCCTGTTTTACGGCGCAGTCTTCTTTTCTGCCCCATTGCTTACAATACTTGGAATACACGAGCTGGGCCATTATTTTGTGGCAAAGCATTACGGAATCAGGGCGTCTCTCCCCTTTTTCATCCCGTTCATCCCCATTGGTTATTCAATCGGTACCTTCGGTGCCTTCATCTCACTCAGGGATCCTTTTCCCAACAGGAAAATAATGACTAATATAGGTGCAGCGGGCCCCCTGGCCGGTTTCCTGATTGCATTCCCGCTTCTCTTCGTGGCCAACTACCTTCAGGGAACCATATCCCCTGTAGGAAGCTTTGTCCCGTTCATCATGAACTTCCCTCCCATTTATGGCCTCCTGAATCTTGTGCAGCCTTCAGGCACCCCTGTGTTTCCCATGGTGATGTCTGTGTGGGTGGGGATCTTTGCCACTGCAATGAATCTTATACCTTTGGGCCAACTGGATGGGGGGCATATTGCCAGGGGAATTGTGGGAAAAAGGGCCAACCTCATCAGTTACTTCTTTGTCCTTGTTCTGATGGTGCTCAGCATAAACTACTTCGGCTGGATCCTTATTGCATTCCTGATGCTTTTCCTTGGGCTGAACCATCCGCCAGCCATGGATGATGATGCCCCGGTGGGTTATCTGCAGATGGTAATTGGAATCGTTGCAGTGGTGATTTTCATCATATCCTTCACAGCAATTCCCTTCATGTCCTAGGGGGTCATGAATGAAAATAAATTTTGTATACCTGCACCAGGATTCTCCAAGGAAGTCCACCATGAAAAAACTGGAGCGCATGGGTATGGCAAAAATGATTCCTGCCAGGGAGGCTGGAAGAAATTTAGTGCTGAGGGGAGACGCCAAGGCAATCCTCACCAGCAAAGACAGGCACCTCATACAAACAAGAGGAATATGCATCATAGACGGTTCATGGAACCTTGGTGAACTCCTGAATGACACCAGATTTAAGAATGAAAGGAAATTGCCTGTCCTGGTGGCTGCGAATCCCGTAAATTACGGGAAGAAAAATATCCTTTCTTCTGTGGAGGCCGTGGCTGCTTCACTATTCATTACCGGATTCCATGAGGAGTGCAGGGAAATGCTTTCAAAATTCTCCTGGGGCCATTCCTTCCTTGAGGTCAACGTAAACCTGCTTCAGGAGTATGAGAAATGCCCTGATGAGGCATCCATGAACAGGGTTGCAGAGGAATTCGGGCTTATTTGACCCTGTTCCAGCCGTTCTTTCCCTGAGACCAGAATCCATTGGTGTATTCCTTCAGTATCCCATGAATCCCATCCCTGAATTTTTCCGGTATTGCAGAAAATGGAGCTTTTTCCAAAGATGAAATATGTATGCCCCTGATGTGTGAATCTTTCCTGTATGTTCCTGTGGTCAGGCCTTCCTCCAGGAACTCTATCTCAGAGGGATCAAGCTTTAGGCCTGCCCCTGCGATTTCATCCGCCAACCCCTGCTTTGGATAAAATATTTCTGAGGGATCAGCCCCTGCATAGTCAATGAACATCCTTACCCCCACACACTTGGAGCATTTGCCGCAGGGAACCACATTACCGTGTTCATCGTAATGGCAGGAGTGGCATGATCTCTGAAGCACATAATGATCATGATATCTTCTAGCAAGAATGTCTTCCACCACAGAACCGTAAATGTTGTAGATAGGGGACCATAATTCACAGTCAATCCCCTTCTTTTTCATGTATGAGGTGAATTTAGCCTGGAATGCCACCGACTGATCATAAATTCCGTAAAAATGCTTAATATTCCTGTATGGAGGCATCTCCCCTGGATCGTCAAATTCGTTTCCCATGATAAGATGCCCGATTCCGTATTCCACCACTGCAGGCAGAAAAGAAAGAAGGTAAACAGGAAAAGTGAACAACTGCACGGGGTAGTCGTCCGCCCACCTGAATGCCCTGGGATCCAGTATGGGCATCAGCCTGTTCATGAATGAATAGAAACGATCAATGTTTGACCAGTTCCTGTACACCTGGTACCCTTTTTCTGAATATACATTGCAGGAATCCTGGGCTGCCCTCCAGTGGCCCCCTGATTCGTTGAAGAATAAAGCTATGGGATTCTCTCCAAGCTCCTGGAACATGGCATGTGAGAGCAGGCTCTCCTTTCCCCCGGAAGAAAGCACAGCAACTCTTTTCCCTTTTTTCCTGTCCATCTGATCTTCAATAATCTCTGAAGCATGGATCCTGGTTATTCCCACAGCCTCCTCTGGTGTTATTTCATCCTCCTCAGGCAGGTATTTTTTCTGGAAGAACTCATAACGCCTCCTGCAGAGCCTGTTTACGAATACCTCTGTATTGTTGATTTTTATGGATTCCCTGATGAATTCCAGATCTGCCTCAGATACTGGAAAATCAAGATAGATATCCCTGGTGAACAGTGCGTAATTGATGGCTGCTGCAGTTGCGGCCATTCCCACAAGGTTTGTATCCTGCGGGATTCCGGGTATGGAAGTGAAAAATAACCTGAATTCCCTTCCCATGGAAGGCATGCTGATAAGTGCTGATGCCTTTTTTGTTTTGCTTACGCTGATCCTGATCTCCGGAAAACAGATGATCCTGTCGGCGTAGGCCAGTTATCTCACCGTGGTAAGCACTATCTCTGCGAGCCTGTCCGGCTCATTAAGGGGATCAAGAACAGGAATCATGTATTTCTCCATGAGTTTCTCCTTCTCCCTCTTTACCTGTGCAACAGTGAGGTTTTCCCTGTTGAGTGTTATGGCAATGACCTTCCTGTCTGAAAGAAGTTCCAGTATGGATATGAATCTTTCCAGTGGGGGCATCTTGATGTCATCAAAGCCGTCAAAGGATTTCCTGCTGGGTGAATGCTGCAGTATAATGGCATGAGGGCTTCCTGCGGATATCAGTTCAAAACTTCCCGGATATACGGGATG
This sequence comes from Thermoplasmata archaeon, assembly GCA_021816745.1. Lineage (GTDB taxonomy): Archaea > Thermoplasmatota > Thermoplasmata > Thermoplasmatales > Thermoplasmataceae > Cuniculiplasma. The sequence goes on from JAKAWY010000033.1 coordinate 11,768, forward strand.
AAGCACTGAACCCTGCCCTTCCAGAATCATGTACTCTGGATGTTCCTGGTCATAGGCCTCAAGAATTGTGCTCTCAATTCCACCTGGAATGAAATCGTTGATCATGGAATCCACCACCAGGGTATGCTTGAATCCCTGCATCCATGCAGTCTGTCCAGTTCCAATCATTACAGAACTGTGGCCTTTCTTATTGATTTCCCTGTTAAGGTAAACAGCCGTGGTTCTCTTTCCCACTGCACTGTCAGTACCAAGAACTGCAATCCTCTTGGATTTGATTTTCCATATCCTTCCAGTGAACATGTCCCTTCTTTCAGAGAACATCCTCCTGACATCGGTGATGGTGACTCCTTTCTTTTCAGCCTCCCTGGCGAATTCAGGAATTGTCCCCACGTATTCATGGAGTCCACTTACAATATTCATGCCCGCTTTTATGCCCTCCATGATGAGTTTCTTGAAATTATCTGGGATATAGCCACCGTCTGTGGCCACTCCCATGATCAAGGTGTCGCATCCCATATCAGCAGCCTCCTTTACGGAAGAGATAATTTTTATGTCCGGATTGGCCAGCGGGACTAAATCTGTGAGTTTCTGCCCTATCTTTGTACTGTCAATTACAGCCACAATGCGATATCTTTCGCTGAATCTGCACAGGCCATTGGCAGTTTTTCCGTAGGTGTTGCCCAGAACACCCTCTGAAAGTATTACTGCACCACTCAAGTATGGCCCCTTCCAGTCAGAACCACTACCAGTTCCTTTCCATAAATCCTGTTTCTCAGGTATTTGTGGGCTGCAGCCAGTGCAGACGCTGATGCTGGAAGAACCTTTATTCCCTGGGTGTTTTCAATAATCCTTGCATACTTTGACATCTCCTGGTCATCCACTGCGATAGCTGCACCCTTTGACTGGTAGATGGCATTCAGCGCCCTCTGTCCATCAAAGGCCTTGAAAGACACCAGTGGTTCATTAATTCCAGTCTCAATGATCCTTGCTGAATCCAGAATCTGGATTTGCCTGTAACCATGTTTCCATGAAAATACAATGGGGTTTCCCAGTGAGGTGCTGGATCCGATGAATCTTGGCATGGAATCTGTTTCCCCTGCAAGATAGAGTTTACGGAATCCACTGTATACCCCGGCCAGTGTTGTACCATTGCCTGCAGGTATAGCCACATATCCCGGAGCGTGCCCCAGTTGCTGCACTATTTCATAGGCAATCTGCCTGTATCCAACAATGTCTACCCATGAGTTGTCGGATGAAGGGCTGCAATTATACCAGTTTTCAGCCTCTGATTTTCCCTTCATGTAATCCACAAGATCCTCATATTTCATGTTCTTGACAATTATATCAGATCCATTCTCATAGATTTCTGCATTCCTGGTTCCTGCATAGAAGGATGGTATTGCTACCACGGATTTCATCCTGCTCATGGAGGCATAATAAGATACTGATGCACCATAATTTCCGCACGTTGCCACGGAAATTGTGTCATACCCCCTTGATTTTGCCAATGTTACATGCAACCTGGAAATCCTGTCCTTCTGTGTTCCAGTGGGACCCACACCCTCATATTTAAAAAACACATTTTTGAGCTTCAGGGCAAATTCAGTGTTCACAGCCCGGAAAAGCGGGGTCATACCTGGAGGTTTTTCTTCATCTAAAACCTGCTCTATCAGTTTTTTCACCGTTAGGTTACTTACACATTAATTTATTGTATATAAAGTATCTGTTAAGTTTTTTGAGATATAATATGCTGAGGAAATCGTAGGTCAGCAGAAAAATAAAAATTGTGTATATTATATATTAAAATTATTATGAACTTTTAATTATATCTATGTCTTATATATTGAAATCCATGAAAAACGGTAAAATAACGGCTTTGCTGACACTTGAATGACATATTAGCCTAAACACTGTGAAATGCAGTAAAAATCCTTCCTGTGACTTTTTAATATATACAGATAAGATATATTAATTAATTTATAATTTTAGAATGTCAAATCCTGTTGATCCTAAATTTATAAACGGGTTTCACTCACCTATTTACCATTCTAAAAATACCTGAAATTGAAATTATCTTTAACCATAGGCAACATTATTTTCCTTGGTAACAGGCCCGCTTATTTCTCCGTTTCCCAGAT
>JAKAWY010000034.1 GCA_021816745.1 Thermoplasmata archaeon
CCATAGGGGCAGGGATTGTAAGAAAAGCAAGGATCGCAAAGCAGACTGGCATAAATGAAGGCGAAGTGGTCTCAGTGTGGAAAAAAATGGAGAAGGATGGCCTCGGGAAGATTGAGAATGTTCAGGGTGAGGAGGTATTCAGGCAGGAGGAGGTGCAGTTCGGATGATGTTCAACGAAATAGCACTTCCGGTAACCGCGTCCTTAAGTTCCAAAAGCATTCATGCAGAAAACACCATAGGTTCAAGTGCACCTTTGATGGGTGTGGTTAATAAGCCTGGGGGCTCAATAGAAATACTCCTTTTCTCACTGGTTATATCCCTTTCTTTGGCTGTCTGGTATGCCGTATATTACGATTCAATCACAAATGTAAATCATGGTGTTAACCGGTCACAGTATCATGATTATTCCAGACTTGCAAGAGGTGTGAATGGAATGGGAATCTATTTTCTTCTTTCCATTATCCCTTATTTCGGATGGATCTTCATGTTCTCCTCAGAGATCTCTGCAGCAAGGATAAGAAGACAGGCAACCAGACTGGGAGGAGGAGGTTTCCACCCGTCCAGGTTATACTCAGTCATGGCATTTTTCACAGGTATCGGGCTTTTAATTTATTCCTTTGTTTATGCCAGCACTGGATTTTTCCACGTGAGCAATGGTCCCAACGTTTTTGTAGATTTCTGGGGCGGGATTCTCACCCTAGGAGGGTACAGTACCAATAGCGTCTATGTCCAGATATGGTTTCTTGCAATGGCCGCAGCAGCTTTCACTTCCATTGCTGCAGGATCAAGGCATAACATCACAATTCCTTTCATGATCATATTCATTCTTGTTCTCCTGACCTCTTTCCTCAACGTGGAATATGGATTTTTTTCGTTGATAGGAATCCTGTTTCTCTTCTCCATAACCTCCAGGATCAGCCTGAGGCACGCTAGATATGTATACCTTAAGAGTGGAGGAAAAACTGTTTCAACCACAGGTTCTGTACAGGCACCGGATTCTCAGCCTCAATCCCAGCCGCAGGCACAATCTGCCCAGGGATCCAGTGGAAAAACAAGGGTCATAAAACTTTCAGATTATGAAAACACCTTTGTGCTTTCCGGGCCACCAAGCTCAGGAAAGACAACATTCCTCTCATACCTGTATAAATTCATGCCGGACATCGAGAAAATAACCGGAATTGAGAGCACCGTGGATCCAGGGCTTGAACTCCTGGAAGAATATATCAGTAAAATACTGATAGAACACAGGTTTCCTGAACTGACACAGAAGGACAAGGTCGGTGAAGTCGTGTTCAGGTTTGTAAAAAGAGGTTTAATGGGAAGCAAATCCGCAGATTTCAGCATTAATGACATTGCAGGCGAACACTTTGATGATTTCAGGGGAACCGTCAAGGAGATCAGGGACAAGCTCAAGGGAACAAGGTTTGAATATATGCTCATGGCCAGATCATATGTCATCATGGTGGACTGTTCCGAGTATGCAAACTGGGGAAACCTTGATGTGACTTACAGCAGGTTCATTCAAAAGTTGTTTGAGTCCAGGTATGGAAGGGGAAGCGTGGAAATTGCTTTCATTTTCTCCAAGGCGGATACATTGCCGGACGCAGTGGCAGGGAATACCGGTGCACAGTTGCTGGACTATCTCAGGGATACCTCCAAGAAGGCAAAAAAACTTTCAAAGAACCTCACTGCTTTCAAGATAAGCGTGAAAACAGAGAGATCACCGGAAGGGGACATTGTGCCCAAACTGGATATACTGGAAGGGGGAAGGAGAGATATCATCTTCGACCCGATCTACAATAAGGATTTCACTGCCATTGTGCAGTGGATTTCAGAGGTGAGCGGACTTTGAGCAGTACTCTGGGGGCCCAGCAGATCATCTACGGATGGATAGAAAGGGGAATGAAGAAGGGCCACCAGCTGGTAACAAAAAGCCAGGGGATTTCCCAGGAAGATCTTGAGTACATTGATTCCCACAGCACGGTAACACCTGTAAGCATGTCCTCCTTCAGGGAATGCAACAGGTTTTTCCAGTTGCCCTCAGGCAGGCTGGCATTTAATTACGTCAAGAATATTGGAAAGGATGCTTATGGAAGGGATGGTGCGCTTTACAGCCATTTTCTCCTATTGTCACCTCCAGATTTTGTTAAAATGGATAGTGATTTTACCCATGTGGACGGGATGCATCTGCGGGGAATTTCCACCATCCACGATCTCCAGAGATTCAACACAGGCGGGGGATTTATTCCACTTCCTGAAGCTCTGGTGGAAGATGATCACAGCAGTGAAAAGAGTGAATCTACCTTAGTTCCAAGGAACGTCATACATGAACTTTTAAAGGTCATTGGAAAGGGTAAAAAAATAACACTTAAGGGTAAATCCATAGAAAACAGGTTGCAGATCCTCTGGAACATGGAAAATTTATTTCCGGATGGAATCTGGTTTTCATATTCCACATGCAATGAATGGAAAGACGGGGAGAAATTCATCTCCATCAACTTTCCGGAGGAAGTGAACGGTAGCCAGGATGGTTCATTTATAGTGGATCTGGACATTGCGGCAGAAAATCCATCAAGACCACTTTCAGACACCAACGACAGGTTCATGTGGGCCATGGCTGGTGCAATTGAGGCTACAGGAAAGCTCATCAACGACTCCCTGAAAAGCATGAAATTCCAGGAAAAGCCTTTGAATGAAAGAGTCAAGCTGTATTTCAAGGCACTTGCCGAAACATATCTCGATCTGGCCATTTCAGGTGATCTGGATCAGAATGAGGCCATGGAGGTAATTATAGAATACATGGACTCCAATCACATTCTCGATACAGAATACTATATGGATGCACTCTCACAGATAGTTCTGGGCAATTCTGAACATCTGAGATATTACATAAAGAAAAGAATGGAAACAATTGCATCGGTGGAAGATCCTGAATTATCCGTAAGCAGGTTCATAAACCTCCTTGACTTTGCACTGAAAAACTCCAGGGAAAGCCATACCATGGAGCTACTTTACAATCTTTACAGGGATTCTCCCCTGTCGTTGAGCAAATTCTGCTTCCAGGAAATTGTGAATCATTTACTGGAAATAACGGATTATCCAGACAGCATGCTCCAGTTCCTTGATGTGGCTGATCCAATTTTTGCAGAATGGTTCAGGAACGTCATGAAAGATAAGGAGCAGTCTTCTGATTCCATCATAACCGTAATTGATACGCTGTGCAGGATGAAGAACAGATCCACTGAAATTGCACTTCTGATCCAAAAAATATTCAATGACACAATAAAAAAGAAGGATACTTCCATAGATCCAGCCATACAGTGTTTCATCGGGTATTCCAACAGGATTGAATCCTCCTCCAGAAAAGAGATGGCCAAGCACATACTGGACTTAATTGAGAAGGAGAAGATAGATCCACAGTATGATTATGAGAAAATCCTCCTGGAACTCTCCGAGAGGAAATCTGATGACGATGAGGATGAAGAATCTTCAAGGAGAGGACTCTTCAGGAGGAAATGAGTGTATGGCAAAGAAAGTGGATGAAGAAAACGTGGAGATCACCGAAGCACTGGAAGCTTGCCTGAAAGAGATGAACAGGATCACAAAATCCAAAAAAGCTCCTGCAGTGGAGAAAAATTCCATGAAGTACATGATTCCCATGGTGGAAAGCACTCTAAAAGGGGGCCTTGACCGGGAGTCCACCATGAAAAATCTGGTGGTGGCGCTTAAGGCACTTGTTTCATCCGGGCTTCTCACAGACAAGTCAAAAGACAGCATTCTGGAATACAATGACCTTTTTTCCAGAAGGCTAAAAGAGATGAAGGAAAACCAGAGCCTGGGCCAGGTTGATACATTGTTCAGAAAAGGTGAACCGGGAGATGTGGAAGGAGCTTTCCAGATTTTAGCCAACAGGGCTTCAAATGGCTATGAAGACGGAATGGAACGATACATACCTGCAGCACTGGATCTGCTTTCAAAGGAGGATTCAAAGGCAACACCCCATGTGGCCAGATTTTTGTACGGAGTAATGACATTCAAGAAGGATCTGTTCCAGTTCTACAGGGAATATGTAAAAGAACTTTTGAAGAGCAGGAATCCACAGGTCAGGGGCATTGCAGTGATGTGCTGCTCAACCTCCGGAACACCTTCAGTCTTGAAGGATCTTGCTGCAGTTAACAGGGATATGGAGCAGGTTGACATTTCCATGTTCCAGATACCGGATCACAAGATACGATTTCCAAATCATGACGGGAAAGCCCTGCTTTGCGATATGGCAGAAGATACCATACATGAGATTGTAAACAGGAGCAGGGACAAGTCTCTTTACCTGAAAAACAGTGTAACGGTGAATTTCCCGGATGATGTGAGAATAGGGGAGGAGTTTCTGTTCACCATCAGCGTCATACCCATTGTGGATTTCCAGAATCTGTCCATAAACATGACATCCCTGTCCAGCCATTTCATTATCCGCGGGGATACCATGATCAATATTCAGGCCATTACTGCAGGCGAACCTCTGGTACAGAACATACGTGCCCTGCCCACGGAGTCAGGCCCATTCAGGGATGAGATCGTAATGACCACGGGGGGAAACATAAGGGCCACACTGGAACTATCCTGCAATATTGAAGAACTACAGAATGTTGAAAAAGAAACATCCACGGGCAGTTCATCAGGAAAATCCTCTCCTGAACACCCGCTGGAGATCATCAGGATGAAGATCGAATCGGGCCAGGTGAAGAAAGTGGCCAGTGCCCTGGAAGAACTGGCCAGATATGCTGGAGATGACAGGGAGCTGAAGGACAGGATCTCTGCTCTTTCACTCATGATTTCCGTAAAAGGAACTGAAAAGATATCAAATTCAGAAATGGAGAATTCACTTTCACTTCTGGAGGCAGTAAAATCAAGAAACCATTAATCCAGAAATTTTAGGGTTAATGTAAGATCTTAAACCTTTTCTCCGCCCAGTATTTTGCTGATAAGCTGATCCACGTCAGTTCCCTCATCCTGGGCTGTTTCCTTGGTTGCACTGGTTCCCACTATATTACCGATGACACCTTCCATTCCATCCTCATGCCTTGTGGCAATGCTGCTCAGTGATTCATCAATGGAGGACATGTGTTCTGTGAGTCTTTCTTCAAGAAGTTCAGTCTTTTCATTTATGCTGTCAATGTTCTTCTGAATCTGTTGGGCCTGCTCATCCGTGAGCATATTCTTCAACAGATCCTTATGTGCGGTTCCCAGTATCTTATTGGATTCCCTCTCATTGTAAATGAATTCAAAAGTCACCTCAAGATTGTCCAGGTATAGTGAAAAATTCTGGAGATAATCCATGGAGGCCTTGATCCTCATGGCATTCTGTGCAGCATTCATAATTCCTTTTTTATCCTTGATGCTGTCAGCTTTCCTGATATTTGCTATGGCCTTGCCCAAAAGCTGCCTCTGGTTTCTAAGGCTCCTGTCGACCTGGCTCCTGTAATTCCTTATCTTGGACTTGGTCTCAAATCGCCTATCTGCATCTGATTTAGTGAACTTGATAGACATGGCACTAAGATATTCTTTTAAGCATAAATAAATATTCCTCATAGAATTGTTACGTCAGACATGTGGAAGGTGCGAAACTTAATTCTGATTTCGATGCGTCACTGAGGAATTGTTTATTGAATGCTGTGAATACACACCTCATGCAGTTCATATTGTCTTTCCAGATGCAAGCATAGAAAAAATGCTATCCCATTATTTTTCACTTCTATCATCCTGCTGATAATATAGTATCCATATGCATGTATTGTCCCGACTTTCATCACCATTCAGGTCAATGGACTTCCCGTTTGGAATAGGTTAAATAAGGAAAATCGGCTTTGTGTGAAAAAGGTATGAAAATGAATTCCCCTTCCGGTTTAAAATTGGAGGAATTGAATGATGTGATATCTATTCCAGCGTTTTCTTCCACAGACATCTCCATTTTCCAGAAATTCCTGGGGAAATATGCTTCCCAGTGCATAAATGCAAATGGATCTGTATATTTGTCAGTGAAACCGGATGGAACTGTGACAGGAATGATGACCGGAGATCCACTGGAAGGCGAAGGCGCTATATTTACCAGGGACATGGAATCCTTCTCCCTTCTTTTACCTAATGCAGGAGAAATGGCAATTTTCAGCGAGTTAAAATTATCCATAAAAGGGGAAAGGTATCTTGTGATGAATGCGGATGTGCGATTGCAGGAAGAGGTAAGATCATCCGGGAACAGTATTGAGGTCGCAAGTCTGGATAATCTGGAAGATCTTATGAAATGCATCAATTCCATATTCCCCAGGACTCGGAAGACATGGGTTTACAATGCTCTCGTGTCAGGAGATGAATGTTTTATGGTAAGGGTTGGAGGCGAAGTGGTTGGTTTTGGTTTTGTCTCAATTTCCCATGACCAGGGAAGGCTATCTCTCATAGGAGTACTGCCCGCATACAGGGGAAACGGAATTGCAACTGACATCATGAGAGCCAGAATGATATTCCTGAGAACGCTTGGAATCAAAACGGTTTTCTCAGAAATCTCTGAGCATAATATTCCGTCCTTGAAACTTGCAAAAAAATTTGGGTTCAGGGAATCTGGAGAACTGTGGCGTTACGAACCTCCATCAGGTTCTTGGAGCTCCACAGTTGGGGCATTTTTCTAGTGTAGAATCTATAATGGCTCCACAGTATTGGCATTTCACCTTTACTATCTCCTTCACCACTATCTGCTGCACCGCTGGCTGACTGGCTGTCAGGTTCAGTGGTTCAGGATCCGGGCCCTTTTGTTCGTTAACGTTAACGGGTTTGAAATTCACCTTCCCATCGGAGTGTTGTTTCAATTTTTTATTTCTATCAAACACCATAAACCCACCAGCAATGATTGCTATGGTTATGATTAATATTATCATATAGGGAAAGAGAGAGTCAATTAAAGGTTCCCCTGCTGAAGGAGGATTTACTATGGTTGTGAGGGTGTAAGTCGAGGAGGTCACGTAAAGATTCTCCTGAAATGTAAAACCATCTCCTGCTCCATTTGAATCATGTTCAACATAGGTGTATCCTTCTATAAATCCGGTGGATGGATCAAAATAGGATTTACAGTTGAAACTTGCATTAAATTTTCCGAATGAATCATTTCTTGCATATGTTCCGTTTCCCTCAGTGAAAATTGCCTTTACGAAGGTTCCTGCAGATCCCAGTTGAAAGGATGAGTTGGTCGAAACCACTGTCATGTTCTGATACAGTATTCTAAACGGGGAACCATTGCTTAGGGAATTATTTATATAAAACCATACATGTTGGCCATTTGGGCTTCCCTGACTATCAGTTCCATTCAGGTATGAAAATGTGTTTAGTGAAAAGTTATACTTCCCGTTCACCTGGTTGTTAATATTGAAACCGTTGTTGGAAACCAGGTGGCAGGAATATCCAAAGGACATATTAGCCACCGGATAACTGACCCCTGTTATGGTTTCAGTTCCATTAATACACGCATGCTCCAGAAAATTGGAGTAGTTTCCATATCCATTACTTACACAGCATTGCTCTTTATAAGTAAAACTTGTACCGGCAACAGGAGTATAATGTCCATATGGAAGGGGTACGAGAACTAAGGGCATAAATAAAATAGAAATTAAAAGAACCTTTAGCGGGTTCATCCCTGCATTCCTCCTGAAACATGTATGTGTCCAGGATGTGCTCCGCCAATGGCGCTATATGTGGAAAAGTATCCGGAGTGAACGCATGAGAATCCAACATAATAAGGCATGAAGAATCCGTAGGGTCTGTACGTGAATTGTACAGGTGTGTCTTTGATCGTAGCTGAAGTATCCAGATTCCTGATGGTCTCATTTTTCATTCCATGAATTGCCCTCACAGCCAGTCCAATCAGTTCTGGCTGGTCCAGATCACGTATATATCTTCCGAGAATGGTATACGCCCTTGAAAGAATGTTCAGCGCATCATTGGCCTCGAACACTGAAATCTGGGCAATTATTGCAGAAGCAACCAGGGGATATTCAAGGTAGTTCTTGACTCCCTCTATTATTATGCCCAATTTTGTCTGGAAGCCCTGAGCAGGGATTTCAGATATAGCAAGGTATGCAGATGCGAGTTCTGTGTCTTCCGATTGGTCATAACCCCATGATCTGAATATATCCTTCATTGCATTAAACTTTGATGATATCTCATCCTCTGGAATGTGCACAATTGCCATAACTGAAGCAGCATCTGTTGAGGGTGTGAGGAACATGAATCGCCTTAAATTTTCAGTCGGGTACGTCCCGTCCAGGTTCCTTCCAAGATACAGCATACTTGCGACTCCCACCGATGACTCTTTTGAAATGTGAAGATGGTGATGAACTGTTTTTTCCAGTGCTGTAAGTTCGTTAAATGCCTCATTTAGTTCAATGGGTGTTTCTGCAAGCATTTCCGCAGCCATCATTACATTGTCAGTATTCTTGGATTGATCTTTTAAGTATCTGTAGGCAGAGACAAACTTATCATCCATCGCTTTTGCATCCCCATCTATTTTCGACAGTCCAACGCACACACTCCAGAGATGTGTTTCGTCCACATCGTTTAAATTTGTTATTAATCTATTAAAATGGTCAACGGAATTCTTTGCAATGGAAGTTATTTCATCGTCAATGGCCTGCTCCTGTTTTAGGTATTCGTCTAATTCGATATCAGAGACCCTGTACATCTTCAATGTCAGGTTTGAAAGAAGTGCTCTCCCGCTGGAAGTTATCCCTATGTAAGAGGAACCATTTTTGAAAAGGACATCAAGCATGGTTTTCTTTGCTATGAGGTTTGCAAGGTCTCCTTTCTCCTTAAGATATTCTGTCTTCAGTTTATCTAATTTTTCCTGTTCCTCCTTTACCTCGTCTAAAATCTCCTTTTTCTTCTGTTCACCCTTAAAATGAAAAGTGATTGAATGTGCCTTCTCCTCATCCATCCGTTCGATAGACATTTCTTTACTGATTTCTGCCCCTTCGGAAACTTCACTTTTCGTGATAGAATCTATCCGTGACACATCATCGGAAAGAGATTTGTACTCATCATCGTTTAAAAAATAAGCAAAGTTGCCAGTTTTCAGTTCCCCTATTTCCTGATCTGTCAAATCTGCAAGAACAACTTTGGAATTAAGACCCTTGAGTATAGTTTGAGCTCTTTCACATTTCATAATATCAGAAATCAAGAAGCGTTATTGTTCTATATAGTTTTTCGAGTCCAAGATTGTTACCAATTCTTATTCTCAAGGAGTTTTTCTCTTCAACAACCTTCAGGATTGGATCTCCTTTCAACGCCTCTTTGACCAGAGCCTCAAGGTGCCTTCTACGATCAGTGGGATCATTGAATCTTTTCTGTCTCTCCTGTTCTATCTGCTCAAAGGCAAATGTAAATTCATAGAGGGATCTGTAAAATTGTTCATCTATTTTTTCAGTCACTCTAGTCCCCAATATATAATTTCTTTCAACCCCCTCCAGATCAACAAAATAAACGGTTCCGTTGGGAGCGATCACCGCGTCCTTGTCAATCCAGACATCAAAATAATCCAGTCCACTGAAGGTTCCTCCATCCATTTCCACGAGTGTCCTCGCAAAGATAGTGAGTGCAGCCAGGCAACTCTTTATAAAATTAATCTCGAACTGGATTGCCTGGCTGTTTGTTTCAATAGAGAACATATCAAAAATACGTGATATATTTGAACCAAGTGTGTTGTAAGAGTGGAAATAAATCCGGACATTGGAAGGAACTAGCCTGAGCTCCTGTACGATCCTTCCCTTGAACTGCCTGTACCAGTAAATATCCTTCAGTGCTTTTTCCATTTCATCAGGAAAGTATACCAGCCTGATTACAGGGGCAATCATGAAACCGTTTATACTGAGCAGGTTGGCCATTTTTGATGTGTTCAGGGCAATGAGTCCATGCTCCTCCCCCTGCCCGCCATAGGGCGAACCCCTGAGCCATACCTCACCGGTGACAAACCTTCCGGGTTCATTTGTAATTGGAGTTATTCTTCCTGCAACGTCAGATGATCTGGCAAGGCTCAAAATTCCAGATCTGTCAAGAAGGTTCATTGAATATGGATCTGTAGTCGATCCAATTCCCTTCACACAAAGATAAAAATCGGTATCTCCAATTGTCACAAACACCTTGGGTAAAATAGCACTTCTGTTATCATCTTCTACGAATTCAACTGGCGTGTAATCGAACTCCGGGAACAAATTCTTCATTGATTCCGGAACATAGACTCCTTCAACATCCCCTATTTCTGAATGGTCGAAATTATCATTGATCATTTTGGTTTTATTTTTCAGAAAGTATAGAGTTATGTTCTTTCCAGGAAAGGATACCATGAGGGGAATAACGTATCTTACTATAAGTGATCATTGGAGAGGAGATCAATGAGTTACCGGAGCATTCTGCCCCTTCAAATTTGCAGGTTGGAAGAGCATGTCACAACTATTGAAAAACTCAATAATTAATGGGATTACGGGGATTTAACATTGATCAGGTGTGCTTTTCCCTGAAGTATGCCAAAAAGGGAATGGATTTCCTAAAAAAGATAATAACATGGAATGCATTTTCACCATATGCTACAGGATATGTTAGTTCAATATGGTGCCGTTAAGAGAGGCAGGTTTACACTGACCTCAGGAAAAGAATCTGAATTTTATGTGGATATAAAGGATGCCTGCGCACGGCCGGAAATACTTAAGGAAATAGTGAATCAGCTGGATATTCATGTAAAGGGTGATGCAGTTGCTGGTGTGGAGCTGGGGGCAGTTCCACTGGTGGTTGCCTATGCATATCACAAATCAAAACCTTATTTCATCATCAGGAAGGGCTCTGATCACGGGTTGAAAAAACTTCTTGTGGGGAATATTGAGCCGGGGATGAAACTGGACATCATAGAAGATGTGGTCACCACTGGAGGCTCTGTACTGAGGGCAGCAAACATACTCAGGGAAGCAGGCCTGGTGGTCAAGAGGGCAATTGTTGTGGTGGACAGGGAAGAAGGCGGAAAAGAACTTCTTGAGAAAAATGGCATAGAACTGGTTCCACTGGTAAGACTTGGAAACCTTCTATAATTTTTTATGAAAGTACGTCGTCTATAATTCCAATCTCGATGGTGGTGGTGGAATTTCCAACCAGTATTCCCTCGGTGTTGGCAATTATGGATGAACCAAGCATGGGGCTTCCGAAATTGGCTGTACCCACTTTTACGGGTACCTTGAAAAGATCAGAGAGTAATTCCAGTTCGTCATCCTTTACTTCCGGATTCACCAGCATTCCCTTGTTTGTTACAACAGTGCTTGATCCCACTGTGGTGAATGTTCCCATCTCACCCCTGATTGTTTCAACGCCCAGTGTATCCTCAATTCTCCTGAGGCTTCTCTCAGAAAACTCCTTGTGGATCATTGCTCCATGGTCATTGGCAATGATGTCATTTCCCACTGCATTCACTGAATCATTAAGGAAGAGGATGTTTCTTTCTCCATAATCAAAGTCCACCTCTTTATTGGGGCCAGCGTTAATTATGATCCCTTTTGAGTTCATGACTGAAAATACTCCGTACATGCCGGAGACATCCACATGGCTCTTCCTGACAGGAACATTCAAGGCACTGCCAATTTCATTTATAATAGAATCCTCAAGATGGCCAGGGACGATGGCCATATCGTTCCACGCCCTGCAAAATAGGCCGATAAAATCGCTGTTAAAAATCTTTAATTTTTTAATCATTTGTGGGCATCAGCACTTCTGTTTCGCCGTTCTGAAGTTTAAGTATTTTTACTCTGACAGTTCCTGGAATCTTGTATTTTCCTCTCTTCCAGATTTCCTCGTTGATCTTGCCGTCAACCCAGACCTTGTCAATCTCGGTCTTGGTGAATCTTGACACATGCTGTTTCACAATAGTCATGGCTGTGTCGGCCCTTCTCTTCTTGGAACTAAGGAATGCTTTTCTCAGGGGAATATTCATCATTATTTCAGTGGTTGTTTCGTCTGCCATATTAATTCACCTACAGTTTAAGGTTATTTTTTCTCCAGTTCCGCCTGTTCATGTTTTGGTCTACTTTCCTGTCAGTTCTCATGAGGACCCATCCAGGTACTCTCCTGTTGATCCTTGTACGCTTCATCAGTCTAATTTTCCTTCCCAGTTCCTTGTTTCTGCTCATTGCTATCTCCTCTCGATTTTGGTTTCTCTCTTTGTTTCTGTGAGTTTTGCCAATATTTGCTTAAGTTCATCATCGTTGATGACTTTCCTGATTCTTCCCATTGAATAGAGTTGGACAAGCTGGTTTTCAACATTTTCAGCAAGTTCAGGTTTGACCAGCCTGATATTGGCAAGTCTTTCCCTGGCCACCGGATCCAGTATCTGTCTTAATATCTGGAGCCTCATGGCCCTTTCTGCTTCCTGTTTCTGTCTATCTGCCTCTTGGGACTGGGATTGAGCTCCGCCTGAGGCTTGCATCTCCTCAAGTTTCCTTCTTCTTATCTCCTCGAGATCCCTGTCGTTGTCCATCTCAAATCGCCGTTATTGGTATTTTTTAAGTTCAGGATTCTTTTCTACTATCTTGTCCATGGCCTTCTTTGCTGCCCTGTCCAGCATGGCCTGTCCTTTTGCAGTAACTCTTCTGCCCTTTTCTCCCTTTTCCACAAGGCCAAGTTCCTGCAGTTCATTGAACATATGTCTTATGATGGCTCTGCTTCCTCTGGCCGGATGGTATGGCTTTGATCCCCCGTCCTTCTTTCCACCATATTCAGTACTTAATTTTTCAATGCCAATGTTTCCCTTACTGTAAACCTTCCTCAAAGTTGAGGCAAGCCTCCTGTAGTACCAGTCTTCCTGGGACCAGCTCTTCTCGCGGTGCATACCTGCCTTCTGGAACAGAGTCCACTCTGGCACCTTAATATTTTCCATGGAGGAGAATTCAGTGGTTAACTCCTCAACCATAACATCTCCCGGAATTTCTCTAACATTGACCATTAGCAATCACTTTGGTCTATGTGCATTTAAGTACGCTTAATAAATTTTCCTAAATGAAGGCATTTCTTATACGCTGCTACAACACATTTCAGGCAACATGGATCCCTTTGTAATTTCATGCTCAACCATGATTACATTTCTTTGAAAGACAGGCTGTGAATTTCAGGGAATCTAAAAACCACATGAAAAGTTCTGTTCTGCAAGGGCATGTGACCAGCGGAATATGCTTCCTGAGAATATTTTTTTTATTTTATATTTAAATTTAACTATAGCAGATAAAATATGAATATAGGGAAAAAAGGTATTTACGAGGATTTCATTATGCTTACCAATGCCAGCAAGGAAAAGGAAATATGTTGCAGAACTTCCAGATGCTACGGTTATGGATATTGATGGTCATTTGGTCATTGGGAGGGAAACACTCCAGGATCATGTGGAACATGTCCTTGACCTGAAA
>JAKAWY010000035.1 GCA_021816745.1 Thermoplasmata archaeon
TCTTCTGAATTATACCAAGATGAGAATGCATTAATAAATATAGATTCATCTAATGGGGCTGCCCGGATTTGGACCGGAGTCTCAGGCTCCCAAAGCCCGTAGGATACCAAGCTACCCCACAGCCCCTTAAACGGGTAAACTAAGAGCGAATAAAAAGTTAACTGCATGATTTTTGCAGGAAAGATGTGTTTTATCAGGGTTCCTTGATCATTTCACCCTTATTACCGCGAATCCATCGTATCCTTTGGATCCAACCGTCTGGATCACTGTGGCCTCAATATCCTGTCTTTCTGAAATGTGATCATACAGGCTGCGGATGCCATTCGTGTCTTCATCTTCAGCACCCTTCTCCACTATCTTCCCATTCCATACCATGTTGTCAACAATAATGATAGTCCCTGGATGTGAGATTTCCATGCAAATGCTGAAATATTCAGCATAAGGTTTCTTGTCTGCGTCAATGAATATGAGATCAAAGGGGCCCTCTCCATTTTCCCTGATTTTCTTCAGGGAATCCCTTGCATCCCCAATCCTGATCTCAACAAGAGAGTCAAGTCCTGCATCCTGAAGATTCTTCAGAGCAATTGCGGCATTCTTCCTGTCCCTCTCCAGACCGATCAGCTGGCCCCCTTCTTTCAACGCTGAAGCAATATACATGCTTCCACATCCCCACAAAACCCCTATTTCCAGTGCTTTCTTTGCTCCTGTCATTCCTGCCATGATGTGGATTAATTTACCCTCTGCAGATGAAACATTAATCTGCGGGATTCCCGCCTCCAGGCTTCTCTGCCTGGATCTGTCCATATATTCGGGATCTTTTAGAATCTTCTCTGAAATATACTGATCAACTTTCTCCCATCTGTCCTGTATGTCCATGAACTTACATGTGGAGAACTGATTAATAATTATTCTAAACTAACTACTGAAAAAAGTAAAAAGGGGGATTGATCCCCTGGCTGGTTTAAAAAACGTCCAGTTTCTGGTCCACAAACATCTGTGTGAGGTCAAATATATGCTCAAGATCATAGTCTGCAATGGCGTTTATGTTGCTCTTGTGCTTTGATGCATCCACGTTGTCTGCATATATGACCTGTATGCTTGCCACATGGGGATCGTCGATGCTTCTTCCAATCTGTGAGACAATCCTCACGAAGACTTCCTTTACATCTCCGCCCTCTTCCTTTACGATCCTGTCAGCAATTCTGTTCGAAAGAACATTGTACAGTTTTCCCACATGTGTTACAGGATTCTTTCCAGCGGCAGCTTCCATACTCATAGGCTTGTAGGGTGTGATAATTCCATTGACCCTGTTTCCTCTTCCCACGGATCCGTCATCCCCGTTCTCCAGGGAGAGACCTGTCACTGTGAGGTAATGGCTTGTTACCTTTTTCCCGTCCATGTCTGCTGTGTTGATGAATATATTCACTTTCTCGTCTGTGAGTTTGCTGGCATTGTCTTCCAGTAATTTCTGGAATTCATCCTTAATGGCAAAGTATTCCCTGCTGTCCTTTACGTATTTGTCCACGTATGCTGCAGCAATGGTGAGGTTAATGGTGTCTTTCTGCCTGTATCCCATGACTTTCACGTCATATCCTATGGCAGGTAGTTTTTCCTTCAGCTTTCCGTTGATGTATTTCTCTGTGGCCTTCACCAGTGTTTCAGTGGTGGTGAATGGTGCAAACCCGACACCAAAGGATGTGTCGTTGGCCCTGTGCTTGGATGTATCATATACTTCCACAAGATCCACGGATCCATGACCGATTCTAGAATCCATCATGATGTCGCCCTCGTGATCAAGGTGCTTGAAATTTGTTTTCAGGTATTCCTTTGCTGCCTTAACTGCTACAGCCTTCACTGGTATCCTCTCGTCTCCGACCTTTGTGGTGGCCCTTCCGCTAAGAAGAATGTATATGGGGTCAAGAACAGCTCCTCCACCGAATTTTGGTGCTGACTGCCCGCCTACAAGTTCCACCTGGTCTGTGTTGTGATGAAGTATCTTGCCATAATGTTTTATATAGTACTTGCTGAGGTCTCTGCTAACTGCCTCTGCCAGTCCGTCACATACGCTGTCCGGATGGCCAATACCCTTCCTCTCAACAAGCTCGACATCCCTGTCCGGGGTGGTCAATTGCTTTATGGCTTCGATTGAAATGTTTCTCTGCATCTATTTACCTCTTTCCTGTCAGGAAGTTTTTTTATAAAACTTTTTGTTGCCGGTGAAACTAAATTACCGGGACATATTAATGATTACTCCCAGTAATAATAATCATATTATCTGATCAGGATATGACAAGACATGAAAATCCTGGCAAGCCTCACCAACAAGGAAGGAGCGGATATATTCCTGGACAAGGTAAAAGATCATGTGGAAATGGTTTATGCATCCTCAGGAACCAAGAAATTTCTTGAGGGGAAGGGTGTAAAATGCACAGGGATTGAGACCTTTACAGGATTTGCAGAAATGCTTGATGGCAGAGTAAAGACACTCCACCCTGCAATATTCGGCGGTATTCTTGCCAAGGACAGCAAAGAGCACATGGATCAGCTAAAGGAGAAAAATTTTGTGGCCTTTGACGTTGTAATGTGCAACCTCTATGATTTTGCAGGCCACATGGAAGGAACACTGGATGAAAAGGTGGAAAATATAGACATAGGTGGTGTTTCCCTCATAAGGGCCGCAGCGAAAAATTTTGGAAGGGTTGCCATACTCACAGATCCTTCTGATTACGATCTTGCTGCAGACAGCATCCTGAAGCATGGTGAAATCACGCTTGATTTAAGGAAAAAATTATCTTTGAAAGCTTTCAGGCTTACAGCATCCTACGATGCAATGATCTCTTCAAATCTTTCAGAAGAGTTCGGACAGGATTCTGGCAGTGGAGTTATAATCCCGGGCAGGGGTGTGGAATTAAGGTACGGGGAAAATCCTGACCAGAAGGGATTCCTTCATGAGATGAATAATTACGGGAAGATTTCAATTTTTCACGGCAAGGAAATGTCCTATAACAATTACATGGATGCATCTTCAGCAATTGAGACTGCAGAGGAATTTGATGAGCCTTTCGCTGTGGTGATTAAGCACAATACCCCCTGTGGAGCTGCAGTGGGTAAAACACATTCTGAAGCTTTGCTCAAAGCCATTGATGCTGACAGGGAATCTGCATATGGATCTGTCATCTGCATTAATGGAATCGTGGACGATGAATCATGCAGCATATTGAAGGGAATGTTTGTTGAAGTTCTTATTGCCAGGGGTTTCACGGATTCAGCCAAAGAACTTCTGTACAAGAGGAAGAACATAAGACTGGCCACTTACCAGGGACATGGGCCATCCACAAGACTCAGGAGCGTGTTCAATGGCATTCTGGAACAGGATTTTGTTTCCGCTGCCCCTAAAGAGATTACCCCTGTGGTGAATGAGAAAAAGGAATTTCTTCCTGATCTCCTTTTCGCATGGAAAATCGTGGCCCACTGCAGGAGCAATGCCATAGTGCTGGCCAGCCATGGAGCAACTGTGGGCATCGGGGCGGGCCAGACCTCAAGGGTACAGGCTGCAAAAATAGCAGCGGAGAGGGCAGGAGATAAAGCGAAGGGATCTGTAATGGCATCCGATGCTTACCTTCCTTTTGCAGATAACGTGGATGTGGCCTCTTCCTCGGGAATAAGTGCAATAATACAGCCGGGAGGTTCCATCAGGGATCAGGATGTAATTGATGCCTGTTCCAGGCAGGGAATTTCAATGTATTTCACTGGAAAGAGGGTATTCCTTCATTGAATGCACTTGAAATGGATAAGTACAACATCATCATGTGATCAACATGGAAGATGACGCAATCCTTTTACATGGTGGCGCAGGATCTGATAATTCTTATTCTGAAAGGCTTGAAAAATACGCAAAAAGCGTGGATATGAAAAGTGGAGCACTGGATGCATGTGTAGATGCGGTCAGAATCCTGGAGGATGACCCTGATTTTAACGCAGGCACTGGTTCTGTAAAGAGGCTTGATGGTTCTACCCAGATGGATGCGGCTGTCATGGTGGCAGAAGGATTTGGCTCAGTCATCGGAATTGAAAGAGTGAAAAACCCGGTGGATGTCGCAAGGCTGGTGATGGAGAAAACCCCTCATCTGATACTGGAAGGGGATGGGGCCATCTCCTTTGCCAGGAAGATGGGATTTCCTGAATACGATCCTTCCACTGAGAAGACACAGAGGATGTGGAAAAAAACTGTGGAATATCTTCAGGGAATAGGGGAATCCATTCCGGAAAGATATGCAAAATACAGGAAATATGCAGATATGTTTGATATCCCATTAAGCACAGACACGGTGGGTGCCGTAGCACGGATAGGAGGAAAATTTGCAGGTGCAGTGTCAACAGGTGGCGCTTCCCCCATGATGAGGGGAAGGGTGGGAGATGTTCCACTCCCGGGATGCGGAATCTTTGTGGGAGAAATGGGTGCAGTGGTGGCCACAGGTGTTGGTGAGGCCATAATCAGGAGAATGCTCTGCCATAACATCTATCTCCAGATCGGAAAAGAGTCCCTGGTTGAAATTATAAAGAGGGAGATTGATGAATTCGGGGATGTTCATGTGGGGGTGATTGCCATCGCAAAGGATGAACATGCTTCATATTCCAACACCAGCATGGCCACAGGTTTTCATATATTTTAGTTCCTTGATTATTTAATTTATCGAACTTCAGGATGAATTTCTTAATGAAGCAAGCCATATACTCCAATGGACCTGGTGGATCAACGATTCAGATTCCTTCTTGCCTCAAGGGCTGCAAGGAGTGTTGCACTGAGTTTCTCTGCCGTTGCCTATCCACTTTACCTGAGTCTCATCGGTTTCAGTTATGTGAACGTTGGAATCATGACCTTCCTGGTCATGCTGTTTACTGTATTCCAGTCCCTTTTACTGGGTTTCCTGGGGGACAGGATCGGATTCAAATCAATCCTCATCATTGGTGATGTTTTTCCCATAATCTCACTGCTTGCACTGGCCCTGTTTCACAACGGGCCCCTGATTTACCTCTCCGTCATAGGGGGAATAGGCGGCGGGCCCGGTGGCATGAGGGGTGCTTTTTCCACCGGCACCACTGCCATTGTGGCAAAAAACTGGGAAGAGCCATCAAGCAGGGTGGTGAAGCTGAGTCTTCTCACATCCACCGGAGCTCTTTTCTCCACTGCAGGGGGAGGAATGGTTATTTCCAGGTCTTCACTGATTCCCTTATTCGGTTCCACAGGATCCTACAGAATCCTTTTCCTGGCATCCAGCATACTCATGCTGGCCTCTGTCCTGTTTTTGGTTTTTGTGGCTGAAAGGGAAGTGCATGTCCAAAGAGAAAAACACCAGATCATTTCGAAAAAATCAAGATCCCATGTATTGAAAGTCGTAATTGCAAATTCCTTCAACGGAGCTGGAATTGGAATTGCCATGCCCATACTTTCACTGTGGTTTGCTGCAATGTTTCCGTACGCAGGAAGTACTGAAATAGGGGTTGTGTTCACCATTTCCTACTTATCCATGGCAGTGGGGTCGTTTATCTCTCCAAGAATTTCCTTTGCAAGAAACAACCCATCCAAGGTTGGTTCATATGGAAGGATGCTGCAGGGTCTGCTCATGGTGGTTGTGGCATTTTCCCCATTTTTCTGGATTGCAGGAGTTATCTATATTGGAAGGATGTTCATTGCGGGCTTTGGAACCCCATCCAGGACCTCCATCAATGTGGGAGGGCTGAGTTCAGGAGATTATGGGTCAGGTTCCAGCATACAGGCCAGTGCTGCCAGGATTGCACAGACCACCTCCGGTGCATCAGGTTACCTGATGGATTTGTCTCTGCCGCTCCCAGAAATAGTTGGGGGTACAATCCAGTTCTTTGCAGGAGTCATATTTATGGCACTTTTTGGAAGAAAAAAGTGATTTTTCCAATACAACTTATTTACTTTCTGATTATGAGGTATCATGGATCCTTTTGATGAAATTAATATCGGAGATTGCAGAATAAAGAACAGGATCGCCATGGCTCCCATGATCTCGAATCTTGCAGGAACAGATGGCAACACCAACGAAGTTCACACTTCCTATCTTGCGGAACGGGCCAAGGGAGGATATGGACTGATTATCACAGAATATTCCTTCGTTCCCAGCATAAGGAGCAGGGGTTCAAGGAACCAGCTTTCCTTTGCCAGGCAGGATCAGATTCCAGGATTCAAAAGATTGTCTGAAACCGTGCATGGGTACGGCTCAAAAATATTTGCTCAACTGGTTCATGCCGGCGGGAAAGCCATCACTGAAAAGGGGGATAGCCCACTGGCACCATCTCCAGTGGAGTATATGGGAAGAATGGCCCAGGAACTGACCACAGAACAGATAAACGACATTGCAGAGGCATTTTCCGTATCTGCGTCCATAGCTGAGAAATCAGGATTTGATGGAATTGAACTGCATGGTGCCCATGGGTATCTGATTCATGAATTTCTTTCACCTGCACTTAACAGCAGGAAGGACAGGTATGGTGGATCCTTCGAGGCAATGCTTACTTTTCCAAAGGAGATCATAAAAAGAGTGAGAGAGAGTGTCTCAATCCCTGTTGGAATCAGGCTCAGCCTCTATGAGGATGATGCCGACGGATATACTCCGGAACATGGAATCAGGGTTGCAGAATCGCTAAAAGGGCTTGATTACATTCATTTCTCCGCTGGTAGAAACGCCCCTCCCGGTTCATCGGCACCCTTCTATTATCCCAAGGCGAATATAGCTCAGAAAATCTTTTCAAAACCAGGTATTCCCACCATGGTGGTGGGTTCCATCACCGACAGAGATTCCCTTCATAAAGCCCTGGAGTTCGCAGACATGGTATCCATGGGCAGGGGAGCACTGGCAGATCCGTTCTTCCCTGAAAAGATCAGGAAAGGCATGATTCCCAGGCCATGCATAAGGTGCAACCAGGGATGCAGGGATCTTGCCTATGGGCAGGTTCGCTGCACCATAAATTATTCCACCGGGAGAGAGACTCTTGTTCCCTCCTACTCACTGGATGGAGAGGTAACCATTGCAGGTGCAGGAGCAGCGGGAATGGAGGCCGCAATTTATCTTGCAAGATGCGGGATGAAAGTGACAGTTCTTGAAAAAACCGGGGAAATAGGGGGCCAACTCAATGATATAAAAGAAGAGAGGCATTTCTATGAATTCCACAGGATCGTGGAATATTACAAATATGAAGCTGAGAGGCTGGGAATTGTGATCAAATTCCACACTGAGGCAAAACCAGATCAGGTGGATCTGTGGCTTGCGGATGGAAAGAGATATGATTCAATCCCCACGGGTAAGGAAATATACGTGGATTCATTGGCTTTTTCAGCCCTGGATGAAGCTATTACTTTATCAGGAAATTCAAGAATAACCATGACTGAAAGATCTTTAACTTCCATGGATCGAAGCAGGCAGGCAGTCTACAGAGAAATGGCTTTAAAGAAGGGAATCGTGTTCGTAAAAGAACCGGATGAGAAACTTTCTTCAGGAACGTTCCAGGGAAAACAGGAAGATCTGGGAAGTGCCGTACGGAGAGGTGTCAGCGAAGCCATCAGGTACGCTGGAATGAAAATCCACTAAAAAGCAACAATAATATTTAATCCATGCATGAATTCCACTGCGAATGGGCAGAAAGATCTATGTGGAGTCCTATGGATGCAGCCTTCAGAAAGGAGAGGCAGGACTCTATGTAAACGGCATAATGGAAAACGGGGACGTCATTGTCCAGTCCCCGGAAGATGCTGACATCAGGGTCATTGGAACCTGTGCAGTTATCAGGAAGACTGAAAACCATATGCTGGAAAGGATCGGATCACTTTCAGAAACAGGCCCCACAAGGGTCATAGGTTGTCTCCCCCCGGTGTCCATGAACACCATTAACATGAAAAATGTGGAGATGATGTCTCCACTGGAATTCAGGGATCTATACAAAGGGGGATTTGACGATGTAGAGATACACGATCCCTCGATTCTGGATGGAATCCCCATTAACCAGGGATGCACAGGGTCATGCAATTATTGTATTTCCAGGGTGGCCCGTGGAAAACTGCTCTCCAGGAACGCAGACAAGATTTGCGGGCAGGTTAAGATGCAGGTGGAAAGGGGGATCAGGGAGGTCAGGATCAGTTCCCTGGACACCTCCGCCTATGGAAAGGATACTGGTGTCAGGCTTCCTCAGTTAGTGGATAAAATATGCTCAATACCCATGGAGTTCAAACTCAGGGTTGGGATGATGGAACCGAAAAACACCTCTGAAATACTGGGTGGCTTGATGGCATCTTATGAGAACAGCCACGTGTTCAAGTTCCTTCATCTCCCGGTGCAGAGCGGGGATGACAGGATACTGGAGGCAATGAACAGGGAATACGGAATATCACAGTATTTTGACATTGTGGAAAGGTTCAGGGGCCAGTTTCCGGACTCTGTGCTTTCCACAGATATTATTTCAGGATATCCCGATGATGATGAGGAATCCTTCGAGAAAACCATGAGGATGCTGGAGAAATCATCCCCGGATATAATCAATATAACCAGGTTCTCACCAAGACAGTACACAAAGGATTTTCCAAGGAATCCGCCACCTTCAAACCTGGTAAAGAGATGGACGCAGGAGTATAGCAGACTCCATCATGAAATACTGGAAAAAAGGCTCGATTTGCAACTGGGAAAAGTGAAGAAGGTAATGGTCACAGAACATGGTAAAAACAATTCTTCAGTATGCAGGGATGAAGCATACAGGCCCGTGGTAGTGCCTGGATCTGTGGAACTGTATTCCTCACACGATGTGGAAATCGTGGAGGCCTCCGGAACATACCTTATTGGGAAAATTGTTGGATAAATTCAGTGGAAAAGCCCAAGTTCCTTCAGTTTTCCTTTTACTTCCGCTGAGTGTCCCCTGGGGGATACTTTCTCAAACACATGCACTATTTTGCCATTGTGATCTGCAATGAAGGTAACCCTGCTTGCGGAATTGCCATTCAGAACTCCAAACGACTGGCTGATTTTCTTGTCCTGATCCACAATCAGCGGGAAGTTCAGGTTGAATTTGTCTGTGAAGTTTTTATGTGATTTTCCTGAATCTGTGCTTACACCAAAAACACCAACTCCAAGTTTCGTGAAATCCTCCATGGAATCCCTGAACTCACAGGCCTCCACAGTGCAACCGGGGGTGTTGTCCCGGGGGTAGAAGTAAATTACCGATGGCTTTCCGGAAAGATCCCTGGAGGATATGGCCTTTCCATCCTGGTCCTGAGAATTGAATTCTGGTATCTGTTTACCTGCGGTGAGTATTTCTGACATACATGATCAGGCAGAATATTTATTTAGTTTTTTCTAATAGAAATTATTATTAACTGGATTATTCAGTAAAATTGCAGATTCTCAGGCTGTGCAGGGATCGGTGCCCATGGTCAGCATCATGATGGCTGCTACTCCACTCTCCATGGAAGAAAGTACATCCCCGTTCTCAGAGGCTTTGCCCACTGCAATGAATTTTCCTGATTTATCCTTGATGAAAACAATTTTACCAGCCTCAATCCCTTCAGAAATATGCGATACACCCTTGATGAAAAGCTTCGCACCCTTCAGCACATGAACTGCTGCCCCATCGTCCACCTCAAGAACCTTCTGCTGTGGCTTGACTGCGTTTACCAGTTCTATGGATGGTATAAGCTCGTCTTTTTCCACGCTGATGATCACTGTCCCCACGAGATAGCATTTCCTGTCCTTTCTCTCGTCCACCTCAATCCTGGAATTTTCAAGGAATTCAGCCCATAAGCCATATTCCTTCATCCTGGCCTCGAAACTTTTCAAATCTCTTTTAGATAAAACGTGCCTTGCCATGATTCACCTGATATATTTTTTTAGCTCAGAGAATGCTTCCCTGGCCTCTTCGTTGGTTCCCTTGATCATTTTCTCTATGAGTGGAAGTATCCTTTGCCCTTTGATCTTGGCCTCTTCCGGCATTTTCCAGGCAGTTGGCGCATGACTTCCTGAATGCAGCCCGAAAGCATATTCCACAGCCATGCAGTCACTGTCAGTGGATGCGTTTCCCCATTCCATGGGTCTTCCCCTTCTCATGCTCAGCGACATGCTGGCAGCAAGGGATGATGCTTCTGACCATGGCTCAAGCCCCGAGGACTTTTCTATATCTTCAATTTCCTTCATTTCTCTTGCTTTGCCTATGATTTCCACAGGGTTCCCCTTGAGGTTCCTGACGGATTCCTTGTCATCACCTGGAAACAATTCCTGGAGAAATTCACTGCCTTTTCTGTCCCATATGGCTTCCAGCAACTTCCTCCTGCTTCCCTCCTGCAGGTATAACCCTTCTCTTGAATCCCAGACCTTAACCAGGGCATCCCTTTCGTCCTCAGGAAATCCCAGGGATTCGGCAAGTTCACCAATGTCATTATATTCCTTTCCTGCCACCATAATTACACCACTCTCCTGAGCATTGGAGAGCCTCTTCCTGTAGATTGAATCCAGGAACTGTACATCTGTTATGCTTCCTGAAACGTATGATGCTAAAAGGTCTCTTTCGAGCTTATGGCTGTATGTTTCCATCCCGCTCATACTGAAAGTGAAAAGATCATCGGGAGACTGGAAAAGCATGTGCTTGATAACCTTTGAAAGTGAATTTATTTTTGAGGGGCCTATCCTGAGGATTTCCATGCCCAGAAGCATGATTGAAGCTTCATACTCTCCGCTGCCAGTCCTGCATACCCCATCATCATCCTTGCTGAAATCCATGTGTTCCTTCTTCAGTGATTCTTCTATGAAATCCATGGATGGCGGGGATTTTCTGCAGGTTCCCATATAATAGCTGCCTGCGGAATACAGTATAAGTTTTCCGGACAGCACGTCCTTGGAAAAGGCCAGCATCCTGAAGGTATCGCTTCCACTGTTCTGTATTCCTGCAAGAACGTACTGATCAGTATCCCCTTTCTTGAAAAATGTTGCAGATCCATGTGGAGTCTTGACCATTGCTGAATAACTCAGGTCATGATCTGCTATGGCTTTGCTGGTTTCAGCAAGCCCTCTTAGAAATTCGTCCTTTGATTTTGAAAATTTTTCCAGGTCTTTCCCGCCAGACAGCTTCTTCCTGTAACCGTCCAGGGGGCAGAACATTGACTTGTCAAGACATGGGGGAACCAGGGATTCAGGGTTTGAGATATATTTTTCAATCTCAGCTATCCTGGTCCTGTTGCTTTCCTTTGATTCCCTCTTGATTTTCATCAGGATTTTCCTGAGTCCAGTATTCTTATATCCTCTGCATTAACCTTTACGGGTATAAGCATGGCGGACTCAACAAACTGAACAGTCACCTCATCTTTTTCCTGATCAATGGACATGATCCTTGCCTTTTCACCCTTGAAAGGACCTTTGGTTAATTCCACGAAGTCTCCAAGCTGAATACCTGTGACAGAGGGTTTCTGTTCGAAATACCTCACAAGTTCCCCGGGGTTCACAAATCCTTTTTCCGGATCTATAATTCCCTTGAAGTTTCTCATTTTCTTGGCAATAAGTGCTATCCTGTCCGGGTGCATTACCTCCATGTAGAGGTATCCTTTCAGTTCGTACGGAGAAAGAACTGATATAATCTCTTTCTGGGCAAGAGGATATGTCTCCATTCTCTCCTCATAATCCCTCCTGTCTGCGTTGATAAGATTCTGTGAAACTTCAAATTCCTTTCCCACGTTGGTTCTGACCACAATAATTACGGGTGTGATTTCTACCCTGACTGGAAAGTCCATTTTTTCCGATCCGTCGTCTGAAGAAACTACCAGGTTCATGCTAATGCTGTCGCCTGAATATGCTCCCCTGGGGGCCTCCAGAACCATCTGGAACTCCCTTCTCAGGTTGCCTTCAACCTCGAATCTTTTCTCCATGCTGTTTTCCCCCTTGGGGCTAAGCAGAATGGGTTGAGTTTCAGCGGCGGTGCTCTTCCTGTTCAATGGGCCGAAAGAGAGAAATTCCCATGAAAGATCCTGATCTTTCTGTGTGAAATCTGCCCTGAGTTTCACGTGAAAAGATCTTTTTTCTGAATTCCTGTTTAAAATAGAAAGGTCAAATTCCAGTCTCTGACCACAGTAAGCCTTCTCGTTTGGCTTTGAAAACTGAACCCAATCAAATTCCTGTTGAGACGTCATAAAAATCACTCAGATATAACCACTCATGATGTAATAAATAGCAAATCCCAGAATTCCAAGGAATAGAATACCGGCTCCTGTAATGGCAAGTACCCTGATATATTCCTGCTCATTCGGTCTCTTTGCCATTTTAATTATTCTTGAGTATTTTCCCTTTCCAATGCTTGAAAACCTCTTTTCTACCTTTTTCTGGATTTCAACCATGTCCTCTTCTAATGCCATGTTTACACTACCCTACTTAAATGTAACTTTCCTAAAAAAGTTTATGAATAAAAACTTCAGGCTATATTTATATGCTTGTAAAACAAGTATAAAATAAAAACCAGGGAAAGATAAAACGCAAAGCCTGATAGAGATTTTGATGGATTTTTTTGCTTCAATTTTATTTAGGAGGTGATCCATCCGCAGGTTCCCCTACGGATACCTTGTTATGACTTGACCCTCCTCACTGACATCAGATTCGAATTTACCCAAATGAGCAAAACCTCATCCAACACCAGCTCGGATGATATGACAGGCGGTGTGTGCAAGGAGCAGGGGCATATTCACCGCGGGATGTTGACCCGCGATTACTACGGAATCCAGATTCATGAGGGCGAGTTACAGCCCTCAATCCTGACTACGAACAGGTTTCGGGATTGGCGTCCCCTTTCGAGGTTGCAGCCCATTGTCCTGTCCTTTGTAGCGCGCGTGTTGCCCGGAAGATTCGGGGCGTACTGACCTGCCGTCGACCCCTCCTTCCTCCAGCTCTGCGCTGGCGGTCCTCTCAAAGTGCTACCATGTTCTCACATGATATTGCAATTGAGAATGGGGGTCTCGCTCGTTATCACACTTAAGTGAACGCCCTACGGTACGAGCTGACGACGGCCATGCACCACCTCTCCTGCTATCGAGTAAACTCATCAGGTTGACTCTCATCCACAGGTCGCCTCCGGTGAGTTTTCCGGCGTTGAATCCAATTAAACCGCACGCTCCTCCCGTTGCGGTGCTCCCCCGCCAATTCCTTTAAGTTTCAGCCTTGCGACCATACTCCCCAAGCGGCCCACTTAACACCTTCG
>JAKAWY010000036.1 GCA_021816745.1 Thermoplasmata archaeon
CTATTCCTTATGGAGAGGTAAGGACTTATCAGCAGGTTGCAGACATGATTGATATGCCAAAGGCATACAGGGCCGTGGCCAATGCATGTGCATCGAATCCTGTGCCTCTGGTTGTTCCCTGCCATAGAGTGGTAAGGAAGGATGACGGGCTAGGTGGATATGCCCTGGGTATATGGAGGAAAGAATATCTCCTGAAAATGGAAAAAAAGAATTCAGGCAAATGAACTCATAACAGGTGGAACAGATATCATTTTCCAGGATATCATTCCATTACATGTAAAATGGCACTTTACAGGTTTAATATATATTATAACGAATGGACTATATTCCATTTATTTTCAGTGTTTTATCTATTTATTATCCCTTATATGTAAGCTCAGCCATTTATTATATTATCGACACTTTTAACATTTGAGGAGGTTGAAAAAGATGGAAGAAAACAAAATTTCGATAGTGATATCCACAGGAACGGAAGAAAAGCTGATAATGCTTGGAGTGTTGGCGCAGACCGCGTCAAACCTGGGAATGCCCATGTCGGTATTTGTCACTGGGACTGCCCTGAAGGTGTTCATGAAAGATGGCTACAGGGAAAAGCCAACTGCACCAGCGGGGTTTGAGCATTACATGCATAAGCTTGAAGCGGGACTTGAAAAGGTAAAGTTCCCTGGATGGCACAGTCTCCTGGAAACAGCTAAAGAAACCGGTTCACTTAAAATAATGGCTTGTTCCTTGATGACAAGTGCATTGAACCTGAAGAAAGGAGATCTTGATCCATTGGTTGACGACATAGTTGGCGCAACAGACTTCATGATAAAGAGTGGCGGAGGCCAGGTAATCGCACTGTGAGGTGAGATGAAATGACAACACACAATGTGGATAGCAGGGGGACAGCTTGTCCCGGTCCCATAACGGATCTTATAAGGGCGTACAAGAAATCAACTCTTGGAGACACAATTGTACTTATGGCAAATGATCCTGGGGTGGTACCCGATTCCAGGGCATGGTGCGACAGAACAAAGAACGAACTGGTGAGTTCGGTTGAAAAGGATGGGAACTTTGTAGTGACCATAAAGGTGACTGGAAAGAAGGGATGATGTATGTCAGCAATTGTACTGATTGCATATGCACCCATAATTGCCGTCATTTTTTATGCAGTGCTTGGGTTTCTGTTCGGAGGATATGCTGAGAAAAAAACTTTCTGTATGGTGGTTGCAACTCATCAGGTTATGGGCATAGGAAGGAGTATAATTTATGAGATGATTCTCGTAAGCATCGCTGTGGCATCCCTTGGAACTGGTGTTCTTGTTGCGGTCGGTGCGGTTCCTTCTATTGATGCTTATGCATTTTTACCGGGAGCAGGTTGGTTTACCCTTCTTGGTTCATTCATTTTCGGGTTTGGAATGATGCTGGGACAGGGCTGCATGGTTGGTATGCTATGGAAGTCAGGATCAGGATATGTGGTTAACTGGGTTGAAATACTGGGACTGGCCCTGGGCTCTGTGATTTTTGCCTTCCCCTTGTTTAACTGGCTAGATCTCAGCTACTGGTGGAAAGCAAGCAGAGCTGGAAATGTGCCTAATTCAAGCCCTACTAACTATGTTCCCAACCTCATACCGGGAATACCAGTAACAGCAGGCGCTCTTCTGGTTGGAGTGGCATTTTTCCTCGCAGTTATAGGAATTGCTATGATCCTGAGGAAAAGGAGGATTAAGGATAGCCCGTCAAAGGAAAAAGGATGGAAATCCATTATTTCATCACCCTATTTCAGCGGTTTTCTGTTTTCACTTGCAATGATATCATCTTTCGTATTTTCTGCAGGACATATGTTCAACTACCTGGGAGTTACAACTCCTGTCGCCCTTTTCTCGCAATATATGGTCTCGCCTGCGGGAATATATCTAGGGAGCAGTAAAGTTTCCACCAACTGGTATCAGACAATTCCTGTTATGAGCAGTTTCTCGTTCTTCATACTCATGATAATAGCTGGTTCCTCAATTTTTTCTATGGCAAGGGGGACGTTCAAAATCAGACTGCCTTCAGGTTCAGCTAGTAGGGCCGGTGATCTGGCAATTGGCTTTGTTGGGGGAATAATTATAGCAATCGGTGCAAGAATTGCACAGGGATGCAGCGTCGGTGGATTCTGGAGTGGACTTGCCGGCCTGTCGCTCTTCGGGCTGGTTTTCAGCGTCGGGATAATACTTGGAAGCGTTGCAGGGTATTACGTCTACATATTCCTAAGCTCGAAATTTTCATCCAAAAACCGGGCTGCAAATGCTTCAGGTGAAGAGAAGAGCACACGGAACGGAGCATTCATCCAGTATGCATTCTCTGTTATTTTCGGACTCATTCTGGTCTCTGTGGGAATTGTGAGCCAGGTGGCAAATTCGCAATTCGCCCAGAAAATCCCTTCCACGCTCATGTCACAGGAGGGAGAAACAATGATCATTATAGGAATAGTGGTGATGACACTTGGAGTTATAATCACCACTGCACAGCATTTCAGGTTTTTTGGGCTAAGTACGGCAAAAACAGTAGGAAGAGGTGAAAAAAATTGAAGAATATAGCAATAATAGGTGGGGGAGCTGGAGGATTAATCACATCCTCAAAACTCTCAAAGGATCTGCAGGACGAACTGAAAAGAGGAAAGATTTCAATTGAAGTCTTTGACAAGAAGCATGAACAGGAGTTCCAGCCGGGATACCTGGAAGTGGCCTTCAGGGGAGAGAAGCCTGAAAAAATCAGGAGAAGTGTTTCAAGCCTCATAGCCCCCGGAGTCACACACGTGAACAGTGATTGCAAGAAGGTTGATCTTGACAACAGAATGATTGAAACAGAAAACGGGAAAAAATGGGGATTTGACTATCTTATAATATCCACTGGTTCATCACCGGATTATGACCAGATTCCAGGGCTTAGAAAAGCAAACATGGACTTCCATACCAATGCTGCCAAATCAAGCCTGATATACAATAGAATAAGCAATATCAATTCAGGGAAGATCGTGGTCGGCATTGGAGGACTTCCATATAAGTGCCCGCCTTCACCCAATGAATCTGCATTCATGCTGGACGAGTTCTTCACCAGGAAGAAAATAAGGGATAAGATAGACATCACTTATGTTACCCCTTTCACAAGAGTTTA
Organism: Thermoplasmata archaeon; assembly: GCA_021816745.1. GTDB lineage: Archaea > Thermoplasmatota > Thermoplasmata > Thermoplasmatales > Thermoplasmataceae > Cuniculiplasma. Next base: position 3,142 of record JAKAWY010000036.1, read on the forward strand.
CTCTGCAGAAGCCATCAACAAAATGATCGAGCCACTTTACAAGGACAGGAATATTGAAAGCATCACAGCTTTTACCACAGACTCAGTTGATCCAGACAAAAAAGAGCTGATTTCCTTGGAAGGGGAGACACTGAAGTACGATCAACTTTTCCTTACGCCTCCACACAAGACAGCTGATTTCATACATGGAACTGAGATGGCTGATGAAGATGGATGGATAAAGACAGACAAGAAGAATCTTCATATTACAAAATATGACAATGCCTTCGCCATAGGGGATACTACCAACATACCAATTTCAAAGGCAGGAGTAGAAGCACATCTGGAAGGTGTCGTTGTTGCCAATAACATTGCTTCAGAAATTGCAGGAACTGCAGAAAAGTATGAATTCACAGGAAGAACGCAGTGTTCAATGGTAACAGGATATCACCAGGCAACCTTTGTCATCGGAACATATGATACCCCTGTGCAGGAGATTCCACCTTCCACGAAAAATTTCATGGAGAAGAAGGTTATGGAAATGATTTACTGGTCCTCTCTTCGCGGGAATTATGAATGGCTGTTCAAGTATCATTTCAAGAATGATTACTTTGCAGTGGGAAGTTAGTAACACATCATGGTGTAAGATGTCACTTTACACCTTTCATATGTAAGTGGCCTCTGAAACCAAATTTTTTTAAATTCATACATAAAAAGCTTTTTTCAGGATCAAAAAAGACGTTGCCAAAAATTATTAAAACATCTGAAATATTGGATTACATGGGATCAGGCAAATTGCCAAAGGCAGCAATGTCATGGAGTTCAGGAAAAGATTCATCCATGGCTCTTTATGAGACAATAAAATCCGGTAAATTTGAAATAGTAACGCTTCTCACCACAGTCAATTCTGACTACGATCGAATATCAATGCATGGGGTGAGGAATGAGTTGCTTCATAAACAATCAGAATTAAGCGGATTTCCTGTGCTTGAGGCTAAAATTCCCGCTAAAAGCAGCAACGAGATCTACCAGAAGGCAATGCAGAAGGCAATCGATGAGCTTAAGAAACTTGGTGTTGAATACATGATTTTTGGTGATATTTTCCTGCAGGATGTCAGGGATTACAGGATTAAGATGATGACTGGTACTGGAATTGAGCCTATTTTTCCATTATGGGGAAGAAACACCTCAAAACTTGCACTGGAAATTATAGATTCAGGGATTAAAGCAAGAATATCCTGCCTGGATCCGAGAAAACTGCCCACCAGTCTGGGTGGTGCTGAATTCAACCGGGATCTTTTAAATCATTTGCCTGAAAACGTGGATCCATGCGGAGAGAATGGTGAGTTTCACACCTTTGTCTACAGTGCACCATTTTTCAGGGAACCAATGAAAATTAAGAATGGAGAATCTGTGCTTAGGGATAATTTCTATTTCACTGATCTTGAAAAATATTGATTTTTAATTGAGTGGAATCCACTCTATTTAGGGGTGGACATCCATTTTATTACATTCTTATTATTGGAAAGATCAGAATATTCTAGAGGCAGTTCATCCAGTTCCAGTTTGTAATAGAGTCTGGAAGTCATTTTTAGAATCATGTTTTTGTCTTTTGACTCCTGTCCCATGAGTTCCATGACGCTGGCCGCTACCAACTTTCCAAGCATCTTCAGTATTTCTTTTGAATAAAATTCTCTTTCATTCTTTGCAATCATTCTCTCTATTTCTTTCAGATAAGAATCAACTTTTTTCCTCAGTGCTTCCGCATGATTTTTATCATTAAATCTGGAAATGGTTTCATTCAGAAATCTCCTTACAAGTTCCATTCCATTTTTCTTTGTGAGAATTTCCAGTGTTTCCAATGCCTGTATGTTGCTGGTACCCTCCCAGATGGATGTAACTATGGAATCCCTGTGAAACTTAGCCATGGGAAATTCTTCGAAAAATCCTATTCCACCAAGTATTTCCATGGAATAACGGGTAACTTCAGCACTGGTATCTGCAGCTATACTTTTGGCAAGGTTTCCCAGCAGTCTGGCCAGCTGGTAGGAATCGTCATATGGGGGCCTGGACGATGCGGAATTGTTGAATTTGTCTGCGGCCAGCATTGAAAGGGCAATGCCACCTTCAAGCTTTATTTCCAGTTCCATAAGATCCCTTCCCATAAGCGGGTGATCCACAAGTTTCTTCCCGAATGCCTCCCTGAGTTCTGCAAAGCGGTAAGCTTCCCATAATGCTTTTCTTGCTATACCGACAGCAGCTATGGCATCATCAATTCTTGAGATTATCAGTGCCTCCATGGCAAGATAAATTCCATTTTTCAGATCCCCAATCAAATATCCAGTTGAATTTGAGAATTCAACTTCTCCTGTTGGAACTGCAGTGGTTCCCATCTTGTCCTTCAATCTCCTGATGCTGTAGTTCCTCTGCCCGTCATCAGTATAAGCCGGAACCAGGAATAGTGATATTCCCTTTGCACCCTTGACAGATCCATCAATACGGGCAGTAACCAGGGCTGCATCAGCAATGCCCGCATCACTGGCAAAATATTTGTCCCCACCATCCAGAAGGAAATGGTCACCCTCTGTTCTGGCCACCGTTTTGTTTGCCCCTATGTCGCTCCCTCCCTGGGTTTCACTGTAAAAAGTGGCCCCATACCATGGATTGTCATGATCCACAAACTTGTGGTAAAAAGAATCCTTCAACTGCTGGCTTCCATATTTTTCCAGTATGTAAACAGTCTGTGCAGTCAAAGTAAGTGTACAGAATATACCGGAATCTGAAATGATATAACCCGATGAAAAATGGTACATAAGTTTCGAGTCATGGTTGTAAATTTTCCTTATGGTTCCATAATCCTGCAATTTTTTCAAGATTCTAACATGATCAGGGGAGAGTCTGATAAAATCAATTCTTTCACCCAGAAGGCTCCACATCTGCAGAACTGGCTTTGCGTGATGGTCAATGAAATCCAAAGATTCTATCATTTCTTCAGATACGAATTTCCCAAGATCTTTCATGTCCTGATCTGGCTTAGTCTTAAAATATTCAAGCATCTCCAGAAAGGGAAGATCATCTGTCAGATAATTGGTTCCTTTACTGAGGAATATACTGGAAAACAGGTCTTTCATGACAGTTCCATGTTCTAATATAAAATAAGGTTTATCCAAGGCCCAGAATCCTGCAATTCATTTTTTAAACTTTAAATAGACAGATATTTTGGTTTTCGCAATATAATCCTACAATTGGCAGGTTAAAACAGGAAAATAAAAATGTTAAAACATCATATTTAAAGAAAAGCAATCTTATTATAAGTTAATAGTAATTAGTAATTATGAACTCAATGGAGATAAACGAGAATAATTTTTATGAAAAGACCTACAAATATGTGAAGGGGCACAGCGCCATTGACAATGCCTTCATAAACAGGTTTGCCAAGGGTGATTTAAGCAATCAGGAATTTGCCAGGTTTTCAGTGGAGTTTTACCACTTTACCAGGGAGTGGCCGGCAATCCTTGGAACTTTGCTTGTGAACACCCCCAATGAGGAAGATGCAGCAAATCTCACCACTATTCTTGTATCTGAGCTTGGGGACATGGATCCGACCAAGAGGCATGAACTTCTTTACAGAAAATACCTCAGAAGCCTGGGATTTGATCCTGCGGTTCTGGTAAAAAAGCCACAGTTGCCCACCACAAAGGCTTGGCTTGACGGAATGAGGACCTTTTTCTCCGGAGATTATTATGAGGCACTGGGAGCAGAATTCGGGCTTGAAAACATGGCTATACCCATGTGGGACAAAATTTTGTCCGGATTCAATGCATATTTCAAGAAAAATCCCGAAATGAAAGAGAGAGTTGACATAGAATACTTCACTTTCCACAGGGAACTGGAAGCTCACCATGAGGAAGCCATGGAAGATGTCCTTGGAACACACAAATCTGACCCTGAGGCCAGGGAGAAATTCATGCAGGGTGCCAAGGAGATTCTGGATCTGGAAGAGAAGTTCTGGCTTGGTCTGGCAACGCAATAAAAAATCAGCAGGATTTTTTTATTTTTCAAACTCCATTTTTGAATGGGTTTGAATATATTTTCATATAATGAGTTAATGAGCTAAAGCATGGAAATCTTCTTTGTACGTCATGGGGCTACCCACTGGAATTCATCGGGAAAATGGCAGGGATCCACTGATATTGAACTCAGCCAGAATGGCAGGAATCAGGCCTTTGAAGCTGCAAGACTCCTATCAAATGAAAATTTCTCAGTAATCTATTCAAGCCCTAAGGCAAGAACTATGGAAACTGCAAAATTTATTGCAGAATTAACCGGCAAGGAAATAATCCAGGATCAGAGAATTGTTGAAAGGAACATGGGAATATTTGAAGGGAAAACTTCAGATCAGATAAGCAGCATTATGGGAAAGGAGATGTCTGTGGTGGATATTGTATCATGTGAAGAACCGGTGGATGGAATGGAACCACTGGATGCGCAGTTCAAAAGGGGAAGGGAATTCCTTCAGGATCTAAAGGAAAAAGGGGAGGATGCAGTGGTGGTTTCCCATGGGGTAATGATCGGAATCATGCTGGAGATCCTCACAGGAAAGGATTTCAGGTACATGACAGTAAAAAACTGCGAGATCATCAGGGAAAAAGTATTTTAGTCCAGCACCGATCTATTAAACATGCAGTACAGTAAACATGGAAACAATTTTGTGCTCAAACTCGAAATGGGTGAAAGCATGATCGATTCACTGAAGAATTTGTGCAAGAAAGAAAATATAGCCAGTGGATTTGTCAACTCAGGAATTGGTGCTTTTTCACAGACTGAGATCGGTTATTTAAAAGGAAATGAACATGTGAAGATGATTTTTGAGAAAAGAATGGAGATCAATTCCATATCAGGCCCCGTTTCCAATGGCCCTGCTGGAGTCCACATACATTTTTCAGGATCTGATGAAGAATATCACGTTCATGGCGGGCACCTGTTTTCCGCTACAGCAAATCCCATGGCAGAAATTTTCATAACAAAATTTCAATAAACTGATAATCCCAAACTTTTAATTCCATGCTTTTCCTGTTTTTATCTGGCCTCAATCAGTTCTTTTACCAGTTCCTTGTGCCACTCTTCAGGGTTATTCAGGCTTGCGATAATTCGGTCAAGCTGATCCATCCCCACTGAATACTTGTTCAGGGTTTCACGCAGCCCCAGAGAATCTATGAGGTTTCCCACTAAAAATGAAGCATTTGCGGGATCCTCATCCCTTACAGGCTTACCCGATATGGCTGAGGCAATTTCAGACATCTCACTGGGATAAAATTCTGAATAGTGTTTCAGCACTGTGGGAAGCGTGATACAGGAAGTAATTCCATGCGGGATGTCATATCTGGCCCCCAGGATCCTTCCCAGTGTATGGCTTATTCCCATGGGAGAATCATAAACCTGCCAGTACGAATACCAGGCTGCAATCTGGCATTCCAGTCTTGATGCGACATCATGTTCATGAAGATTCGAGGAGAGCATCTTTATGGCCTTTAACGCAGCATCCCTGGAAAGCGGAAGAAGATTCTGGTGGATCAGTGATTCAATTGCATGATCCAGTGATCTGATTCCAGTGGATCTCCAGAGTCGGTCAGGTGTTTCCAAAGTCATATCTGGATCCAGGATCACCGTACCGGGTGTAATTTTCTTGTCCCTGATGCCATTCTTTTCACCACCGATGCTGTAACCTGCAATATGTGAGAATTCTGCTGCTGAAAGCGTTGTGGGGATAGCAATCTGGGGAAGATCTATATTATGGTAGTACCTTACCACCTTGGCAGAATCTATGACACTTCCACCACCCACTGATATGATTCCGTCGCATGCGTGATTGCGAAGCTGTTCAGTGGCATGTTCTATTTCAGCCAATGGGGAATGCTGGGTGACCTGCCCGAAAAGTGAAAAATCAACACCCATGGAGTTCAGCAGACCATTGAATGCAGAAGTCTTTGTTACCGAGGGGCTGGTCATTACCAGTACCTTTGATATGTTCATGGATGAAAGAAGGGAATTGATCTTTGAAACTGCATTCTCACCGTAGAGCACTTTCTGCAGTGGTATGTAGTTGAATTCCCTGATCATTGAGACCATGATTTCATGTACTCCGGTTCATCCATGGTGGCACCATATTCTGTCAGGCGCAGTGGATCGTATGTTTCAATCATCACTGCCAGTTCATCAGTCCCTTCTTTTCCCAGTGCACCTTCAACTGCTCCTGGCTGTGGCCCGTGTGTAAGGCCCCTTACATGCAGTGTGACTGAACCTGGTTTTATTCCCTTCCTGCTCATGAAATTTCCTGAGGAGTAGAATAAAAACTCATCCACATCCACGTTGCTGTGGTAATATGAGATTGGGATGCTTCTCTCATGAAAATCATATTTTCTTGGAAGGAAAGTGGCCACCATCATGGACCTGGAAGACATGGTCTCATGGATTGGTGGAGGCATATGCAGTTTTCCCACAATGGGTGCCATGTCATGTACACTGATTGCAAACGGATAAAGGTATCCATCCCATCCCTCCACATCCAGTGGTGAGGTCTTGAAATCCTGTACCACATAGTATGAATCAAAGTCCACATGAATGCTGAACTTTCCATTTCCTGTTTCAGGTTTATTGAATTTCGGGGGCCTGATATCCCTGGTATAATATGGAGTCCCTTCTTTCAACTGGCCGTAGTTGTTGAGATACCTTGGAGGAATCTTCAGAGTGTCCTTTGACAGAAGAATCAGGAAATAAGCATCCTCTGAGTAGTCCATCCTGAAGGTTGTGCCCTTTGGAACATATATGTAATCGCCGGTGGAGAAATCTATATTGCCGAAGGGTGAGATAAAATTCCCTTTGCCTTCATGTACGAAAATAAGCATTTCATAGTCTGCATTCCTGTAGAAATCATTAGTGGTTTCAGAAGGAACTAGAATCTGAACCTTAACTCTGTCATTCATCAGTATGGTGTGCCTGCCGTTCAAAATATTCCCGCCTCTTTTGGAATTGCCTGTTAAAAGGTGCCTGTGAATGTGGGCTGCATCCGCATATTTATCCACATTCCTGTTTACTACCCTATATCCAGAGGAATTTGTTGGTTCATATAAATGATAAAGAAGTGAGTAAGCTCCCTCGAAACTCTCCTCCCCAAATAGTTCCTCCCTTCTCAAATTTTTTCTGTCATCATAAGTATGCCTGCTTGCGGGTACTTTTCCATTTCTAACATAATATACCATTATATCACCTTGTTTTCCAGTTTTCCCAGCGTTTCTGAACTTATGCTTATCTGGTCTCCACTATGGAGCCATTCCATCCCTTCCCTGTACCTCTCGAAAATGCATCCACCAGGGAATGTTCCGGTCATCAGGATATCCCCTTTCCTGAGGGTGGAATCCATGGATGCGTATGAAATCATCTTTCCCAGGGGCCAGTAAATGCTTTCCATGTTTGAATCAGAAAATATCTTTCCATTTATGTATGATTTTACATTAATATTGAAGCTCTTTCCATTCCACATTCCTTCAATATCTTTCATTGTGGTAATATACGGCCCGATGCTGGTGGCAAAATCCTTGGACTTTGACGGCCCCAGGTTTAGTTTAGCCTCTTTTCTCCAAAGATCCCTGGCACTCCAGTCGTTCATCAGTGTAAGTCCGTATATATGTGAAATTGCATCCTTCTCGTCAATATTTTTTCCATCTTTTCCAATCACAATCCCGATCTCCACTTCCAGGTCAAGTTCATGGGTAAAGGTTGGATAATGGACGGATTCCATGGAACCATACAGGTTACTGTTGCTTGTGTAGTAATATATGGGAATATTGTACCATTCCGGTTCCATTTCCAGGCCCCTGTTTTTCCTGGAATTTGAGGCATGTTCTTCGAAAGCATAAAAATCCCTTATCTGCCCGAATCGTTCCAAGGGTGGCAGAAGGAAATCCGGGTTTCCAAGATCAGCAGATTTACTCAGATCGACCTTACCTTCTTCAGGAAAATCATCATCCAGTTCCAAAGAAAGGTACTTTCCATCCATGAAGATGAACCTCTCCCTTTTGCCTGAAAATACTCCCCTCCCGATTTTCATCTAAAGGTTTCCCCTTCTGGCCTGGTCACGTTCAATGGACTCAAACAATGCCTTGAAATTTCCCTTTCCAAAGGAAGTTGCACCCTTCCTCTGGATTATTTCATAAAAGAACGTGGGCCTGTCACCAGTGGGTTTGGTGAATATCTGAAGAAGATATCCATCATCATCCCTGTCCACCAGGATGTTCAGTTTTTGAAGCTCTGCCATGTCTTCATCAATTTCTCCCACTCTTTCCGGGAGTTCCTTGTAGTAACTGTCAGGAGTGTTCTGGAACTGTATACCTCTTTTCTTCAGGTCGTTTACAGTTGATATTATATTTTCCGTATGGAGTGCTATATGCTGAACTCCCGGCATGTGGTAGTAATCAAGATATTCCTGTATCTGTGATTTCTTCAGCCCCCTGGCCGGCTCGTTTATAGGAAAGACAATTTTCCTGTTGTTGTAATGTACAACTTTTGATTTCAAGGCACTGTACTGCGTGCTTATGTCTTTGTCGTCAAAACTAATCAGGGGCTCAAAACCCATGCCCTCCACGTAATAATCAACCCAGTTATCCATCCTGTTTTCTTCCACATTTCCCACAATGTGGTCATATCTGGTAACGCCAGCCTCCCTGAAACCATCCTGGGTTTCAAGTGATTCAAAACCTGGTGGAAGTGCGCTGTCAAATTCTCCATAATCCATCAGGGTGTGAACTGTTTCACCATAAGTATACAATTTTGCAGTCTCCATGTTTCCCTGGTCAGATTTTACCTTCACAGGATTGTCATGTTTCACTATTTTCCTTTCCTTCAGCTCATTCAGGGTTTCATCCAGGTTGTTTACCCTGATGGCAATATCCTTTACCCCGTCTCCATGCAGTTTTACATGATTGGAAATGGCAGAATCCGGTACCAGCGAACTGGTGATCATAATCTTGGTCTTTCCCTGTTCAACCATGTAGGATGTTCTGTCTCTTACTCCAGTTTCGGGGCCTGAATATCCTGTAATCCTGAATCCAAGTCCATATTGGTGGTAGAATGCCCATTGTTTTGCAGATCCGACATAAAATTCAACATAATCCACCTTTTCCATGGCTTTGCTGGTCATACTCACAAATCCTTTACACAGTATATTACTTTTTCCAGTTTTAAATAACTTTCCCGTGCTATTAATTATCATTACAATTGCAGCAATTTTTGATCTCAGAGTTTATTCATCGAATAAATTATTTCTCGAAATAAGTGATATTCCATTGTAAAGATGAATTATAAAAATATCATTAATAATATCTCTAAACGGATCAGTTCCAACATGAAAAGCATTTAATACATTTCAATATTGACATGTAGAATGAAGCAAGTTTTTCAGCAGGATAAAGCTGTCACACCAATTATCGCCACTATACTTCTGATTGGAATTACTGTGGTACTTGCAGCAACGCTCATTGTGATTCTCCATTCATTTACAACATCATCTCATATTGAAGAAGTTTCATCCGCCCAGTTTATGTGCGGTCCTTATAAAAATTCAAATGGAAACATGTATTTTCTCAACGTAACTTCCACCAGTATACAGGTGCCCCTGGGGCAGATAAGTATAAACATGTACAACGGTTCTGTATTGGTTTATTCTGGAACATTGGCTCCACACACATTAAAAAACGTGACTATTTCTTCTGATCTCAGTAATTTTGCTGCAGGTAGTGATATAATAATATCTGTTGCGGGACATAACGATCTCATTACGAGTGTATCTCTTATTTATGCATCCAGTGTTTTTGCCATTGTATATCCAACCTGAGTTTTTAGCTGGCATACAAAAATCCACACACATTTCTTTAATGAAACTCATCTGTACAAATATGAAAAAGTCTCGATGATGCCAAACGTTGCACCTGTAGAATTCGGTAAAAATGTGCCTGTAAAAGATCATGAACATCGGCACATTTAAATATTGAGCAATTTTCACATGTACTAAATGGTTGACGAGATTCT
>JAKAWY010000037.1 GCA_021816745.1 Thermoplasmata archaeon
GAGCCGCTGACAACGTACGTCAGCAACATGGGTAAAATCAATGCAAGTCCAAGCCCACCTGCAGTTCCTATCCCCATAGACCAGCCAATAAATGGATATGAGTAAAGGTTCTTTGTGAATACAAAATTCGGTAACAACAGTGTATACACAGCATAGGCAGAAAGCATAAGGGACAACCGAATCTTATTGCCTTTCTCCCTGGTGGTGCGCATTTTCAGCACAACCATGGCGCCCATTTCAATTCCCATCATTGCAAGGAACCAGAATGAAGCTGTTATCCCACCAACCAGGGCGATGGAATCATAGATTGCTGCAGGCAATGCTTCCAATGAAAAATAAAGTGGTGCCAGGTTTAATGAAGACATGAAATAATGTGAACCGTAATACTGGAAATCAAAGGTTCCACCCATGGAAAATTCTGCCATGAAAACATTCAACAGGAAAAGTGTAGTCCACTTTTTGTCCGCTAGCCAGAAGCGTTTCTTTTCTTCTCCAGATCCGTGATTGAATATGAATTGGAAATAGATGATCATTTCCATGATAATGGCTATTGAAATCCCTTCAGCTTTGCCATAAAACTGATATATCATGACCGAAGCCATCATGATAACATAGGTGAAAAGAATCCTGTTGACATACGATCCAAATTTCCTGAAAATGAACTGATTTTTGTACATCTGGTGGAAGATGAATATGAGTAAAGCAGTCATAACTGCCCCACCGGAAAAGACAGAAATGGTTTCCCAGCTCTGGGAATTCAATGCTGACGGGGTGAAAAGCATTACCAGTGACTGCATCCCGATAAATACCAGTGCTTCCCTGTCTGCCTTCTTCAGAACAATTAAGGCAGTCAAAGCCATTTCAATGCTCATTGGAAGAATGAACCATATGGTCGCTATCGGGTCAAGGAACATTCCTATGGAAGAAGCATGGTATATGGCTATAATGGAATTGGAATTCAACACCGAAATAAAATCCACACTCATGAGGAATTCATCAAAAAGGGCAAGAAATGTGAATATTCTCCAGTCTATCTTAGTTCCAGACTCTTTCCCCAGATCACTAAGGAAAACAACCAGAAAGAGGGAAGATTCAATGGCCATGATCCCAGAGCCCAGAAGGAATGTGTCTGTGATGGATATATGGAATATTCCGGAATAAAATATGGCTGGGGCCAGAAGCATTGAATTCATCATGGAAAGAAGGATGTATGCGAACAGCTTCTGCAGGATGCTTCCAGCCCTAATGGCGTATTTAAGGATGAATGATGTGGAAATACCCATAAGAATGGCCAAAGACATCAATATGGCCATGATTTGGCTCCACTGAAGCAGCATAGTTCCATATATGGGATACAATTATAAGTATTCACAGAAAAAAGGAATTCAAATCAGGGTTTCCAGGTAGAGGGAAAGCAGGGAAAGCGTGAGAACCGGTATTCCCACCAGTAAACCTATCTTCACGTATTCAGTGGTTTTTATGGCTATACCACTTTTCCTCCTGATCATATAAAGCCATACCAGTGTGGCCAGTGAACCTATGGGTGTAAATTTTGGTCCAATGTCATTGCCTATGGCATTGGTCAGGACTATGTATCCTGAGAAATGCCCGGCTTTAAGTGCAAGATCTCCCAGCAGTACAGATGGGAGATTATTCATTACGGAAGCAGTAAATGCAAAAAGGTAACCAGAAAGGATAAAACTGATCCAAGGTGGGAATGTGGAGAAATAATCCAGTGCTAAAACCATGTATGATGAAAGGCCGTGTGCTGCCAGTGAATAGACCACTATGTACATTCCTATGGAGAAAATAATGATCTGCCAGGGGGCCTCTTTGAGCACCTTTACATAATCAACATTTCCTCCTCTCCTGGAAAGATAAACCAGCAGGATGGCCATGGGAATTGCGACGAAAGAAATGGGGACATTGAAGAATCCCCCGATGGAATAAAGGATCACCAGTGAAACTATAACAGGATAGAACAGCCTGAAAATCAGTTTGTCCTTAATGAGATCTTCTTCCAGGGTGATATCCCACTTAAAGTCCCCTTTGATCTCTTTCCTGTAAATAATGTAAAGAAGAGCAAGACTGGCCAGGACACTGACAAGATCCGGGATTAACATTGCCTCCATGTAGGAGAAAAAGCTTATGTCGAAATAACCGGCAGCGATTATGTTTACTAGATTGCTTACCAGTAGAGGAAGGCTTGCTGAATCTGCAATGAAACCCACGGCCATCACATATGCAATGATGGATTTTTCCCTGAATCCTGCCCTGTAGAGGAGGGATATAATGATGGGTGTAAGCACAAGTGCCGTACCGTCATTGGCAAAAATAGCTGAAATGAATGTGCCAAGGATTATAACATAAATAAAGAGCCTGGTTCCACTCCCCTTTGACAGTTTCATCAACTTTATGGCCAGGTGGTGGAATACTCCAGACTCATCAAAGATAAGGGATATAATCACCACTGAAACAAAGGTAAGTGTGGCATTCCAGACTATGTCGAGAACTTCAACAACCTGCTCCAGGGTAATAAGTCCAAGGATTATGGTGACCAGTGCCCAAATAAGTGAGGAATATCCAATATCAATGCCCCTGGGCTTGGCAATTACCATTGCCAATGCTGCAATGAAGATTATGATGGAAAAAATGAAGGCTATATTCATAACGGTGGTAGTTCCATGACAAGCTGTTTAATCTGATCCCTTATCTTTCTGACCTCTTCCATGGATTTCCCCTTAGGATCAGGCAGGTGCCAGTCTGTTATCTTATTCCTCATTTCCCTGTAAAGTATGGCAGGGCAGGCCTCTTCCACAGAACAGCCCATGGTTATGATCCTGGATGCATTTTTCACCATATCATCTGTGAGCATTCTTGGGCGTTCTTTTCCCAATGAAATTCCAATTTCTTTCATTGCAGAAACCACCATTGGATTAACAGATTCAGCAGGTACAGTCCCGGCACTTTCACAATCAATTCCGGCCTGTCGTCCAAATGCTTCAGCCATCCTGCTTCTACCGGCATTTTCTACGCATACAAATAGAATCTTTCCGCTCACATTATCCCAATGACAGCCAATTATAAGAGGTATTTGTCTATTATTTTCCATGGCAGACCAGAGAAACGCTGGGAGGGAGATTCGAACTCCCGAGCTACGAGAGCACAGGCTTTCCAGACCTGCGCCTTACCAGGCTAGGCTATCCCAGCAGCTTAAGGTTGATTTTATACCTATATTTATCATTTTATGATCCAGGAATTTGTTTCAGCATAACCTTATATTCCCTGCAGAATTACTTTTCTTGATAACATGGCAAAGATGGTTTTCAACCTCATTCTATGTGCCGTTGATTTTTCACCAGAATCCATGAAGGCACTTACCATGGCAGAATCTCTTCTAAATTCTGAAAGTGGAACTAAATTAATGGTGTTATATGCTTATGAACCTGTTTCCATGCCGCTTCCAGATTATCTTACCGCAGTGGAGTCAGGTATGGATATTGACTCGTACCTTGAGAAGGCCAGGGCAATGATGACAAACAATGTGGAAAGAATAAACATGGAATTCGGGAGTGAGGTATGTGAGGGGAAAATCGTTATGGGTAAGGCGGTTGATGCCATATTAAAGGTGATAGAGGAGAGAAACCCTGACATCGTGGTAATGGGAAACAGGAAACCAGGTTTCAAGCGTGGTATTATACTGGGATCTGTCTCAGAAAGAGTTGCTTCAAATTCTCCAGTTTCTGTATTAATTGTAAGATAAGCGCCGGGGGGGAGATTTGAACTCCCGAGCTACAGGAGCAACAGATTTCGAATCTGTCGCCTTACCGGGCTAGGCTACCCCGACTAAAGTTTGCGGTGCTCAACCATTATACATCTGTCCATAATGACTTTTATGCCCCTCTCCCTCGCTTTAGCCGCAGCAGATTCATTTGTCACTCCTAACTGCATCCATATGGTCTTCGGGTTGATTTTCAGGGATTCCTCAACAATTTCAGGAACAGCCTCTGATTTCCTGAAGATGTCCACAATTTCAATTTTATGATCCCTGGCTGCTTCAACCAGGCTGGGATATGATTTAATGCCTTCCCACTTTTCAATTGCAGGGTTGACCGGTATTACATTGAATCCATGCTCTTTGAGGTATTTGGCCACTCTAAAACTGTCTCTCTCTGGATTCTGGCTAATGCCCACCACTGCAACATTCTTTTCAGTTGTAAGAATTTCTCTTATCTGATCCATAAAAGAAAAATGGTAGTTGGTTTAAAAAGGTTATGAAACTATTTTGTCTATTTCTTCCTTGGAAAGTATCCTGTATACACCATCAGCTCTGATAGTGGCTACTTCAGGCACCTTCATCTCGCCGGATTCCTCCAGGGAGGATTTAAGCGCATTGAATCCCATTTTTATGGCCTTGTTTTCGTCAAGGTCAGGGGAATACTCTTTTTCAAGGAAATTTATAACCTGTTCTCTTCCGGATCCAATGGAAGTAGCCATATATTCGTTTATGACTCCTGAAGGATCAAGATCAAACAGTCTGGGCCCAACCTGGTCGATGCCTGCAAATATGATGGCAACACCATATGGCCTTACTCCGCCATACTGTGTATACTGCTGCATCTGGTCAGCCACTTTCTTCACGAGGTTTTCTACATTTACCACTGATCCGTAAGTGACCTTTTCCTGCTGGGTTGCAATTCTTGCGAAGTCTATGAGAACCCTTGCATCAGCACCAAGTCCTGAGGTAACGCATCCTACATAATCATCAATAAGCTGGATCTTCTCCATGGAATTCTGTTCCATGAGTTTGCTCCTGGCCCTTCTTTCAGACATAAGAAGGACTCCATCCCTGAACTTAAGACCCAGTGCAGTTGAACCTCTTTTAACTGCCTCTCTAGCGTATTCCACCTGGAAAAGTCTTCCATCTGGTGAAAAAACGGTTATAGCCCTATCATAAGCCATCTGTCCCTGCTGCATTTTATCACTGTAAACCCTTAATCTCTCTGTCTAATAAATCTTTTCTAATTTTTGAATGAGTATTTTCTGAAAAAATCAGCCATAGCGTGAAAAAATGTGATATCTTATTTCATCATAATCAAAACCTAGATTAATGCCGGAGGGATAGATTTGCATGGCTTTCCCGGGGTTAGGAAGGATATATGACAACCATTTCCACCTGAATTTTGATGGAAATTATATGGAAAGCGTAAACAGGTTCAGGAATTCCGGAGGCACAGCGATTAATCTTACAAATCTCCCGGTTCATGGGGATAATTCACAGGATCATTACATCAATATGTATGGCAAACACCTGGCAATGGCTGAAAATGTAAGGAAACTTTCAGGGTTGGATGTCATTGTAACCATTGGCCCTTACCCCATGGACTTATTCACGATCTGGAACGATATAACAGAGGGGGAAAAGATGGCCATACATGGCATAGATCAGGCAGCAAAGTTGATTCAGGATCACCGTGCCCATGCCATTGGAGAGATAGGCAGGCCCCATTTCAAGGTGGATTCTAAAATCATGGAGGCCTGCTCCAGGGTAATGGAGCATGCTTTTTCCACCTGTTCTGATCTTAAGGTACCTGTGATTCTTCACACAGAGGATCTGGATGCATCCTCTGTTGTTGAACTGGAAAAAATGGCGGTAAAATGCGGACTCAATCCATCCATGGTGGTGAAACACCATGCAATTCCACTGAATCTTGATTCTGGATCAGGAATCACATTCTCCATACCTGCAAACAGGAGTGCGTTGAGGGATTCCATGAAATACCAAAAAGATTTCATGCTGGAGACTGATCATATAAATGATCCACAGGATCCAGGAAAATTCCTTCCTGCGGATGCAGTGCCAAAAAGGGCTGAGTGGATACTGCAGGAATACGGTGACAGGGGAAAGGAAAAACTCAGGAAATCTTTCATTGATCTGCCGGAAAAGCTCTTCAGTAGAAATGTTTTTCTAAATGATAAAGCATAATTAGTCAGCAAATATATGAGAGATTCACATGACTTTAACTGCTTCTGAGATCGATAGGATTGCCCGGGAGATTCGGGATTACTACCGTCAGGAGTCGGCAACAGTCCAGATCCAGAAGATAAAGCCAAATTTCTATGAAAGGGCCAGGGAGGCAGTTGAATCCCTGGATCAGCTGGCCAGGGAAAATATCTCCCCTGAGACCATTGATGTTTACAGGAAGGTCATGGACAAAAAGGATCTAATCGAGAAGAACCTCAGGAACTTTTTTTTAAAAAGATATGAGAAGATCATGAGGGATTCCCTTTTCGAGCTTGGCTCCAAAACCATGGACAGGCTTGCAACGCAGGAAAGAACCTTCATTCTGGAAATGCACAATACCATGTCCATTTACATTGAGGGGCTGATTCATTCAACCGGAGCAACGGATAAAGAAAAGATGGCACTCCCGGAGCGCATCGTGGAAGAGGAGCATGTTGAAAGCACCCCGTCTCCAAGAAAAGAATCCAGGACTGAGGAACCGGATGCAATGAGATTGGTGTCGGTAACCGCAGAATACCTTCCAGTGGCCACTTCCATAGGGGATTTCTACCTTCACAAAAATGATATACTGTACCTGCCTCAGAAAGCAGCTGAACTTATAACAGAAAAAAAATATGCACGATATGTGATTTTAAAAAAATAAAAATTTAAAAAAAAATAGGGGAAAAAATTACTCTTTTCCGCCCTTTGACTTATTTCTCCTGGAAACCGCAATGGCTCCAGCCACCAGTATTATTACTCCAACTATTCCTGCCAGTGGGATTAGATCAGCATTGCTGATTGGCAGTGAAGGATAGGAGGAAGATGGTGTTGCAGAGATGCTTATGGTGTGGTTGGAGAAGTGCGGTATGTGGAAGACCACATAGACTCCGGCTGATCCCTGGAATACTGCGTATGCAGCACTGGTAGTGCTGGTTACGTTCAGGATCTGAGAGGAGGTGCTCACTGAAACTGATTTGTTGTCAAAGCTTATGGTGAATTTGGATGCACCATTAAGGAACTGGTTTGAAAGGAATATGACTATGTCTGTTCCCCTGTGTATTCCTCCGTTGGATCCCACTCTTATGGAAGCATGGCCTGAGGACTGTGATGTCACATTTACAGATACTGTGGAGTTGAATTCCAGGGTCATGTTGCTAAGTGTGTTCTGTCCGCTGAGGAATATCTGATCTGATATCTTTCCGTTCATAATGGCATTCTGGATCATTGCCTGTTCGTGTTCCATTCCAGGTGGAGCCACTATGTGTATGAATGAAAGGTTCTTTGAACTCACTGTTATGGTCAGCCCTGATACATTCACGATTCCTCCATGGATGATCATCATTTCTGTGAAATTGTTCCTGGATATGATAAGATTCGTACTTCCTGCACCAATGATATGATCCATCTGAAGGAGGTTGTCTTCCTGCACAGTGAAGTTTGTGGCTATGGAGGAGGAGTTTGCCCTTTCAGAGTCACCAAAGGATATGGATGTTGACTGGTTTCCAGGGCTAAACTTTGTAATATTGCTTCCCTGGGGCAATGTTATGGTTGCAGTGGAGTTGTCAATGGCCATCGCTGTCTGGACTGCAGGGTTGTTGTGAACTGCGAGGACATAGTTCTGGCTCGCATACAGGAAGAGTGATCCCTTGATTATGGGTGTGTTCATATAGAAATCCGGGACCTGGTTTCCTGTTCCTATGCTTCCGTTTCCTGTTACTGACATGGATGATATGAGCTCATTTCCGCTGACATTACTGTAGAGTCCTGTCATTCCAGTGGTGGAATTAAAGTGGAAATATGTGTAGTTTCCGTAAACAAGTTGTGTGGTGCTGTTGTAAGAGAATCTCTCCCTGTTCTTCTCGTATTCCATGACCTTATCAGCAATGTTTCCTGAAGTCAGGTACAAAGCGAAGAGAGGGTATACACCAACTGTAGTAGTTCCCATTTTGGATGTTACAATTCCTGTAGTGCTGTTCAGTGAGGAATGTCCGTCTACCAGAAGTACTCCGGTAAAGTTGGCTGTCCTTACTGAATAAACATCAACGTTGATCTGAATGCTTGAGTAGATTCCAAACATCAATGAAGAGGATGTTCCGTTCATCTGGTTCATGAGTGAAACATTTGCTTTCAAAAGTGAGATTGATGCAGTGGAATGAACGGAGATATTTGAACTGTTCAGTGAAGTGGAATATGTTACAACTCCAAATCCGGCAGGCTGGTCTACGCCGAATAAAGAAATGGATCCATTTCCAATCGAGGTAACATCAGACATTTGCATAGCGGAGGTTGGTGCACTTCCATTAGCATATATTCCGTTGCTAAGCTGTGCGTTGCTCTGATCCGTGCTGTAATTCAGGTTTCCTATGACCCCGGTGCTGTTATTGTAGGATACAGTGTATCCGCCAAAGTCTTTCACTGTCATAGTGGAATTCGATCCACCGCTGGCCATAGCCAGGGGGACGCTTCCCAACATGACAAGTGATACAGCCACCATGGTCAGTATTACTTTGTTCATGTCCTTTCCATTGAAATTGATAATAACTATGTTATGGTACAAATTCAATGGTACATCTTCATGATTGCGCTGCATGGTCACATTTTTAATCTTTCTTGTCATTACAAAATGGAGAAAGCCCGAGGGCAGCTTACGCTCCCAGGAGTGAGGAAAGTCCCCCCTCCAGAGGTGGAAGCCATTGGGCAGAAGCACATTTCCCGAGAGGGAAGGCAACGGCAAAAGAAATGATACACCCCTTGAAGCAGGATGATTCCGGAAGGATGACGTTTTCATCCGGGTGATGGAACAGCCGCCCTGGCTGGAGAAAGTCCAAACGGATCCTGTGATGCCACCCGGAGGATCGGGTAGGACGAAGGCTGTAAGGCCAAAAGTCGAATGCTGCCAGCCTGCTATGCAGGGTAACAGAAGGGGGCTTACTCCGGGCATTCTCCACTTTCATCAACGATCACAGTCATGGAAACCATTATTATGGCATTTAACTTATATGAAATCATGTCAGGCGATAAGAAATGCCAGGTAAGAGACTGCAATGAGGAGAGCCACAAAACAGTTCCTGCTGATCTGGCTTCAAAGGTTGTTTCTTTCGATTCTAAACTCACCAAGGTTCATCTCTGCAAGGAACACTATAAGAAATACAAGAAGGGAACCAAGAAAGAAAGGGAAGTCCTTCGTTCAAACTGGGATTGAATGGATAATCCAACAGCAGACGTCGTTATTACAGTTCTAAATGAGGGCAGGAACATCAGGAAGCTTCTGGAAAGCCTTGTTTCCCAGAAATGTTCCTGTGGGATTATCGTGGTGGATGCTGGAAGCACAGATGGAACCACTGAAATTTTAAAAGAATTTGAATCCAGGGGAATCAAATATGTTTCCCGGAAATGCACCAGGGGGGAAGGCCGGAATATTGGAGTATCACTTTCCAGTGCTGAATTCATCCTTTTCACAGACGGGGACGCAGTTCCTGATTATAAATGGGCCTGTGGTATGATCAATGCGCTGAATGATCATGATATTGCATGGGGCAGGACAGAAACCATAGGGGATGGAAAATTTTCAGAGATGAAAAGGGTGCCTCTTTATTACAAGGGGTTTGAGGCCACATATCCATCCATGAACATGGGAATAAGAAGATCTGTGTTCAATGAAAGAGGTGGTTTCGATGTGAAACTGATTACAGCTGAGGACATTGATCTCAACATCAGGGTGCTTGGTGCTGGTGCAAAAGGCAGCTACTGCCCGGATTGCATTGTTATGCACAACACCAGGGAGAATTTAAAAAGTTTTGCCAGGCAGGCTTTCTGGAACGGTTATGGGAGGGCACAGCTGAAAAGGAAGCATAAGGAGATATGGAATGAATTCAGGAAAGATTACATAAAACCCGAGGAGATCAGCCTGGCATGGATTGCGAGGGCTTTTACCGCAATCCTTGGATACATTTCATTCATCATTTTTCCCGTCAGGCATCATCCTGACTGAGCATGCTGTTCAGGGATGAACCCCTGTCAATAAAAATAAGCAATGTTCCAACCAGTATGATGAAGATCCAGGTGCCCATGGAGAATGCCCTTCCAAATCCATAATTCATGAAATCCACATGCCCTGCCAGTGGAGTCGGGTTTAGTGGCCCCAGGGAAAACAGGCCTGAAGCCAGGTACACTAAAAGATTGAAAACGGTGAAAACAATGGAGGGAAGATACCAGATTCGCAGTCCCAGAAGGAAAACAATCCCTATCACAATGAATGCAGCAACCTCCACCTCGATCCACAAAGAAACCAGGGGGAAGGCCGAGGGGCCCGCATAAAGGTGTGCGGCTGAATCAATAAGTGCGCAGGCCATCACCAGGAACCTTGTTATCTTGATGGGTGTGTAGCCACCGGTTAAGGATTCAAGAAATCTGTTTGTCATGTCTTTTTTGAATATTTATGTACATTAATAATTTTTTTAATTTCAGAAACTAATAAATTGTTTTTGAAATTCATTTGCTTTTAAATCAAAAATGTTCACTATCTTCATCAAATGAAAGCATAAATCATGAATCCGGTTATTTCTTCCTTCTGATCATGGAATATCCCATCAGTGCGATGCCGGCCAGTATCATGATAATACCCGGTGTCCACTGGTACTGGATCTCAAAAACTCCAGCGATGAAAAGGAATCCACCGGAAAGTGAAATTTCCATTTTTCCATTCTTCTGAGGCGGAGCTTTCTCATCCTGGCTCTCAAGGGATCTCCTTAAAAGTGGAAGAATGGCTACCCCTGCCTCCACTGATCTTACAGCCTCCTCAGCAAAAGCAGATATCTGCCTGGCATATAATTCCTTGAAAAGGCCCTCATCCCTGAAAAGTTTCTGCAGAACCTTCACAAACCTGAAATCAGGATCCAGTGTCAAGCAGATTCCTTCCAGCAGGGAACTCATCCTCATGTATAGCACCAGGGAAGTGGGTAGCCTGAACGGGAATTCAAATATCACATCGTTTGCAATCTCAAGCAACTGCCTGATTTCACTGTCTTCTGCCCTCTTTCCTGCCAGTCCGTCCATGGTCATTTCCATGGTCCTGCGGATTATGCCCCTGTTGGCTGCAGGGGAGAGTGCCTTTACTCCAATCAGTGCATCCATCATCTGATCCAGGTCACTCCTGGACATGGCATCATAGAGGGAAAGAAGGTGATATCGTGTTTTGTCGTTGAGGTCTCCGGTCATTCCAAAATCATACAACACCATGGTTCCATCATCCAGGACGGAGATATTTCCCGGGTGTGGATCTGCATGGAAGATGTCATCCCTCAGGAGCATCCTGATGAAGGCTGTGTCCAGATCCATGGCCAGTTTCTTTACATCAATTCCTTTTTCCAGCAGTTCCTTCCTGTTTGTGATCTTTATTCCGGGAATGTAGTCCATAACCAGGACCCTGGATGAAGTGATTTCCTCATAAACGGTGGGGATTATAATCTTCTCCCTTCCCTGGATATTTTTTGCGATCTTCCGGGCGTTGGACATCTCCCTCCTGTAATCCATCTCTTCAAATACCCTGACCCCAAACTCCTTCATTATGCTTGAAATGCTGATGTACAGGAAATTATCAATTCTTCCATGTGCAAACCTGAGGATCCTCTGCAGAATTACAAGATCCCTCTTCACAATGGTTTCCACATTGGGCCTGTTTATCTTTACGGCAACTTCCTTTCCCTTGTATTTTGCCACGTATACCTGGCCCAGGGAGGCCCCTGATATGGCTTCCTGGTTAAAGGATTCAAATACATCCTCAATCTTTCCCAGTTCACTTTCTATAATGGGCCTGACAAGGCTGAAATCAGATGGGGGAACGCTGTCCTGAAGCTTCTCAAAGGATCTTACATATTCCTTTGGCAGAATGTCAGGCCTTGCTGATATAATCTGCCCAAGTTTAATGAAAGTGGGCCCCAGTTCTATGAATCTTTCAACAGCAATTATTCCGTTGCGTTCTCTCCTGTGGCTCCAGGTTCCGCCTTCATCTCTACGGGCCTCTTTCCTGTCCTTGAGAAATCTCCTGAAGACAGGATATAACGAGAAAAATATCCTCATGGTCCTGCGCCTTGAACCCTTAAGGAAATCTTTTTCCATGGTGAGGATAAATGATAATAGTTCATTAAGTTAATTTATAACTTGTTCTGACAACGAAAAGGTACAAAATTATAACAAATATGGTTTGTTTCAGGAATAGAGGATTACCAGTAATCCATGTTCACAATGTCATCATAGAGCTTGCTCAGCCTGTTTTTTCTTTTTATCTCATTTTCAGCAATGTTTTTCAGTAGAAGTTTCAGATCAGCATCCTCATAATCCTCACTGAGCAACTGTGCAATCTTGTATATTTCATCAGTTTTGTTGATGCTCCATGCAAGGATTGATCTTGGGTCGTCCTCTTCCATATGATCACTTTCTCCAATGATGTGATCCACTATTTCATAATCAGCTTCTTTTCCAGAGACCAGGGAGTACCTGATATGGGGGGAGGTTTCAGCATTCTCAATTATTTTGATATCCCTTTCCTCCATTCCAATGAGTTCGTCCAGTATCCTGATGGTGTTGTCGTACTGGCTTTTCTTCTTTATTTCCTGATATTTTCCAATCATGCTTTTTTTGATTCCCACCAGTTTTGAAAGTATTTTTTTCATTATATCTTCTGGATCTTTTCCTGATATGGAGTCATTATTG
>JAKAWY010000038.1 GCA_021816745.1 Thermoplasmata archaeon
CAACCCTGAATCTAATGGATTTTTCAGTTGATAAATTATGTAATGAATGCACAACGGAAAAATTCCCTCATGCATCAAAGCAAAAACCTTTTTAGTAGAGGATTGATTACGCCGTGCCAGCCAGCAGACAAATAGGGAAAGGAATCCATTAAATTTTTCCTTATAACTAACCATTGCCGCTGTAGCTCAGTCTGGTAGAGCACTCGCCTGTTAAGCGAGCGGTCGTCGGTTCGAGCCCGACCGGCGGCGTTTAAAAAAAATGTTTTGTATATCAGTTCTGTAGAAGATATACAATTGCGGCTTTTGCGCTGTGCAACCTGTTTTCAGCTTCCTGGAAAATGACGCTGTTTATGCTGTCAGCAACCTCGTCAGTCACTTCCATTCCTCTGTGTGCCGGGAGGCAGTGCATGAAAATATAGTCTTTTTTGGCATGGGATACCAGATCGCCGTTTACCTGGAATTTCCTGAAGGCCTTTTCCTTCTCCTCTTTTTCCTTTTCCTGGCCCATGGAGACCCATACATCGGTATATACAATATCTGCATCTGATACTGCAGAAACTGGATCCACAGATATTTCTACCTTCGATCCTGTATTCTTTGCAATATTTTTTGCCCTGTCCACAAACCTGCTGTCAGCTTCAAAACCTTTTGGTGTAGCTATGGATACATCCATTCCTGTCATTGCGCATGTAAGCAGGATGGAGTTAACCATGTTGTTACCGTCACCCACATATGCAAATTTCAGGCCGTCAAACCTGTTTTTCTTCTCTGCAATGGTCATGAAGTCTGCCAGGAGCTGTAAAGGATGTTCCCTGTCGTCCAGTGCGTTTATTACAGGTACGGAGGAATTTTTAGCCAAAGCTTCCACATTCTCATGCTTGAATGCCCTGTAGGTTATGATGTCCAGCATTCCTGAAAGAACTTTTGCAGTGTCTGCAACAGTTTCTCCCCTTCCCATCTGCATGTCGTTGGGGTTGAGGTAGATGGCATTTCCCCCAAGCTGGTACATGGCAGTTTCCAGTGAGACTCTTGTTCTTGTGCTGGATTTCTCGAAAATCATACCCATGGATCTTCCCTGTACGTGTTCATGGGTTGTGTACCTGTCCCTTTTCAATCTCAAACCAAGATTTACCACTTCAGGGAGATCGTCCCCAAGATCAGAAATGGAAATAAGATCTTTCTTGAACATAGTCTCACTCCAGTAGATCCGGTACATTTATGGGATAATCAGCAACCTTTACTCCAGCCTCGTTGAAAGCCTTGATCTTTGATTCAGCAGTTCCAACGCCCTTTTCTATGATTGCACCTGCATGTCCCATTCTTTTTCCTGGCGGGGCACTCCTTCCGGTGATGTAGGCAACTACCTTCTTCTTCACATGCTTCTTTATGTAAGCTGCTGCAAGCTCCTCGTTGCTGCCTCCAATTTCACCCACAAGCACGATCTGTTCTGTTTCCGGATCCTTCTCGAATTGCTGCAGTACATCGATATAGTTGAGTCCTACCACAGGATCTCCTCCGAGACCTATGACAGTGCTTTCTCCCCTTCCGCTCTTTGTTACTGCGTCAACGATTTCATATGTCAGTGTACCGCTTCTGGATGCCACCGCCACATTTCCCTTCCTGAAGATTTTCCCCGGCATGATCCCGATCTTGCACTGGCTGGCCACTCCGGTTATTCCAGGCCCATTCGGACCCAGCATAACAATTCCCTTTCTCTTTGCATTATGGTAAATGTCCATGGAGTCATGGAACGGTACATGTTCTGTGAGAATGTAAAGCAGTTTTATTCCTGCATCTATGGCTTCAAAGGCTGCGTCCTTCACATAAGGGGCAGCAACGCTGATCATGGTGGCATTTGGTTCATACTGCATTGCTTCCCTGAGTGATGAAACCACCGGGACCTTGTCATTGAACTTGGTTCCTGCCTTTGTCGGTGAGGTGCCTGCAACGATATTTGTACCGAATGCCAGCATCTCTCCTGCATGGAAAGATCCCTGCTTGCCTGTAATTCCCTGCACCACTACCCTTGTATTTCTGTCAACAAAAACGCTCATTTCAGTTACCCCCTGTTATTTTTACAACCCTTTCTACAGCTTCCATCATGGATGGGAAAGAATCGATTCCTGCATCCTTCAGTATCTTCCTTCCCTCTTCATCCCTGATACCGCTTAGCCTGACCACTATGGGCTGCCTGATGTCAAATCTTGTCTTTGCCATTGCAATTCCGTTTGCCACTGTGTCACACTTTGTGATTCCACCGAAGATGTTCACCAGTATTGACTTTGGTTTGGCCTTCATTATGAATTCAAAAGATGCAGCAACAGTTTCTGAATTGTCTGTTCCTCCAAGGTCAAGGAAATTCCTTGGTTTTCCCTTGTGAAGGGTCAGAGCATCCAGAGTAGCCATTGTAAGGCCGGCTCCATTTGCAATTACCCCGATGTTTCCATCCAGTTCAATAAAGGAGTATCCTTTTGAGTTTGCCTCAAGTTCAAGGGGGGTTTTCTCCGGATCAATAACCTCGAATTCCCTGTGCCTGAAAAGTGAGTCACTGTCAATTACCATCTTTGAGTCGGCTGCCACCAGCTTGCCATTTCCCACTATCATCAGGGGGTTAATCTCCACCAGTTCGCAATCCTCCTGGTTGAATATTTCATACAGCTTGGCAAGAATGGAAATAAACTGCTTTCCAATCTCGGGATCAAGTTTCATGAAATTTACTGCATCCCTTCCTATAAATTGCGAATAACCAAGAAGCGGATCAATAATTCTTGTAAAAATCTTGTCGTGATCAACAGACTCAATCTCCACTCCGCCTTCTGCAGAGCATATGAGTATGGGAGACTTGCTGGTTCTGTCCAGTGCAATGCTGACGTACATTTCCTTCTTTATGTCAAGCATTTCCTCAACCAGAACTTTTGTAACTGCAAGATCCCTGATTTTTGATCCCAGAAGCTGCTTTACTCCATCCTTAAGCTCCTGCTCTGATTTTGCAAACTTTATTCCGCCTGACTTACCCCTTCCTCCAAGGAGGATCTGGGATTTTATAACAACCGGTTTCTGAAAAGGCCTAATGTCTGACTCCTGCTCCACAACATATCCATCAGGGACAGGTATTCCGTGTTTCCTGAACACGTCCTTTCCCATGTATTCATAGAGATTCATTGTTCACCAGCACCCTAATGTGTTCAATGAATAAAAAATATAACAATATGGGTACAAAAAAGAAAAAGGGTAAAAAAATCAGTATGGTGGCATTCCGCCAGGCATGCCGCCCATTCCACCCTCAGGACCTGGGGATGGTCCACTCTTCTTGCTTGCTATGACATCATCGATCCTCAGGATCATTGTTGCCACTTCCACAGCACTTTCAAGAGCGTGTTTCTTCACCTTCAATGGATCAAAGACACCGATCTTCATCATGTCTGTGACCTTGTTTTCAGTGAAGTTTATTCCTGAATCCTTTTTGCCGTTTTCATGGTCTGCCTTCAGCTGAATGAGTGTGTTAATGGGGTCCATTCCTGCATTTTCTGCCAGTGTCCTTGGTATGATTTCCAGTGCCTTTGCGAATGCTTCAATGGCCAGCTGCTCTCTGCCTCCAACCTTGTTGGCATATTCCCTGATCCTAAGGGCCAGTTCTGATTCCACTGCGCCTCCGCCCGGAAGGATCTTTCCATCCTCTTTTGTTATGGCAACGACCCTGAGTGCGTCATTAAGTGCCCTTTCTATCTCAGAGACCACATGTTCTGTTCCGCCCCTGATAAGTATGCTGACAGCCTTTGGATTCTTGCAGCCTGTGACAAAGGTCATTCTGTCTTCGCCGATTTTCCTTTCCTCGACGTTTTTGGCATTTCCCAGAACATCCTTTGAAAGATCGTCAAGATTTGTGACAATCTTGGCGCCTGTTGCCTTTGCAAGCTTCTCCATGTCGCTCTTTTTTACTCTTCTTACTGCAAAGATTCCTTCTTTTGCAAGGTAGTGCTGTGCAATGTCATCGATTCCTTTCTGGCAAAGAACCACAGTCGCTCCGCTCTTCTTGATCCTGGAAACCATGCCTTTGAAGGTTTCAGTCTCCTGGTCAAGGAAATCCTGGATCTTTGTGGGGTCGGATATCTGGACTTTTGCCTCTATCTCAGTCTTCTTTATTTCCAAAGCAGAGTCAATTAATGCAATTTTTGCATCTGTCACGTTGGATGGCATTTTTGCGTGAACCTTTTCCTTGTCTATGACAAGCCCGTCAATGAGTTCTGTCTCATTTCCGCTTCCTCCGCTCTTCTTATCGATCTTGATGTTGGAGGCATCCACCCTGAAAGTTCCGTTATGCTCTTCTGCCACTGAGTTAACTGCCTTCACTATGAGTTTGTAAAGTGATTCGCCGCTGAGGCCAATGTTTTTTCCTGAAAGGGCTGTCCTGGCAACTTTATCAAGTGTTGCATCGTCACGGGCATCCTTGGCTATCTTCTGTATCTGTGTTTTTGCCTCATTGACTGCAAGCCTGTATCCGTTTGCAATAACTGTCGGATGAACTCCCTGATCCAGTAATTCCTCTGCCTGCTTCAAGAATTCTCCTGCAAGCACCACTGCGGTTGTGGTTCCGTCTCCCACAGCTGTATCCTGGGATCTGGCAACTTCCACTATCATTTTAGCGGTAGGGTGATCTACATCCATTTCCTTCAGGATTGTAGCCCCGTCGTTGGAAATAATGATGTCTCCAATAGAGTCCACCAGCATCTTGTCCATTCCCTTAGGCCCCAGTGTAGTCCTGACTGCATCTGCAATTGCCTTTGCAGCTTCAATGTTGGACCTCTGTGCGTTCTTTCCCTGCTCTCTGCTTGTTCCTTCTTTCAATATAAATATTGGCATTTGTCCGCCTATCATTTTCAGATCCACCTGATGATTAGGTAAATTTGTCCTTCAATATAAACCTTTCTGTCTTCATGTATAAAAATAATGGATTGGAGAATATGCGGCATGGCACCTCCGGGGCATGATTTGTCATGCCCCTATGAACAATTATAGTTCTTTTCTTATGGAGTGCACTGCATCAGCCATATTCTTCAGTTTCTGGAACCCAACATCCTGTGACCTAGTCCTCAGCCCGCAGTCAGGATTGATTCTTATAAGGTCGGGCCTTTCGAACTGTTTCAGGGAAAACTCAATCCTGTCCTTTATCAGATCCACAGACTCCACAGTATCTATGTGTATATCTGTAACACCAAGCCCAAGGAATCTCTTTTCATTTACATGTTCATTTGCATCCCTGAACCTGCCAACATCAAGGAAACCAGGCCTGCTGGCTGCATCCTTCCCCCTTTCCAGAAGATCCCTGTTGGCAAATTCCAGGTTGTAGCCATCCACCTTCAGATCAGGAAGCTGATCGAAGAGATAGCCGTAATCTGAACTGTAACATACGTGAATTGAGGATTCTATGCCGGATATTCCCTGAATGCTCCTGTTCACTGATTCAGTGACAATATCCATTTCGGATGGATGGGTAGTTGTGGCAGGCTCGTCGATCTGAACCTCAAGCACCTCATTTCCCCTGTGCTTTTTCCATATTGACTGAAGCAGGATTATTTCATCCCGGATGATATCTGCAAATGCATTGGCCAGTTCTCTTCTGTCCCTGTAATGTTCATTGAATGACCAGTCCATCATGGTGTAGGGGCCCGTAATGGGAACCTTCAACTTTCCCTGGAAGTTCTGCAGCAGGAATGATAATTCCTTTTCATGGGCGCTCTGCAGGGTAGAAATCTGTTTCGTGACACTTCCCTTCCTGTAGTACCTGTTATCAAAGGATCTGACCATCCCCTTGAATTCAATTCCCTTGATGTTGTAAGCAAGGTGTTCATACATTTCCCACCTGAACATTTCACCACCAACTCCCCTGTTTTCAAGCCCAGCCCTTTCGAAAAGATCCATTATCTCCACAGTGGCCTTTGATGCTTTCTCATTAAATTCAGGAGTCCCTATGATCTTGTGGAACCTTGAACTGAGGTATTCTGGTTTCCTGAAACTCCCTATTTCCTGAAGGATCAGATTTTTCTGGCTCATGATACCACCTCTGAAAGCAATGCAACTTTCCGGTCTGCAATCACCGATGGAAGGAAGTCCAGATAATCAGTGGGTGCTATGATTCCATTCCCATGGCTTAATTTTGCGAACTTGTCCAATATCTCCTTTGGTGACTCCATCCTGGTATTATGCGCATCAACCAGTTCGAATCCTGGTATCTGGGAATGTGCAGTTGCAATGCCTGCAAATTCTGGTTTGGCAATAATGGAATGCAGTTTCTGATCTGTTCCCCTGAAAGAAGATTCCTCGAGGGGGCCCGTGGCATACAGAAAGATTTTCTTTCCTGACAGATGCTTATTGATGGCTTTAATCGAATCTGCACCGGGAGGTACCCTTTCCATTATTACTGCACTGTTTCTTCCAGTCTTTGACAGTATCTCTGAGTAAGCTTTGACCAGAGAGTTGATGAATTCAGGCTTGCTTAGATTGCCTGTATTGTTTGACATGGAAAAAAAGGTTTCAGGGCCCGGGAAACATGCTGAGCTGTTTTTATTTGACCTGAAAAGGGGAAGTGGCAGGCTTTCACTGGCCTCCAACAGTGTATCAAAAGATGAATTCAACACTGGAAGACTTTCAAGAGATGGTTCCCTGTAAAAGGTATTGGTCTCTTCAAATCTTCTGAGCGGGCCTACGCTGAATCCTGAAATTGCAGTAAGAAGGGGCCTGAAAATATCAAACCAGTTGAAGAGCGGGTCACAATTTATGGAGACCCCATTAGAAATATCTTCATACCTTTTGGTTTCATTTTCCAGGGCTTCATCAAGCTCCCCTGAGCCTGAAACTCCTCTCTGCCATCTACCTATTACCTTTCTTAGATTTTCACTTTTTGGATATATTCCAGTTACAATTCCCATTACTTCGTTCAATTAAACACACTCCAGTATTTGCCTTGCCAATCCGTAGTTTCCCATGGGCATGACGTGCACTCCAGATACCATGGATTTCATATTATCATACGCTTCAAGTATGATTCTCCTGGATTCCCCCTGGATATCTTCTGAGT
Organism: Thermoplasmata archaeon; assembly: GCA_021816745.1. GTDB lineage: Archaea > Thermoplasmatota > Thermoplasmata > Thermoplasmatales > Thermoplasmataceae > Cuniculiplasma. The sequence continues at coordinate 7,076 of JAKAWY010000038.1, forward strand.
TTTCCAGCCTGCTGTATATGGAATCTGACATGTTAACGCCCAGCTTTATCAGGAATTTCAGCTGTCCTTTTCTTGTAAGGGGCATGAAACCTGGAATTATCCTGATATTATTCTTCACTGCTTCAGAGAAATCTACTGATGTTGAATCGTAAATCATCTGTGTTATGAAGAAATCAGTTCCTGCAGAAACCTTCTTGTTTGCAATCTCCATTTCCACCTTACGGTATGGATTGAAGGCTGCACCTATGCTGAACCCCCCATTCATCTTTTCCATGAATCTCCCGGAACCCTTTATGCTGCTGATAGTCTCCATGACGTCAATTTCCCTTACTTCCTTTGATCCAATTGCTGGATCTATGGGATCACCGCCGATGACGAAGAAATTTCTAACTCCGAGTTTCAGGGCAGTCATCACCTGGGAATATATGTATAGCTTGTTCTTGTCTCTGGGTGTAATGTGCGGCATGGCAATCAGGTTGCTGTCCATAGACAGAAGTCTGGTGGCAATAACAGGATCAATTCCCGGACTCCCCATGGGATTCTCAGGTGCAGAAACTACATTGGCCACGTCGAGAAGAATTTTCCTTGCATTTTCCAGATCTTCCGTTCCTCCACTCTTTTTCGGAGTGAATTCAAAAGATTTTATGAAATTTAGTTCTGATATGCAGGAGTCTTCCTTCAAGGCATTGCAGGATTGGCTGTCTGCTTATAGTGTTTTTTTTATAAAATATTATCTCGGGTAATAACAATAGTTCTTTATTTTTGTGTTGAACTTTTCCCTGATCAGATCCCTGACATGCTGTGCCGAATACGATCCGGATTTCAGCATGTTTCTGAACAGTTTTTCCTGTTCCTCCAATCCTGCCATTCAGACACCATCATCTTTGAGATGCCAATCCTTGAAGTAGCCTTCTCCACGCAATCACCTTCGTATCTCCCCTTTATGAAGTGGAGCATCTTCAGCATCCATGTGATTCTCTCGAGACTCCTTATGGGCCTTCCCAGGTGCCCAGCGGTCATGCTCCTTTCGATATGGTATCTTTCCAAGTTTAACTTGTATGAAGATGGTGATAAATGAAAATAATGTTGGTAATTGACTATAATTTAGCGGTGATCACTAACACTTCAGCAAGACTACTTCATTTTTTCCGTCTTATATCATATGCATTTTTTAAGAGAGCCATGGTGACTAAGAATAAAATAATAGTTGAGACCAATGACACGTAAATAGGAATTATTAATAAATATGGATACGTATTTTCATTCACATTGACAAAAGAACTTACTTTTAAAGAAGACGAAACATAATTTGTTACCTCATCTGCGATTGTTTTGTTTTTGCAATTTAATTGAAAAATAAGAGTTGAAGTAATGCCGTAATTACCTGTACCAATATCAAATTTAGTGGTATTAAAGGTATTATTTCCTGCATACGTCAAATTCAATACAATGAGTGGCGATTTGTGCTGAAACATCCTGTAAATGATAATACTTAGATAAACTTTTAATGAAACATTTTTTGATAGAAAAGAAGGGATATTATATGAAACATTTGAATATTCTGACAAAAGCATGCTAGAGCCATAAAGATTAAAATTCTGAGTGTTATTTGTTACACCAGATTTTGATGTTGTAACGTAAAGATTCGGATATTCTATAATTGGAGCGTTTGAACGTTCAAATAACATATACTGATTACAAAAAAATGCAAGAAGTATAATAGATATAAGAAAAACAGCGATTAACGGCTTACGGTGAATTGTCATCTTCCACTCCTTAAATTAAAATGTTTTAATGCATAACAATGACACAACAACACAGTAAATCCGGACAGTGCCTCAAGAGTTACCCCAAAAAGAGTTCCTGCTGAGAAAAAATCACTTCCCTTTAGGGCAAAGACACCCATTACAAAAACATTAAAAGGGCTGCCCATTGATAATATTTTTTGGGTATAAGACAATTCAATTACAAGAATTAAGATCATGGCGAGAAAAGTTACAACGGAGTTACGGAAAATATATGATAAAAAATATCCAATGGAAAGATACATAAACAGCATGGATAAAGATGTGATATAAACCACAAATAGAAGGAGAATGTGAAAACCAAATGACGAATAAAAAATAAAAATTGCAAAGATTGCCAAAAAAAGTGTGCTTGTTATAAATGAAGGCAGAATAATTCTTAAAGCCAACATCTGATTTTTCTTTATTGGCATTGTCATAAGGAAGGTTAATGACCCTAATTCAAGCTGGCGGGCATTATTTGCTGAGAGAATTATGACATACATGAATGATATAGAATAATAAACATTACCTGCAGCACTTATCATGAATTGATCAGTGTAAGTTCTTTCCCCTGAAAAGAAACCTAAAGGTAAAATGCCTAGCGCAAGAAAGAAAAAAAGAATCTCCCTAGAAAAATATGGATCAGAATCATTAATAATATAGGGAATAAGCACCGAGGAAATTTTCATTTTCCTTCACCTTTTGATTTTTGATCAATATCATCTATATTTGGAGTTATTCGCACCAACCATACGAATCGCAAGGCAGAATCACTTAATTCTCTGATCAGATACCTGACATTTTTCCCTTTCACGATTACTATCTGACCTTTTATTTCAATTAAAACATGATTTGTTATGAAACTTTTAAGCTCCTGAAATATCAATCCCGGATCATTAGTATATACCTGTAATTCCTCAGACCCGTAATATATGGCATCCTTCGTTTTGATTATATTTTCTATCTCTCCCTTTCTGATTTTTATTATGGAATTACTTACAGGTAACAATTCATCCAATATGTGTGAAGTTATTAAGAAGTCTGAATTGTTTTGTCTGTTAATTCGTGTAATAATATCTGCAAGCAATGCTCTTCTTTGTGCGTCCAAATTTGAATTTGGCTCATCAAGTATAAAAAATTCAGCATCAGTAGAAAGTGCAACAATAATCTGTAAAATTTCCGTTTCACCCATACTCAGACTCCTGAAAGATGAGTTCAATTGATGTTCAAAATCGAACAAATAAACCAGGTCCATTATCTTTTCACTAGTAGTCCCCTTAAATTTGGCATACCAGTAAAGAAACTCAGATACGCTCCCAGACCCAAAAACAGCAGGTCTTTCGGGTAGAAATGTGCCAGATGAAAGAATCCGGTAATTGTCCTGAGTGCAGTCATAATCGTATATGTGTGCAGTTCCTGATGTGGGATTTGTCAATCCTTCAATTACTGATAAAATGGTGCTTTTCCCCGAACCATTGGGCCCAACGAGTAAAGAAATTCCTTGTGGGACAGAAATTGATATATTATTTAATGCGGTTTTTTTACGGTATTTCTTTGTGAGAGCATCTAATGTTAAAAAGTTCTTCATTTTATGTTTTCTCCCGCAAAATTTCTTTATTTTTTCTGATGAGTCGTTTGTATAAAATAAACAAATATGTAATGCCAATTACCCATATAATTGCAATATCAAAAATGTAATAGGTTAAATAGTGTGTGTAATCAATTGGAGAAATTGCGACGTTTGTTGCTATTGCTTCCATGAAAAATTCGTATGTTCTCACAAAGGATGTGTTGGAAGAGCTATACAATTTATTTAGAAAACCAGAATTCCCATTTGATAGCATGAATATTAGAACATTTGCACCCTGAGCATTGCCATATGCAAGTTCATTGGGTGAACTGAAATCCCCTCCATTAAGAAATGTCTGGGGAACACCTGAAGTATTAAAATTATTAATAGCCACAGAGATAGTATGGAAAACTCCTTCATCTGTTGCATACTTCTGTAAAGTTGAATTCCCTCCCTGGTAATTTATACATTGTGGATATTTACTATTTCCAAGGACGGTGCCTACCATTCCATAATTAATAGAAACAACAGAACCTTTCTGTAAATCTATGTTATTGAGGATTGTTCCAACAAACTTGCTTGAAATGGAACATGTGTACCTTGAAACCTGGATATATGAAATGATGCCTGCTACACATAATTTATCTACAACTCCTATATTTGCCATCGAATCTGAAATAGTTATGTTAAGTATTCCTGTAGACATCATTGGTATTGACGTGTTTGATAATTTTGGATTATAAACTATCACACTGCCAGAGGAAAACTCGTAAGTGTAGAAAGCTCCATTCTGATATGGATTAGAAACCAGATTGCTTCTTTCATAATCCTGAAACATTAAAGGTTCTCCTGATAAAACTAAGGATATTGCCAGAAGAAGTGATATAAAGATTAAAACAAATTTTTTAAATTTCATTTTCAATCAGAACTAAAATATTTAATCAGTTGCTTTACCAATGCCCAGTTTATCACAACTTTACTGTTATGCCACATTTTTCCGAATACTTGGCCATTAGCTAATGATTGCATGTAAATTTCAACTTGTGATTGATGAGTAAATACCCCATCTGCTGAAGTAAATGTAAGGGTAACTGCTGTACTTTGAGACTCAACAGTTACGCCATTGAATGATATGTTTTCATATGCTATATTTGGATTTATATGATATAGAGAGTTTGGTATTAAAACCAAACCGTTTTGAGAACCGGTATAATTCCAGGTACCCCCTGTGAGAGATTTCATATTCGTGTTTAGTGTATAGGCCTCAGTACAAACGTTAAAAGTAGAATTGTGAGGATCAAAAACGAAGTAATATTTGTTATTATATTCATTATAACCGAAATAACCATCTATCTTGAACCAGCCATTTCCTCCATCAATATAACCAAAAGGCCACGTAGTTGTACCGTAGCTATAATTATATTGCATTCCATGATTGGCATAATTTACACAAACCCCTCCTCCTCCACCGGGATGTGTAGACTCATATGGTGTTACTATTGGATTGCTTATGCGGTTATATAAACTACCACCCCAATAACTTTTACTTGACAAATTGTGTTGATTTATAGAAATAAATCCTGCAATGGATAAAAAGGTTATAAATAGCATCAAGCTATTCAACAAATCAGATAATTCAACCTCTAGGTTCGTATTTTTTATGTCCTTTTTAATTTTCACTTGGAATTATGAAAATATCTAATATATATTTTTTTATTCGTGCATTTATAAACCTTCAAAAATGCGTTCCCTATTATGGATTGAGAATGAGTCATTGAATTTATATTTTATACTTAAGAGTGGTTTCAATTCGTATTATATTCCGATAATGTATCTTATTTTTTTCCCTTTCATTAGATTTTATTTGTTTTAAGAGGTTCTTCATTCCTATGCTATAATTGTCGATCCAGTATACTTATAGGAAAAGGAAACTGCTTGATGAAGGGAACCTGTGAGAGAAGTTGTCCACTGGTAAGAACTTCGAATATAAAGTATCAAGAAAGAACAAACTAACCCAAAGTAATCTTATTATATGAAGAGGGTTAAACTTTTTTAGGCTCGCATCAGTGAGGGTATATGATGAATGAAGATATTTATGTGGAACTTCGGAAGAATGTGAAAGAATTCGTCCAGAGGGAAGTTGAACCAATTTCACATAAGATGGATGAAGAAGATTAC
>JAKAWY010000039.1 GCA_021816745.1 Thermoplasmata archaeon
TAGTGAAAAGTTGATCACTCAGGATAAAGCATTCCTGGCCCTGGAAAGCAGTATGATCCTTGTGGTGGAATAGATATTTCCTGTTACAAATTGCCACAAATTCAGGTGAAAAATACAAATACGGACTATTTCATCTTGTAGGCCCAATCTTTCTTGGACTCATGATGAATGCGCATGAACTTGATCCCATGGCTATGTTCCCTTCCCTGGTGCAATCCATGTCAAAGACTCCTTTGAAAAGCTCTTCCTCACGTTCACAGATGGATCCGTTTTTCTTCACAAACCTGCTTATGGGGCAGGTTCGGTGGAAAATTGTGAAGTCTCCATCAGCGCCATAATTTACTGTGGTCAAAAATCCCTCGGAGTTTCTTATCCTTGCGAAGGAACTGAGTTTTTCATGGATATCCTTGTTTTCAAAGAGATTTCTCAAATATGATTCGGCTTTTTCGTTAAACTGATCCACAAATTCCATCAGGCTCTCTTTTCCCATTCTGGATTCCATAAAGAGAAGAGCCTCGTTCATGGGATCAGGGTATGCTTCCTCCTGAATTGTCGGAGCCTTTACAGAGATATGGCATACAGGCCTTCCACGTCCACTGGATTCGTATTTTCTTTCCAGAAATCCTTCCTTCTCCAGCGAGACTATATGCTTCAGGATTGCAGTCTTTGAAGTTCCAGTCCTCTTGCTGATATCCTCCAGTGATGGCTCACCCATTTCAATGATCTTTTCCAGCACTTCGATATCGGACGTGGTACATCCATTCCTGGACATGTTTATCCCATGACAGGAGATGTTATAATCTTTATACCTGAGTTCTTTTTTTGAGGTTTTACTGCCTTTTTTACTGAACATTTATAAATATAATCTGGATAAACACGGGATTACAATGACATGGTACAAGGTTGGAAGAGAGGAGAGTCTGAAAGATGGAGATCTGGCAAAGGCAAGTGCAGGAGGTCATGAAGTTCTAATAATCAGGGATGGAGACAAGTTTTATGCAACATCTCACCTTTGCACACATGAAGAGTATGATCTCGCTGATGCATTCCTGGATGATCACCAGCTCATATGCCCAAACCATTTTGCAACCTTTGATCCAAAGGATGGATCCGTTATCAGTCCCCCTGAGGGCGCTGGAGATATTTCACCACTGAAAACCTTCAGCCTTAAGGTGGAGAACGGGGACATAATGGTAGAGTTCTGATGAAGATACTCATATTTGTCAAGCAGATTCCAGACATAAACATGATTCGCTTTGACAAAGAAACAGGCAGGATCATCAGGGAAAATGTGCCATTGATCATCAACCCCTTTGACAAGAGGGCAGTGGAAGAGGGCATAAGACTCAAGGAAAAATATGGTTATACTGTGGAGGTTGCCACCATGGGCCCTCCGCAGGCCATTGAAGTCATAAATGAATCACTCAGGATGGGTGCTGATCATGGATTCCTTATCACTGACAGAAAATACGGTGGTGCGGATACATGGGCCACTTCACATATCCTTTCGCACTTTGCAAAGACAAGAAACCCTGATCTCATGATTTGCGGGAGATATTCTTTGGATGGAGAAACATCCCAGGTACCTCCGGAAATATCAAAAATGTGCAATTACAGGTTCTTTTCCTCTGTTTCTAAAATTGAAATTGAAGGGGATGCAGCCACAATGGAACTGGATCGTGAGGATGGAGTCCTAAAGGTTTCTGCAAAAATGCCCATGGTGATATCGGTAAGTGAAAAGATCAACAGGGCCAGGAGAGTTGATGATTCTGTGCCCGACATGAAAGACAGGGTTCAGATTTTGGATTCAATCGCTTTGGGACTTGACTTTAATGGAGCAACTGGCTCTCTTACGCTGGTGGATGGTGTTGAGGTCGTGGAGTCTTCCAGGCCTGGAAATAAGATTACCATGCCTGAGGCGGTCCAGAAGCTTAAGGAATCCATGGAAAATGGAACAACTTCTGTGAAACCCGAAACAATACATATGGATCATAATGTTTCCTCTGGAACTGCAATGGGGATTGCATTACAGGATCCTGGTGTCACAATGGAAATTGCCTCCCTTGTTGAGAAAATATCCAATAAACAAGGATTCAGAACTGTTATGGCAGGGAATGTCAGGCCTGAGAACCTGAAGGGAATGACTGCACATGAATATTATCACCTGGATTCCGGGGACATTTACAGCCTTGCGGTTGAAATAGGAAGACTCATGGACACCATCAAGCCGGAATTCGTAATTTTCCCTTCAAACTCACAGGGAAGAGACATAGCTTCACTTCTGGCCGCTGAACGAAAACTTGGGCTGACTGCAGATTGTGTGGACATAAAGTTTCAGGATGGAAAGTTGATACAGTACAAACCCGCATTCGGTGGCGGGGTTATTGCCAGGATCCTTTCAAAAACCAAGCCTGAAATGGCCACAGTTCGGCCGGGGATGTTCACAAAGAAGTTGGCTGAAGGGAATTTCCAGGTTAAGAAGATCACTCCTGCTGAATCAGGGGAATACGTGATCCTTTCTCATGAACTGGTGGAAGACGTATACCTGCCTCTGCAGGATGCAAATATTGTGCTGGGAATAGGGAGAGGAGTAAAGGGTAAACCCCTGATACAGAGCATTGTGGAATTTGCCCAGGAACATTCCATCGGAGTAGGAGGAACCAGGCCCGTGGTGGACATGCACCTTCTTCCAAGGCAGCACCAGATTGGGATTACGGGAATGGCCATATCTCCACAGTTGTACGTGGCCCTTGGAGTATCCGGAATGGACAATCACATGTCAGGCCTCAGGTATGCCAAGACCATCATTTCCATAAACAATGATCCCAACGCACCCATAAACAGGCTTTCTGATTACTGGGTAGAGGGTACTGTGGAAGATTTCCTGGCATTGATCAGGGAGAAATTCCAAAAATAATTTTAAAACCGGTATCTCTGCTTTTTTTCCAGGGATTCTTCATATTTTTGCAGTAGGATCCCGCCGATCATGGCTGTACCGGCCACAACCTGTGCACTCAGGTTCTGGATGCCCATTCCCACCATGGCTATCCAGAGGGCAAATGCACCGGTGAATGCAGCGACGTACAGGCTGATTCTGGAGAACCACACGTAACTTATGAAGAATACAATGATGCCCAGCACAGCTGCAATTGGTGTTCCTGTGACCATATAAATAGAGAGAAACAGGCCCCCTCCAAGAACCAGGCATATGAAAGCCTTTGCGGCAAAGTTAACCAGAATGGCGCCCACCACAGCCCCTATCATCAGGATTATGAAAGTGGGTAGGGAGGTTATGTTGAATTTTATCAGGATGATGGAGGCGAAAACAAAACCAATGTACGCTCCCATGGCATACATTATGAATTTCCAGGAGGTTTTCCCTGCAAAGACCAGTGCAATGCCGATGAACAGAAGTATGATATAGATGGTGAAGGATGAAAAACCAAAAAGGCTTGAGGGAATGAGGGAAGATACACCACTGGCCATTTATTATGTTAAAGGAAAAACATATATAATGTTTCCACAGACAGCAGTGTATTCTGAAACCTGATGGACGAAAAAGATTTGCATTAAACAATAATTAAATACTAACTCAAGATATCGAAATCGATATATGAGCGCAGGTGAATATCTTGACAGTGCACTTTTCATCCTTTCGCTCAAGCCCATGAGCGGGTATGAACTGTCGAGAAAACTGAAATGGGACGGATCCATAGTATCCGGGGGTACCATCAGGCCGCTTTTGCATTCACTGGAAAAACAGGGACTCATAACTTATGACACCAGAGGAAGGGCCAAGGTTTACAAGCTTACCAAGAGTGGAGAAAGGTATGTGTCAAACCTTAGACTCTTCAGGGAAACCATCAGGGAAAGGATGCTTGCAGTTTCCATGGGAAGGGATATACTTTTCCCGGACATACTCACAGACATAGAGGACACCATGACCCTCAACCTTGCCATTGAAGATGTGGCCAGCATTATCATAAGGGAAGTCAAGATCGCCTTTGCACTTAGGAAGAACGGGAACGATGAAGATATAGATGAAATGAAGGAAAGAATCCATGCCATCATGTCTGAATATATTCTGAAAAGGAATCTCAAGAACGAACAGTTGCAGCATCAGGAATGATTGCTTTCAAAGGTTCATAAGCCAGTTAAGTATCTCATTTTGTGACAACCCTGCTCACCTATATTGAAATGGCCATACTGTGGGTTCATATTTTCACTGCCATGATCTTCGTGGGAGGATCTTTTTTCATCTGGCTGGTGGTGATGCCTTCTTCCTACAAGATCACCGATGATGAGAAGCTCAGGACAAAAATTGTGGGAACCATAGGGAAGAATTTTGCTTTTTTCACCAATATATCAGTAGTAATTCTGGTTTTAACCGGACTCTATAACCTGACTTGGTACCTGCCCGGAGGAAATTATATCTATGCCCTCTTTAACACCACAGGTGGGCAGATACTTTTATACAAAATGATCCTGGTGCTGGCAATGATACTTCTCATGTACGGAAACAACCTGTATCATGGAAAGAAGATCATGTCCCTGGTCAGGGAAGGCAAAATGGATGAAGTCAGGCGCATAAGGAAAAGAACCCATTTCCTTTCATACGTAACACTTCTGCTGATGGTTATAATAACAATACTGGCTGTTTCTTTGCAGTTTTATTAAAAAAAGGGATCTGCAATTATCTTGCAGATGCCGCTACTCTTTCTATCTCCTCTTTCTTGGAGATTGCATGGGAGTTCTGGTCGTTTCTAGCTGCCTGCATTATTTCGTCTGCAAGGCAGGATTCAATTGGTTTCTTGCTTTTGTAGGATGCGTCTGTGCTTCCTATGGCGATGTTTCTCAGGGCCTCATCAAGCCTTCTGGATGGAGATACATCAACTGCCTTGGGTACTGCAATTCCTCCATATTTCAGTCTTGTTACCTCTTCCCTTGGTGCAGCGTTTTCAATGGCATTTATAAGTATCTGAACCGGATTCTGCTTGGTCTTTTCCTCAATAAGCTGGAATGCTTCCATAAGAATTCTGTAGGCACCGTATTTCTTGCCTGTCCATTTCTCAGTTCTCATGAGCTTGTTGATCAGTCTCTCTATGGTGTTTACATTCCTCTTTCCTGATGAATAGTTTGAGAATCTTCCACCAGTGTGAAGATTCATGTATGAATTGAGGTTGATGTATTTTGACAGTCCAAGATCATGAACCTCAATGCCTGTGGTCTCATATTTTCCGAAAATTTTGATATCCATTATCTCACCGTCTTCTCCTTTCTTCCCCTTACCAGTTCGCGAAGTGAAATGCTGTTGACAGCAACAACCTTGTACCTGACTCCAGGGATATCTCCCTTGGATCTTCCTTTCCTTCCGCCAATTCCTTCCACAATCACTTCATCGTGCTCATCAATGTAGTTGATGGCCCCGTCACCAGGAGCAAAAGCTGTAATCTGTCTTCCATTCTTTATGAGTTGAATTTTTACGCATTTCCTTATGGCTGAGTTGGGCTGTTTTGCCTCTATTCCAATCTTCTCAATAACTATGCCTCGGGCCTGTGGTGCGCCCTCCAGAGGATCGCTCTTTTTCTTAAGCTCAAGCATCCTTCTCTTGTACTTACTGTTGGACCACCTGAATTTCTCCCTATCTGAACTCAGTTTTGAACCTGCATTTTCTCCATTCGCCAATATATCACCTATTATGAACTTGATATGCCACACTTTCGTGAAGTAGAGGGGTAATTGAAATATGAATATAAATTCTACCTAAGATTTTCAGCCATGGGAACGTATAAAATCCCATGCCTTCAGGTTTGGGATGATGTTTTATTCATTCCATCCTACATATGGGATAACTAATTATTCATATTTCGCATTCCTGTGGAAACTAAGGAAAGATGAGGAAAATCATGTCAGAATACCTAGAGAGTGGGCTGCAAAGTAACGTTTTCATCCTGGACAGGAGGACATGGTTTTAGTCATGGAACGAAACAAGGCACTCATTGGAATGAGATCCTTAATGGCGTCCATTGGTGCCACAGCTGCCTCAACCTTTGTGGGAATATATGCTGTAATTCTGGGTGCAGGTGCAGTGGAGATGGGATGGCTACAATCCAGTTTCAACTCAATCACCAACGGGGGCCAGATACTCTGGGGAAAACTCAGCGACAGGACAGGAAGAAGAAAAATATTCCTTTTCGCGGGAAGTGCCGTTCTTTCATTATTATGGTTCCTGATGCCATTTTCCGCTAATCCCGTAATTCTAATCCTGATTTATTCTGCAATCGCCCTGTTCAGTTCCATGATCACAGTAAACTGGTTCTCGCTCATTGCAGATCTGTACGATTCATCCATAAGGGGCAGATTCCTTGCTTTCGTAAACAATATATCATCGGTGGGAACAATACTTTCACTGCTTATCATGGTTTCCGTGTTTGGCTCAAACCCGAACAATGACATCAGAATCCCGTTCTTCCTTGCCTCAGGAACGTATATAGTTTCAGCCATCTCCAGCTTGTTGCTCAAGGAAGACAGACATTCCAGCAAATTCAAGGAGAAATTCTCCACGACCATTAGAAATATCAAGAATGACAGAAATTTCTACAAATATTTCCAGGCCACCAATATTCAGGGATTTTTCTGGTCAATGGCCTGGCCCATGTTTCCCATCACCATTGTTACAGTGATGGGCTTTTCCCTGCAACAGGTTGCAATCCTGACCATATGTTCCCTGGGTGTGTCCATTGCAGTACAATATGTTCTTGGAAAATTCAGTGACAGGAAAGAGAGACCTCCCCTCATCTTCCTGAACAGGATAATGCTCAGCTTAATTCCCCTCTCCTATGCCTTTCTGAACTCATTTACCATGTTTATCCTGCTGGAGGTTTACTCAGGATTCCTGGGTGCACTGCAGAACATAGTAATGACATCCTACATGCTGGATGTTGTCCCCTCCCAGAGAAAGGGGGAATACATAGCAATCATAAACGGATTCAACGGTCTTGTGTATTTCCTGGGTGCACTGGTTGGCGGGTACATGCTGCAGTTTGCCATTGACATGTTTCCTTTGAGAACCGCTCTGGAATATTCCTACATAGTGGTCTTTGTGGGAAGATTTGTCTCATCCCTGCTGTTCCTGCAATTGAAGGAGCCTGAGAAGAGGGGAAGAACACCCATCAGCCTGTTCACAATTCTTTACAAGGAAAAATTACCGGGAAATCCATCTGGTGGTACTATCAAGATGAAATGATTTTCCTGCTCTGGTACCATGAAATTTGTACCAGGAACTCGTTGAGAAAGGCAATTAGAAGAATGGCAGCGAAAATAATCCCCAGATATAGTTCAGGGATTCCTGAGCTCATGATGGAAATGGATATGGCTATGACCAGAAGTATGGAGGAAATGGCACCCATTATCCTGTACAGGGGATTTTTTCCTTTCCTGGCATAAGAAAATCCCACCAGTACATGGACAACCACATAGAGCATGCTCACCATTTCAGCAATGAAGAGGAATGATGTGAAGAAGGAGAAGTAAATCCTGGAAACCAGCAGGATGGGTATGGGTACGGATACAATGATCATTGATAGAGTCAGCCTGCTTTTCTTCATCCCAAGATGTTCCGGCAGGAATGTACCCATCATCTGGAGAAGTGCATTTCCAAAGGAGAGTGTGAGGTTGAAGCCGCTGGAAAGTAGAAGGATTATCATGACTGTGACTAAAACAGGGGACCAGATGGATCCAATCCTGGACAAAAGGAATGCAGGATTTCCTGCATAAACTCCTATCTGGGATCCTGTGAACCACGCAATGGAAAAAGACGCAAGAATCAGGGCCGCGCCCGATGTGATATAAGCATAAAACAGGGATCTTGGTGTGCTGGCCCTTCTCTCCAGTGATTCACCTGACAGGAAGATTCCACTTCCTCCGCCTGAAAACATCAGGATTCCTATCATCACGCCCTCCCAGAAAGAACCTCCTGAAAAATTCGTCCCTGTGCTCACAGTTAGACCGTTTACAGAGGAATATGAAAGTAGGAGTGCGCAGGTAAGCAGCATTGATCCTATCTCCAGTACCCCTAGGGCAATGATTGGCTTTATGGTGAGGGAAAGCCCCCTGGAAAGTGGGATGAACATAAGCAGCAAATAGGAAACTGTGAACACTGCGTCAAAGAGAATTCTAAATTCCGCGGGTATGGAATAGAAAGAGAAGAGAAATGATGCCAGAAACATGATTATATTCGGAAGCACCAGGATAGAGTAGAAAATATAGACCATCCCTGCAAATCCACCGGCGAATTTTCCAAGCCCCGTTTCCACATAGTCAGCATATCCTCCATTGGTCAGCCTGGAACTGGAAAATCCTATTACAGGGGCCAGGGCCACCAGCGATATGAGAAACGCCATGATGGTTGCCTCTGGAAGTTCTGATCCTGCGAAAAGTGCCATTATGGGAAGAAGTGCAATAAAATCCAGCATGGGGCCTATGGACGAGAAAGACTGAAAAACAATATGCCTGTCTGAAATTTTCATCCGGAACTGGTTTAGGGATGTTGTTTTATAAATAAAAGTTGGGTTAGAGGAATTCCTCTATATCTGCCGGTACAAGTTTTTTCACAGGGGTGCTGATGAGATTCTCATGAAGCACCGGATCAACATCACTAAGGATCTTGTCCTCCCTCTGGTACAGAATGCCGATAGGGATCTTGTCTCCCCATTCTGCAGCCTTTGCGAAAGCAGCCATGATATCAGATGTGTCGTGTTTCTGGTCCTCAAGTTTGTATACTCTCTCCCTGAAGAAATCATATGTGTTGTCCTTGTTGTATGTGACACACGGGCTGAAAACGTCAATGAAGGAGAACCCCTTGTGCTGGATTGCCTTCTTGATTGTTTCCACCAGATGCTTCACGTCCCCTGAGAATTCCCTGGCCACGAAGGTTGCACCTGCTGATAATGCCATGGATAACGGGTTGATGGGTGGTTCAAGGTTTCCATCAGGGGTTGTCTTGGTTTTCATCCCTAATCTTGAGGTTGGGGATGCCTGGCCCGTGGTAAGCCCGAATATCTGGTTATCAGACACGATGTATGTAATGTCAGAATTTCTCCTGGCCCCATGATAAAGATGCTGTGTTCCCTCGTTGTATCCGTCTCCATCGCCTCCGTAGGCAATCACTGTGAGCTCTTTGTTTGCCCATTTTATAGCCTGTGCAGCGGGTAATGATCTGCCATGAATTCCATGGAAACCATAGGCCCTCATATACTCAGGCATGTTGCTGGAACATCCAATTCCTGAAACTATTACTGAATTCTCGGGTGCTATGCCAAGCTGGGAAAGTGCCATGGGGATGGCTGAGAGCTGAGCAAAATTTCCACATCCCGGGCACCAGTCTGCCTTTACTGATCCTTTATAATCTGCCATTGTTATTGCCAATCTAATCACTCCTTGATCCTTGCTTCAATTTCATTGGCCAAAGCCCCGGGGTAGAAGCATTCCCCATCATATTTTGTAATAAGATCGCCTGTCACTTGAATCTCTGAGGAGATTATTCTCCTGAGTTGTCCTGTATAGTTATTTTCCACGAAGATGACCTTTTTCTTTCCTTTTGTCAGTTTGGCAATGTCCGGATTTACCGGGAAAGGCTTGTTCACTTCTATGGCCCCTATTTTGATTCCCTTCTTTCTAAGCAAATCCACGGCCTCTTCCACCGCACCCTGGGTAGAGCCCCAGAGAACCACTGCATATTCTGCATCATCCATCTTATAGGTTGGAGTTGGCGTGATCTCTTTCATGTAAGTGTCCAGTTTTTTCATCCTCTTTTCCATGATCCTGATCCTGATCTGAGGATCTGTGACTGCGTCACTTACCACATCACCCTTTTCATCATGTTCGTCTGAATCCTCATTATGCATAAGATTCTTTGTTCCAGGAATTGCCCTGAGGGAGATTCCATCCTTTGTGAACTGGTATCTCTTGTAATCTTTCTCGTCTCCGGTGGCCAGTGGCGCCTTTTTCATATCCGGCTCAAGATTGAATTTTTCCACAGTCTCATAATGTTCAGCCAGGTACAGATCAACCATAAGGAATACCGGCATCTGGTATTTCTCTGCCAGATTCAGTGCTTCCCCTGTCATGTAATAGGTTTCCTCCACATTCCTGGGGCTGAAGATTGCCTTGGGAAAATCGCCCTGGGAAGCTCCGATCACCTGCAGCAGATCTCCCTGCTCAGTCTTTGTGGGTAAGCCAGTGGAGGGGCCCGCCCTCTGTGCTTCATAAATAACAATTGGTATCTCCATTTCAGCGGCCATACCCACTGCTTCTGTCATCAGTGCAAATCCTCCACCTGAGGATCCTGTCATGGCACGTATCCCTGCATAATTGGCTCCAATTGCCATTGTTATGGCAGATATCTCATCTTCTGTAATCTTGACAAAAACCTTGAAGTCCTTGCTGTGAGATGCAAGATAATGAATTATGGATGATGCAGGTGTCATTGGATATCCGAAGTATGCCTTCAGTCCGTTCCTGATTGCACCAAGGCCTGCGGATTCTCCACCGGAAATAAGATAGTACTTTTTGCCGCTGCCGGTGAGTGTTTTGCTGGATTTTCCATATTTTTCCACAAAATGTCCGTAACCTTCCCTGGCTGCCTCCACGTTCTGCTCTGCAATCTTTCCCTTTCCCCCGAACTGGTCCCTGATAACTCCTGCAAGGATCTCGAAGTCCATGGATAAATAGCCAAAAACTGCCCCTATGGCCACAGTATTCTTCAGAAGGGTGTTTTTGCTGTACTTCTGTGCTATTTCGCTCAGTGGCATTTCACAGAACTTCATGCCTTCATGCTTGGTAAATCCTGAAATAGAACTGTCATAAATTGCAATACCGTTAAGCGGAGAGGCCCCTCCCTCATTGATATCGGGATTTGTGTGCCTTTCCAGTGCATCCTTGTTCAGGGCAATTAAAATATCAAGCCCATCGCCCTGATTCTTGACCACATGGGAGGAAGCCCTGATCTGGTACCAGCTTTGGCCTCCTCTTATGATGCTCTGATAATAGTTGTACGTGTTTGTATGCAATCCATTCCTGGAAAAAACCTTGGCAATGATAAGGCCGGCAGATTGAACACCATCACCGGCTGCACCTCCAACCCTGATTATAACTTCATTGGAATCCATGTTGACTCACTCGTACCCAATTCCTTTAACGTATAAATTTTTTTTAAATAGAATGATGACATTTTCAGAACTGAATCCACTTGTCAAATTATAAACAATGTAAAGTTCTTTTGCTGAAAAAGCAGATATCTATTCTAAATTGAGGATTTTTCATCTGTATTTTGATTCATAATTGCACGATCATATATCATTTCCATAACAAATTTTCTTAAATTGGCATCGAACAATAGACGTTCCACCTAATGTTGCAATTTATTGTGCAATTTTTTTACAAATATATAAGATAAAAAAAGGAATTATTCCTTTTTAGGTTTTCTCATTCTATAACCGAGCACAGCTCCGATAACAATGATAACTGCAGCTATTCCCACTATTTCATAAATTTCTCCGTTTGGATATGGGAATATGGGTGAGGTTGTGGGACTCTGAGTCATTGGTACATTGGTGGAATTGATTGACTGGGTCTCTTTCATGCTTGTGGAATTAATATTCTCCTTCAACATGACTCCGTTCTGGGAATCAATATAAAAACTCAGATGTCCATAGGAGTTCGTTACATTGATTAGATCTGACTGGAGATTGCCAAAATTAGTATTAATTGCCACGTTCGTGGTATCCTTTACATTGGAATTTCCTGAATTGTTGAAAAAGCTTATATTTCCATTGTTTAAATCTGAGAGGACTGAATCATTTACAGCTGTGGTGAATGATGAAAAAGAATAGTTGTTGATAGAATTTTGGTAACTGGTTTCACCATCGGCTGATACAATTCCCTTTACCTTTGCTTCGATAGATTTGCCCGTACTATTGAATTGAATAATCGTTGTATTCATATATCCAGTAATCTTGTATGTGCTCCCGTAACATGAGAGGTTTCCGTTTATGGTATAATTTTCATAAGCACCCGCAAAAAGCCATGGGCCCTGAGAATTGACTGAAGATGTTTCATTGGAAACTTGTAGGGCAGGTGCGACTGAGTAACTGCCCATCATTAAAAAAAGGGCAACTGATGCTATTACTAAATACTTCATCATATTATATATGAGTAAACTGTTTTAATAATTTTCGTTTCTCTTGAATATTCTATAAAAGACTTTGTGATGTGTATTCACGCGGTTAAATATTTATTCAACTTGATATTTTTAATGAAATGGTTGCATAACAAAGATTTCATCAAGACACCAACTCAATTTTACTACATTTTTCCCAAAATCTGTGACTGAAGTGAGGATTTAAGAAGCTATGCTGTTCACAATGTTCTTGATTATGACTTCCACTTCTTCTGCAATTTTGACAAGTTCCTGTTTTTTATTGGATTCTATGAGCTTGAGCATTTCTGTTGGCAACTGTGCTGATATTTCCGTGCCGT
>JAKAWY010000040.1 GCA_021816745.1 Thermoplasmata archaeon
AAATTTATAAACGGGTTTCACTCACCTATTTACCATTCTAAAAATACCTGAAATTGAAATTATCTTTAACCATAGGCAACATTATTTTCCTTGGTAACAGGCCCGCTTATTTCTCCGTTTCCCAGATTAATCGAATACTGAACCGATTTGAAAATGGCTGGTACCGGTCCTCCTCCGGTCAAACTCTGGTTAACTTCAGCTATATCATGGAACACAAAATATGCATTGTCCAGGTCTAACCCATAGGGATCAGTGCTGTTGAACATGCTCGAATTGGAACTTAATGACAACTCAACCGTGAAATTTGCAGAATAATTCAGGTAATAATATCTGAAGCTGCTTAGATTTTCAAGCAAATAAAATCTATACATTGTAGAATTCACGATATTATCAGAGTTCAGATGAATACCATTAGATTGTGCTAAAACTAAATTTCCATTCAACATGTTCGTCAATGATGAACGAACCTCTGAGTTCAGTTGAGAATAATTTATGGATTTCGAATCGTTAAGAGAATTAGTGTGAACTAGTACAACAATAGGGGAAATAACAACCGCAGCGATGATAATAAAGACAATTATCTTACTCATCATTTGCTCACACTTACTGGTAATATATTTACAAATCCCATTATATATTTTACTGCTCCGCTATAATCAAATACTGAAATGTCTAATTATTGCTGAATTTTTCCCATTTTCAACCTTCTAAAATAAATTATGAGGAGAATAAAACAGATGTAAGCAATCTGAAAACACCGTACTTGTTTCACATAATACCAATGGAACTCTATAATTCAATGATGTCCAAATTCCTATTTTTGGCAAAGGATCTTATCATTTCCAGGTGTGATGATCTGAGTCCTTTTTTATCCAGAATGAAACCTTTACAATCAGGAGATTTATCCACTGCCTGAATAAGTCCTGAATCAGAAATCTCATCCATTCTGTATTTCGATATGATGTGCCCTATGTTGATCTTCATGGAAAACAGTGCATCAGTGAATTTCGGTGCATAGTGCCCACCCCCTGCAGCCACGTAATTGGGGTAATCCATGACGTTGAATGAGGAAAGCCCCTGTGCCAGTGCATCCAGTGCTTCCGGATCGTTCCAGTTTTCAGGGCCCGTCCCTATTTCTGCAAATACTATCCGGGAAGAACTCCTGGGCCCATGGTGGGTTGCTTCCAAAGTAATGTTGTATTTATCCCCCTTGTACACGTTTTTAATGGAACGCAATATGGCGCTCTGAACCCATGGATCAGATTCTGCCAGTTCACCAGGTGCCCCTCCAAGATCTGCTGAGGAGAAGTTCCCCACAGGGTGCACAGTAAGTGAATTCACCTTCTTCTCTGATGAATGCCTGCTGAGGAAAACAAGTGTTTTACCTGCCATCCCGTCTCTGTTCTCCGGGAAATCTGAATAAATGGACCTCTGGTTGATCTCATGAAACAGTTCCCTATCAATCCCTGATGAAACCAGTGCATCCCTGATGTTCAGGGAAGCTGGATCTTCAGTGGAATAAATAAATTTAACATCTGTTTTCACAGATTATCCTCCACCAGGTCTGTATAAATGTGATCTGCCCGTTTCCTGAGATAATCCATTCCTGTGCAGTATTTTTCCACCAGGGAAGGATTCCCTGCATCCCTTGAAAACTCCAAAGCATGTTCGCAAAGAAGTGATAAATTCCCTGAAAGAAACCTGAGCACGCTTTGCATGCTCTCAAGGTTGACTTCATTCTCAATATCTGCGGAATGCAGTTTTATGTCAGGAATATTTGTGAATTTGTTGTCCAGAAAACCGTTCCTGAGGGATGCTTCCAGTTCTGTAACTGCCTTCTGGAACATGGAAATGATCATGGATATGTTGCTGTGCCTGGTCTCTTTACCCATGGATTCAAGTGCAGATGAAAACTCCATGTTCTCCTGCAGTATCTTCATCATTACTTGATCTTTCCCCTTGGACATGCACTATCCTATTGTGTCCTGAATCATAAAGGGTTCTCATTTTATGGCATATTTTGTAATATCTTTTAATCACTGGCGGAAAACGGCATTTCTTCATGGAAAGTGTTTTAAAAACATACAAATTCCCTCTGCATGGAAATGGATATCAAGACCATGGAAGAAAAATGGTCAGGGGAGTGGAAGAATACTGGTTTTTCCAGGGACCACCATGGAGAGATATTCTCCATTGATACACCGCCCCCCACAATTTCAGGCGATCTTCATATGGGACATGCATTCTCATACACGCACCAGGACATCGTGGCCAGGTACATGAGAATGAGAGGAAGGAATGTTCTTTATCCCTTTGGATTTGACAATAATGGACTAGCCACAGAACGATTTGTGGAAAAAGCAATAAAATCAAGCCTTTTATCCATGAAACTTGAGGATGCACTGCAGAAATGCTCAGAAAAATCCACTGAAACTATTGAAAACATGAAAGTGTTCTTCAAGAGAATGGGATTCACTGCAGATTTTGATAATGCTTACATCACATATTCTAAACCAGTCTGGAAACTGGCCCAGACATCATTCCTGGAACTTTACAGGAAGGGGATTGCCTACAGGCAGGATGGCATGACTGTTTTCTGCCCCACCTGCAGGACTGCCATCTCCCAGATTGAGATGGTGGACAGGACGCTTGATTCCGAATTCGTATATCTTAGATTCACCGCAGAGGATGGATCATATATTGATATTGCCACCAGCAGGCCTGAAATGATCGGCGCATGTGTTGCACTGGCCGTAAACCCACAGGATCCGAGACTGAAGGAAATGGAGGGAAAGAAGTTCTCCATTCCATTATACCAGGGAACTGTCCAGGTTATTGGTGATGAAAAGGTCAAAATGGACAAGGGTACCGGTGCTGAAATGGTGTGTACCTTTGGAGATCAGGAGGATTTCGAGATCTGGAGAACCCATGGGCTGGATCTTAAAATTATAGTGGATTCCAGGGGATTCTTAAGGGAAAATGGCCCCCTTGAAGGATTGAAGGTAAATGAGGCAAGAAAGAAGGCTAAGGAACTGCTCAAGGAGGCAGGTTTCACCCTGAAGACTGAAAAGATAACTCATTCAGTGAACACACATGAGAGGTGTGACACTCCTGTGGAGATAGGAGTGAGCAACCAGTGGTACCTGAGATACCTTGATCTGAAAGAAAAATTGCTGGAACAGGGAAACAAGGTGAAATGGTTTCCGCCATTCATGAAGGTAAGGTACGACAACTGGGTAAACGGGCTGAAGTGGGACTGGTGCATATCCAGGCAGAGGATGCTGGGAATTCCCATACCCATGTGGTACTGCAAATCCTGCGAAGAAAATATACCTGCAGATCCCTCTGAACTTCCAGTGGACCCGAGAACCGCTGCAGTTAAAAAATGCCCAAAATGTGGTTCCAATGAACTGGAACCTGAAAAAGATGTGATGGACACATGGTTCACCTCTTCCCTGTCACCAACTATCCTGGCTGGAATCTATGGACTGGAACCAGGATCAGTCATGAATGCAAGATTCCAGGCCCATGAGATCATATCCACATGGGCATTTACCACAATTTTCCGCTCATATGTGCACTATGGTGAGATCCCATGGAATCATGCTGTGATCAGTGGGAACGTCTTTGATTCCAAAGGGGAAAAAATGAGCAAGAGCAAGGGAAACATCGTGGTTCCCACAGACATAGTGGAGAAATATGGTGCAGATTCCCTGAGACTCTGGTGCATTTCATCCTCCATTCACGACGATCTTCCCCTGAGGGAACAGGAACTCACCAGAGGAAGAAGAACTGTCATTAAATTGTACAATTCCATGAAACTGGTATCTTCACTGGAAAACGGTGAATGGGATGGTAAGATCATGATGCCATTCAACCGCTGGATACTGGGAGAGTTCAGCAGGACCCTGGCAAAAGTTCAGGATTCCTATGACAGATATGATCTGGCAAAGGCCAGGAATGAAATTGACGGACTCTTCTGGAGGCTGTTCTGTGACAACTACCTGGAGATGATCAAGCATTACTCCCTGAATGGTGATTCCAGAACAAAGGGGGAGATCAGGGAAGTTGCCACCAGAGTGGGATTGGGAATACTGAAGATGTACGCTCCAGTTGCACCCTTCATCACCGAGGAGGCATTCCACATGCTGGGAATGGATGGTTCAGTCCACCAGGAAAAATGGCCTGAAACAAAGGAATTCGGTGATCATGATCCGGAAAAATTCACATCTGTATTACAGGCCATAGAGGGAATCAGGGCAGAAAGATCAAAACTGAAATCTGCCAGGGAAAACTACACAGGATTTGCCGTCACCATGAACAGGATTCCTGATCCAAAGGAGCAGGAGATCATATCAAACACGCTGCGGGAAACAGGGCTGAAGTTTGTGGAAGGCGGAAATTTCAGCGTACAAGCCTTTATATAGACTTTTACCAATTTCCTATGGAGTCAAAATGTACCTGAGCAGTCAGAATTCCCTTAGATTAGGACTCATCCTGATACTGGTATCAGCCATAGTCATGGGCGTTTCCATCTATGGTGTTTACACATCCATGAATACGTATCGAGACATCACCATGAATCAGGGTTCAAGCTCCGATTTTTACATAAACGTCAGCCAGGGCCAGTCTGTGAGTTACACCATACTGGTGAATAACAACATCACTTCCACCTTCACGTCCACTCTTATATCTCCAACAGGAGGGTATTATCAGGAGGAAAATTTCACCGGTGGAGGCATTTCAGAAAGTTATGCGGTACCACAAGGGGGCCAATGGCATCTCGCAGTGCACATGAACAGTGGAAACACCACGAATGTAAGTGTACACATTGGTTCCTTACCCTTCATAGATGAAGCTGGCGTATACAGTGGAATTACACTGCTGGCCATAGGTATAGTTTTTATCCTCTTCCACTACAATATGGAAAGAAGGGAAGGGGAAATGAGAAAGCAGAGATACCAGTGAATCAGAGTACGTTCAGGTAGCGCTTCAGTTCCCAGTCTGTGACATGGCAGCGGAATTCGTCCCATTCCTTCTTCTTCACTGTGAGGAAGTTGCTGTATACATGATCCCCGAGAATTTCCTTCATGATCTTGCTTCCAGACAAGTTGTTAAGTGCTTCACCAAGACTACCTGGCATGGATCTTATGCCTTCGACCTTCATCTCTTCCTCGGACATGTGGAATATGTTTTTCTCCACAGGTTCAGGTAGTTCCAGTTTCTCCTTTATTCCCCTCATACCCAGTCCAAGCACGGTGGCGAACTGTAAATACGGGTTTCCTGCAGGATCCGGGCACCTCAATTCTATCCTCTTCCTCATGCCCATGCCGGCTGGAACCCTGATCAGTGCTGTCCTGTTCCTGTTCGCCCATGAAATGTAAACTGGTGCTTCATATCCCGGAATAAGCCTCTTGTAGGAGTTCACCCATGAAGCGAGAATTGGTGATCCTTCGCTGATATACTTTAAGATGCCTGCGGTGTACTGCCTGGCCATGGTGCTCAGCCCGTACTTGTCCTTCTCCTCATAGAAACAGTTCTTTTTCCTGTCCTTGGTCATGATGCTCTGGTGAATGTGCATTCCTGAGCCATTCACGCCGTTTATGGGCTTGGGCATGAAGGATGCGAACTGCCCATGGTTTTCAGCTGCATTCTTGATGACGCTTTTCAGGACGGTGATCCTGTCAGCCATCAGCATAGCTGTGGAATACCTCAGATCAATCTCATGCTGGCCGAAAGCCACCTCATGGTGTGCAGCCTCCGGTTCATACCCCAGTGCTCCAAGATTCAGCAGTATTTCCTGCCTGATTCTTGCGGATGTGTCATTTGGTGTGTGATCAAAATAACCTGCAAAATCCCCAGGGGTGTTGACCACGTTTCCATGTTCATCCCTCCTGAAAAGGAAGAATTCGAATTCAGGCCCCACGTTCAGATCTTTTCCGTCATCCCAGAGCTGCTTGAGATTTCTTTCCAGGACAAATCTTGGATCACCCTCAAACCTTGTGCCATCCGGGTTGAATATATTACAGATATACCTTGCAGCCTTTCCTCCGGTGGAGTAAGGTGAAACAGTGAAAGTGGAAAGATCAGGAACTGCCCTCATGTCAGATTCTTCAATCTGTGCATATCCTGCCACGGAACTGCCGTCAAAGACCACTCCTTCAGTGAGTGCATCTTCAAATCTGTTCGAAGGCAGTGTGAGAGTTTTTACAATACCCTGAATATCAGTGAACTGCATATTAAGAAACTTTATGTCCTCTTTCTTCAGTCTCTGGAGGTTTTCCTGTATGAAATCTTCCATGTATCAGACCATGGATGTCTGCATAAAGATTTTTCTATGTAAAAGACCTACATTTGATTATGATGGAGCTTGATGAGAGCAAGCGTCTTGACATAAATTACCAGGAAGTACACGGAGATCTGTATCCCCTCATGAAGAATGCCGGTAAGTCTGTCTATGAAACAGTAAAGGACTTTTACGGCGGAGGAAGGAATATACTTTTCATCTGCGGGCCAGGTAACAACGGTGGAGACGGAATAGTGGCCGCAGTGATGCTTGGTACTGAGAACAGGGTAAGGATAATATTGCTTACGGGAGGTGCGGACAGGAAGCTGGGAGATCTTGCTGAACGAGCTATCAGCGAGATAAAGAATGCCTCCATTATCAAGAATCCTCCAAAAAATGTCATACAGGATCAGGTAAACTGGTCCGAGATCATTGTGGACAGCATGTTCGGCACAGGAATCGGGAGGAATCTTGAAGGAATCTTTGCCTCCGCAACTGAGATCATGAACAAGAGCGGGAAGCCCATTGTTTCAGTGGATATCCCCTCAGGTATTGGAACAAACCTGCAGGTCAAGCCAAAAATGACTGTGACCTTCACAGACTCAAAGGAAGGGATGACTGCAGAAAACTGTGGAGAAATAGTGATCAAGGACATCGGAATTGAAAAAGAGCTGATTCATAATGCAGGTGCAGGAGAAATGGCCTTCTTCCCGGATGTTAAACCGCATGCACACAAGGGTGAGAACGGAATACTCCTCATGCTGGCCGGATGGGAATACCATGGTTCAGGGGTTATAGCTTCCAGGGCTGCCATGTCTGCCCTGCCTGACCTGGTTCATGTACTGGTGCCAAAATCCATGTACACGATATTTGCATCCAATCTTCATGAGCAGGTTGTACACACATATTCTGAAGACAGGGTTAAACAGATCATGGAAAGGGCCACTGGTGCAGTGGTGGGGCCCGGAATGGGCATGGGTGCAGATGCCAGGGAGGCCATTGCCACCATAGCTTCTTCAGGCATCAACACAGTAATGGATGCAGAGGCCACCAGAATGGCAGGGGAAGGCACCGTTGACATCAGAAATGGTATGGTGTTCACACCTCATGCCACTGAATTCAAATTGCTTACGGGACTTGATCCCTCAAAGGAAAATGCCGAAAAATTCGCCCAGGACAATAACTGTGTTATCCTCCTGAAAGGAGAGACAGATTACATTACCACCGGAACCAGGACAATCATGGTGGGCGGGGGAAGCCCCAGGATGGCCATGGGTGGAACAGGCGATCTGCTGGCAGGCCTCACAGGTGGATTCATATCCAGAGGCATGACTCCTTTCAGATCTGCAGTCCTTGCATCTTTCCTGAACAAGAGGAATGGCGAGGCCATGGAGAAATATGCATCCCACTGGTTTGGTGTGGATGACATGCTGGGAAACCTCAACACAGTTATCAGGAGATACCATTCCTTTGCTCACGGCAAGGGAATGCAGTGAGGTTTTAACCTATGACTGACAGGCCATCCACTTTAGGTGAATTTCTCATGTTCACAGCCGATACACATGGAAGTCTGCCTTATGTGTCGTACGGCGGAAACGTGCTGAGCAGCAGGGAGATCGCAGACATGTCCATGGCACTGGCCAATTCCATAAGGAACAGATATCCCGGGAAGAGAGGGGACAGGGTGCTGGTAATACTCCCACTCTCTGCACATATGTATGTGACATACCACGCATTGTGGCTTCTTGGAATGATTCCAGTCCCCGTGAGCATGGAACTCCCTTCCAGTTCCATATCCAGTTTGCTGAAAAATGGTAATATCAGTGGAATGATCTCTTTTCCTGAAACATATGAAAAGCTGGATGAAGAGAGCAAACAGGGTATTTTCCATATTGCTGCAGGCCCAGCTGATTTCACCTCCACTTTGTCCAGGGCACCTGCAGAGGTAAGATCACTTACAGGAAGGGGCAGGAAAAAGTATGCCATGGAGGAGATGTGCTACGGTGAAGGATACATGGAAAGGGACATGGATCCATTCTCCGATATGGGTATGTGCGGGATTTCCTGGAACAGGGACGGAACCTTCAAGATTAATGAGTTCAGCATAAATTCAATTATGGAGGCCCTTTACAGAATTGGTGAAGTTCTTCCTGAAAGACCAGAACTCCCGTTTTTCCAGACCTATGATCCCATTTCCCCTGCTGAAGTGGTGCTTTCCATACTATATCCGGCACTCAGGGGACACAACTGCATTCCAGCCAGGCTGGATTCCATGCTTCCCGCAATTATGAAAGAGCAGTGCCGGACTGATCCTGGAGTGTTCAACACCAGGACAGATGCCGCCATAGTCTGGGGCATAGTGGGAAAAAGTTTTGGAGATAAGATATCCCATATCATAGAGGACTGGAATTCACCGGATGGATACAATTCTGTACCTGAGGTGAGGAGGAGTTCCATTTTCACGCTTCACTGCGTGGACAATGATGTGAGTCCACAGTACCTTCTCCAGAGAAGAAAGGGATCAAGATCCATTCCCACCACCGGTGAGGATGACGGCGCAGCCATGCAGACAGACAGTGCCCCTGTGGATGTGGTGGATCTGGATGGAGTAGTGGAATACTGCGGAAAAACAATACCGTGGGAGACCCTGGTAAATTCCATTAATACTGGAAGGAAGGGTTTCATGTTAATATTGAAGGATGGAAAAATTACAGGCAGGGGAATTGCTAAAGAAAAAATTTTGGAAAGCCTTCCCATCTGGATGAGGAAAGCTGTCTATTGAGAGAGCTTATCCAGCCTTTTGGAGACTTCCTTCAACCTTTCGGAGAAATCCTCTGACTGTTTTGAGCCGTTGGATCTCAGTTCCTCCATATAGGTGACTATCCCCTCAATGTCTGAAACAGCCTCACTGAAGTTTCTGGGGCTGCTTCCATGGTGGCCAAACAACCCGGCCCTGAGCCAGTTGTTCTCTTCCAGGGGCTCGTACTTTCCATTTTCCAGTTTCTTTATGAGTCCCTCATTCACCATGTTCTCCAGCATGGGGTACATGGATCCTGGTGAAGGCCTCCATACTCCCATCATCTGCTTCTCAATTGAGTCCATGATCTCTGCTCCATTCTTTGGGCCTGAATTCAGTGTGAATAGAATCCAGGTCCTCAGGTCTCTTCTCTTTGAACCAAACATGTTTATCACTTTTATCGTATCGGATATCCGATATCGATATATAAATATTACGCTATAAGATATTGTGTGATAAAGTGGATATGAAACAGCAAATGTGTTCGATACACAGAATTCTGACAAAATATTGCAGAATCCTGAAGTATTAAGTCGTCAGGTTATTGAACTCATAAAGGATATTCACTCATGCCTTCAACAGGAGGTGCCCGGGAAATCTCACAGGAATCCCTGGATGCCATTGTTGTTAAATTGCGCACCGATTCCAGTAAAGGACTTTCATCTTCAGAGGCAGAGAGGAGATTGAAAGAATTTGGCCCGAATGCACTTTCAACAGGGAAAAATTATGGTTTTGCCGGGATATTGCTAAAAGAGCTCAGGGAACCCATGATATTGCTGCTGGTGGTGGTTGCAGCAATTTATTCAGTTCTTGGTGAACTGAGGGATTCTGTTGTGATCGTCTCCATAGTGTTCATAGTGGTGTTTATTGAGTCTTATAACGTGAACAGGGCAAAGCGTTCAATAACTGCCTTGAGAAAACTGGCTGCACCGCATGGAATGGTGTACAGGGATGGAATACTTGGAAAGGAAATGTCCAGAGATATTGTTCCGGGGGATCTTCTCGTGGTCACTGCAGGAGACATGGTTCCTGCTGACGGAAGACTGGTGGAATCCTCCAGCCTGAAGATTGATGAGTCATCCCTGACTGGAGAATCCTTTTCAGTAATCAAGGATGCTGAAATTCAACCAAAAAGCACTGAACTGGCCGATCTGACCAATATGCTTTTTTCAGGGACCCTTGTTGTGCAGGGTACAGGAAAATTAATTGTGACATCTACCGGAAAAGGAACAGAACTTGGGAAAATTTCACAACTGGTTGAGGAGGCAGAGGAAATACAGACTCCTTTGGGAAAAACCATGTCAGCCCTGACTGGAGTTCTTGCGTCCCTTGCAGTGGCATTCAGTGTATTAATTCCACTCATAGGTTATTTTGAGGGAAAGGCGCTTGATGACATGATTCTGACAGGACTTTCCATGGCTTTTGCCACTGTGCCGGAAGAACTTCCTGTGCTTATTTCCATTACCCTGGCCATAGGTGCCTATTCCCTGTCCAAGCATAACGCAGTTGTGAAGGATCTCAAGGCGGCGGAAACCCTTGGAAGTGTCACAGTCATTGCCACTGATAAAACCGGAACGCTTACTGAAAACAGAATGACTGTAGCCCACACATATTCTGGAGGCAAACTGATGGATGCACATGAAGGGAACAAAGATTCTTTCCTGGAAAAGACCATCCTTGCCACGGGAACACTGATGCTTGACATGGGAGGGGCCACTTCACATAAGGATCCAATGGAAGTTGCAACCTTTGAACATTCAAATAAAATTGGGATGGATATTGAAAAACTCAGAAAAAGGTTCAATCCCATAGAAGAGTTCAGTTTTGATAACAGGATAAAGCTTGCATCCTATCTTTACAGGACAGACCATAATACCCTGGTTTTATATTCAAGTGGGGCCCCTGAGGTCATTCTTTCCAGATCAACCCATTTTACAGATAACAATGGTGAAACATCATTAATGAATGAGAAAGAATCAGAGAGAATCCTTCATGCCATAGAAGAAATTTCTTCCAGTGGAGAAAGAACTATTGCAGTTGCTTCGAAAAATGTATCAGAATATATCAGTGACAGGAATGTGCTGGAACAGGGTTTTACTTTCCAGGGCCTCATCAGTTTCATGGATCCGCCCAGGCCGGAAGTGCCCAACGCCATAAAAGAATGCAAAAAGGCTGGAATCCGTGTAATCATGCTAACAGGGGATCACCCCGGAACAGCAAAGAAAATTGCCGGACTTATTGGAATAGATAATTCCGGCAAGGTTGTGACAGGCAAAGAAATCCAGGACATGAATGATGAGGAACTATCCGGACTCATTTCCACTACCTCTGTCTTTGCAAGGATTACTTCGGAGGATAAATTCAGGATTGTGGAACTTCTGAAGAAAAAGGGTGAGACTGTGGCAGTTACGGGGGATGGTGTGAATGACTCTCCCGCTCTTCGAACTGCAGAAATCGGGATAGCCATGGGGATGAAAGGCACTGAAGTGGCCAGGCAGGCCTCCGATATGATCCTCCTAGACGATAACTTTGCAACCATTGTGAGTGCGGTACATGAAGGAAGAAAGATACTCTATACCCTGAGGAAGAGCGTGAAGTATGAAATTTCCATTAAGATCGCACTGGTGCTGATCTTTATGATTCCTCTCTTCCTTTTGATTCCCTTTCCATTTTCCCCCATACAAATTATTGTGATGGAACTGATGATGGACGTCGCAGCACTGGGAGGTTTCATGTATGAGCGTGAAGAAAAGGGGATTATGCTTCAGTCTCCCAGCAAAAGTGGCAGGAAATTTTTTGATCGATCACTGGTTTCAATTACCATCATTTCAGCATTTGCAATTGCATTTGCAGTTTCTTTTGTCTATCTTTATATTTATTATGAAACAGGTGTTCTGATTAGAGCCCAGACATCAGCCTTCCTTGTCTGGATGATTTCACAGATATTTTTGGCCCATAACCTCCGTACCGAGAGGGAACCGGTATTTGTCAAGGGCTTCCTTTCAAACCGCGTTATATCCATATGGGCAATCATTGTGCTTCTGTCACTGGTGGTAATTACCATAATCCCTGATTTGCAGATTGTACTCCAGACAGCTTATCTCACCTATACAGACTGGATTCTCATAATCTCTGCATCCCTGGCCTCTACTTTCTGGATGGAGGCATACAAGGCTTTCCGGTACTTCAGAAAAGGATTTGGTGTAGTCTTGAACTGAGATGTGTAGACATAAAGATAGCTTTGTCTGGTGAATCCCTGAAAAAGATTTCCGATGAAAGTGCCAGGAATTTCACCATATCTGTTTTATCCCCGCAATGC
>JAKAWY010000041.1 GCA_021816745.1 Thermoplasmata archaeon
GTAAAAGGGCCTCAGGTTGTGGAAAAATATCTCGATGAAGTTGCCAAAAACATTACTATCAAAAATGGCTGGCTCTATACAGGAGATATAGGAAAATTCGACAAAGATGGTTATCTTTACCTGCTCGACAGAAAAAAGGACATGATAATTGTATCGGGCTATAGTGTATATTCCAGTGAAGTAGAGGATATTATCAGAACAAATCCTGCAGTTTCAGAGTGTGCGATTATTGGGGCTCCCGACGATGAAACAGGGGAAGCTGTAATGGCTTTCATTTTACTCAAACAGGGAAAAACACTCACAGAATTAGAAATAACTGAATTTTGCATGAAGCGAATGGCTCCTTATAAGGTACCAACTCGCGTTAATTTCGCTGACTATTTACCAAGAAATGCACTGGGAAAGGTAATGAAAAAAGATTTACGCGAACTTGTGAAATAGGATATCTAAATTGCGCATTCTTTTGAGCCAATGAGTAAAAAGATTCTTATTTGAAAAAATATTTTAAATAAAGGAACATAGCTAACAATGCAAGAAATCGATCAATACAGTATATTCCTGAATATAGATTCCGATAAACATGAATTTAATGGAACTTTAAACATCACTGGAAAATGCGACGGGAACAGGCTTGAACTTGACTCAGTAGATCTTCAAATCATGTCTGTAAAGGTAAATGAAAAAGATGTAATCCCTGATATTTCAATTCCCAAAAAAATTCTACTGGATGTTCCAAAGGGATCTTTCCATATGGAAATTAGGTATAAAGGAAACATTTCTAAAATTTTAACCGGTTTTTACATTGCTTCTTACAAAGGTGGCGAGATGTTTACCACCCAGTTTGAATCCTCTGACGCAAGAAGGATGTTTCCATGTATAGATCATCCAAACTTCAAGGCAAGATTCCAGCTTTCAGTTGAAGTTGACAGCAATCTTGATGCTATTTCCAACACTCCAATAACTGGCGTTGAAAAGAATGGAAACAGAAAAACTGTCTCCTTCGAGGTTACTCCCAGAATGTCCACATACCTGCTTTATCTTGGGATTGGTCATCTTAGGACCAGATCAAGGAATGCAGACAGGATAGAAATCGCACTAGTGGCCCCTGATGGTCTTCTTACTGAATCCGATTTTCCACTGGACATAGCATCCAGGGTCATGGGCCTGTTACAGTCATATTTTGAGATTCTGTATCCTTTACCAAAACTTCAATTGATCTATGTACCTGAATTTTCAGCGGGTGCCATGGAAAACTGGGGGGCCATAACTTTCAGGGATTATTATCTCAGCATTGACCAATTTACCAGTGCAGCAAACTACAAAGCCATTGCCAATGTGATTGCGCATGAACTTGTTCACCAGTGGTTCGGGAATCTTGTTACAATGGAATGGTGGAACGATCTCTGGCTAAACGAGAGTTTTGCAACTTTTCTTTCGTATAAGATGATTGAAAAGATATACCCTGAATGGAACCCGGTAACTGAACAGTTTGTCAGAACCGGGATGGCTTTTTTCAATGATTCACTTAAAAACACTCATCCCATTGAAGTTACAGTGGACAACCCTGAACAGATTTCACAGATCTTTGATAATATAAGTTACGGTAAGGGTGCTGCAATTCTCAGGATGATTGAAACATACCTTGGCGAGATTAATTTCAGGAATGGTCTCAGGAAATACCTCGGTTCAAATATGTACATGAATGCCAGGGGTGAAGAGTTATGGAAATCGTTGGAGATTGAATCCAAACTACCGGTTACCAATATCATGTCCAGATGGATTATGAAACCTGGATATCCCATAGTACAGGTTACCAGGCAGGGAGAGAAAATCAGGCTGGAGCAACAGAGGTTCAAACTGGACGGACTTGAGGAGGATCTTTGGCCAATTCCCATCAGCATTCACACATCCCTGGATAACAAGACCCACCTGATGGAGAAACAGAATGAACAGATTGAATTCTCTGATCTTGTCTCACTTAACAGGAAGGGTGCTGGATTTTACCGGGTTCTCTACCATGGTACACTTCTTTCCGATATACTCCGGAATTCAAAAAAGATGGATATGTATGAAAAATGGTCTCTCATAAATGATTACTATGCATTCCTTTCAGCTTCCCTCATTGACTTCACTGAATATATGGATGTTTTAAACACGTTTAAAAGTGACATGGAACCTTTTGTTATCAGGGAAATGGTTTCTCAGATCCAGAAGATATTTTACATAAGGGGAAGCGGAGGTAAATTCGGCACATTTTCACTTGATTATCTCACATACGCAGCCGATTTTCTAGGGGAAAGAAAAGATGGTGAATCTCCGGATATAAGCATTGCCAGGGGGTCGGTTGCCTTTGCAAGGGCAGTCATGGACAGAAAATACTGTGACGAACTCTGCCATCGTATTGATAATATTAAAAAAATGGATCCGGACATGAGAGGGGCATGTTTTGTCGCCTTTGCCATTTTACGGGGGGATTCTGTAAAACACCACGCTGAGCTAATGAAATTATATAATGAAGTTACAGTGGAAGAAGACAGGCTTAAGATCATCAGTGCGTTAGGATGGATGCAGACAGAGGAAGCACTTGAAAGAGTATTGAAGTCCATTGGGAACGGTGAAATAAAGAAACAGAATATTATCAGATTCCTCAACTCATGTGCCCATAATTCAAAAGGAAGGCAATTCCTTGCAAAACACATGGTTGAAATGGTGAATCAGCTAAGAGTGATATATTCAGGGTCCAGGTACACATCTGCATTCATTGAGGAATCACTCCCATATCTTTCCCTCAATGGAGACAATAAAATGATCGATGCCATGGAATCCATCAGTGGTGATGATATCGTTAATGGAATAGAGAGGGCAAAGGAGATAATCAGGATAAACACCAGGCTTACCTCAAAAATCCATTAACCATTTATTTTTTATGTTTTTCCAGGATGAATGTAACTATCCTCTCCATGGTGGTATCCTCTAGAACGCATGCAACACTGGTGCATAATGAATAACCGGAACCTTTCGCATCTTTATCTGAAAAAGTAATAACATCTGATATTCCAGCTTCCCTGACGGCTTGAAGTGCATCCCGAATTTCATCCTGATCAAGATTCTTTTTCCTTATAATGAAAATATGATCATTTAGAAGCTGATTCTGAACCCTGAAAGTAAAGTATGATGGGTATCTTGCCAAACCGCCTTCAAGATCCTCAGGTGACACGGAGGCTGATTTATACTGAATGCCCATTGTCTGAAGCAAAATCTGAATCCTCTCATAGGCTGAGTAAGGGGATGGCATGGAGGAATCCTCCTGAGAATTCCATGAACCAAGAAATTCGCCATACCCTTTCTTCGAATTTTTTTCTATGTCTTTTTCAGCTTCCTCACTTAGTTTTCCCATAAGTCTGAGCACAATATCCATATTTTCTTCATTGGGTGAAAGCAATGAATACATTGTCAGGCCCAGGGCAGTGAAAACGTAATCTGAGAAAAATCCGGCAATCTCTTTCCCGTCATTGTACCTGACATGGGGAAGATATCCGTCCTTTTCAAGCCCCACTAAATATTCTGAAAGCAATTTCGCCTCATTGAGGAAGTCAGTATCCAGTGTTTGCGAATATGCGCATGAAAAAGCGTATAGAAGCAATCCGTTCAGATCACTGAGCACCTTTGTGTCAGTTGTGGGAGGAGTTCGTCCACGCCTTATTTTCTGCAACTGGGATAAGGAGTTGGAAATCTCACTGGTCAACCAGAAAAGTCCATCCCTGATGAATCTTTCCACATCCTCCTTCTCATTGTTCATGAACAGAATATTCCGTCCTGTGGATACTCCTTTGGCCTCATCCATATAATTTCCTTCAGGAGTAATGTTGAACAGAAGTTCAATTTCTTCAGAGTTTTTATGCAATGCCTCTTCAATTTCCCCATGAGTCCATGTATAATAGAGTCCTTCGACACCTTCACTGTCAGCATCCATGGCTGTGTAAAATCCACCTGATGGTGATTTCATAAAGTTCCTTAAAAAGTGGAGTGTCTCTTTCATCATGATTTTGTACTGATCTTTTCCTGTGACAGAATATAGGTCAGAAAGGCCAAGAATAAGTGACGCCTGATCATACAGCATTTTTTCAAAATGCGGAATTTTCCATCCTGTATCTGTGGAATACCTGTGAATACCCAGGCCAGCATGATCATAAATTCCCCCCATCCTCATGGCTCCAACTGTTCTTTCTGCCATGGATAATGCATCTTTATTGCCTGTGGAATGATAGTATGATGAAAGAAACATTATATTATGCGGGGATGGAAACTTCGTTGATCTGCTGAAACCTCCATAATATGGATCAAACATCCTTGAAAGCTGTGTAAATGCAGTTCCAGGGGTATATTCAGAATATTGAAGATTGCCCTTAAGGAAACTTGATGACTGTGGTTCCTGCTGTGAAACATTCTTCAATAGTTCTTCAGGATTTTCTTTCCACATGGTGGAAACCGTCTGTGCCATCTGGATAAGGCCCAGATTCTGGCCCCTGGATTCTGGAGGCAGGTAAGTAAAGGCAAGCAGGGGCTTCCTGTCCGGAGTCATGATCACATTAAGGGGCCATCCGGCTGAACCGGTGGTTCTGATGGCAAAATCAATCAGGAATGCATCAATGTCGGGCCTCTCCTCCCTGTCCACCTTTACACAGACAAAAGATTCGTTCAACACCTGGCCAATACGCTGCCTGCTGAAACTCTCCCTCTCCATGACGTGGCACCAGTGGCATGTGGAATAACCCACACTGACCATAAGCAGCATGTTTTTCTCTTTGGCAAGATTAAAAGGTTCATCACTAAAGGGATACCAGTCTACCGGGTTTCTGGAATGCTGTTGAAGATATGGGCTCTTTTCATCCCTGAGATGATTTACTGAACTTTCCATGTTATCATGATCATGAGCAAAAATTATTATTATTACTTATTCATCCAAAATAGTGAAAAAAATAGCCATCATGGTGCGGCATGGGGAAAGCGAAGCTAACAGGAAGAATATAGTCACACATGAACTTAAGGGCTATCCACTGACAGATCTCGGGAGAAAACAGGCATCCACCACCGGCAATATACTTTCTTCAATTGCTGAAAAACTGGATAGCATTATTTGTTCTCCATTGGAAAGGACATTGGAAACAGGACAGATTATCGCCATTGAATCAGGATTTAAGGGTGAGTTGAGAATCGATCATGAACTACGGGAAACAGATATGGGGAAATACAACAACACAAAAGCAGAAAACCTGCCTAAATATCATTACGGGCTAAACGGGATTGAATCTTTCATTAACCAGTCCAATAGATTAAAAAAAGCAATATCCGGTTACGATGGAATCAATGTGTTCGTTACTCATATGCTCCCTATAAAGGCACTGGCCTGCAGTTATATGGGCATAGAGGAAGAGGATTCAGGTGGCATCAGCATTAAGAACTGCAGCATTACAATTATTGATCTAGAAGAGGAAAAAATACTGTCCTTAGGTGCTCTGGATATGTCTGAAAAATTGAGGAAATTCCTGTTAGAATAAAATATACATTCTAAAATCAGGATGTATAAAGATAATTCACCACTGGTGCAATTATTTCAGCGACCTGTTCAACAAATTTCTCATCCTCAGTTGAAAAAGCATTCTTCAGGTCTGAATCAATGTCAATTTCACCAATGGCTTTGCCCTTGAACCTTATGGGGACCACAAGTTCTGCATTTGTATTAACGAAGCAGGCAAGATATTTTCCGTTGGACTTCACGTCGCTCTCATTGATAATTCTGTCTTCATGAATTGCAAGGCTGCATAATCCTTCACCCAGCTTAATGGAAACATGCTCAGTGGCCTCACCATGATATGCCTCCAGGGCCAGTTTGTCTCCCTGCAGCACATACACACCAGTCCAGTTAAATTTAGGATTTTTTTCACTGAGATAATCACAAATTTGCTTAAGGAAATCACTGGCATGTCTTCTGGTTAGTGAAGAAATCTCATTAATCTGCTCTTTTCCTGCATGAACCATGAATAGGTAAAATCAAGCCGTATAAAAAATTAGTTATGGTTTGTCATGGGAAAAGTTTCTGCACTGATTTTGGAACATGGGCAACAAGCATCCGTGGCTTATCCCCTTCTGCAAGCCAGTTCATCTCCTTAAGTTCAGGATCAGCCTCCCTGGATTCAATCCCGAAAGCGTCAGCAATCTTCAAAATATCACTATTGAAGGTAAGGTATGGTGCATTTTCCAGTCCAGGGTAAAAGCTTTTGGAATAACTTTTTAGAATTCCGTAACCTCCATTGTCAAGAACCAGTATCTTCACCGGCAGTGAATATTTTGATATGGTCCAAAGAGTCTGTATTGTATACATTATCGAACCGTCTCCCACAATTTCAAGCACTTTCTTATTTTTCATGGATATCCCTGCTGCAGCAGGAAGCCCCCATCCCAGTTGTCCACTTTTTGCACTGAAATAAGAATTCGGCTTATATCCAATATTTTTCCTCAACAAAAGTGAGGAGGAGATTGCCTCATCCACAATCACGTGGTTACCAAATTCCTTCTTTGCCCTCTGGAGCACATAAGTTACACCCATGTTTCTCCTTTCCCTGGCTATGGTTCCCGCCAGTGAAGGATCAGGGGCACTATGGTAGTTACCCTTTTTCCCAACCTGTGAAATTAATTCCTTCATGAAAAGTCGAGGATTGCTCTTCACATATTCACCATGCCTGTAGGAAGGCTCCATGGAAACTGTTATAATTTTTTTCCCGGGCAACAGGGGTGAAGGAAGGTATGGATACAATGTCAAGTCTCCACCAATGCTCAATATGAAATCATTATTAAGCAGGGCCAGGTTAATGGCAGTGGATGCAGGTTGAAGGTCTCCTCCGGAATTTGATCCTGAAGAATCATAACCTGCACGGTGAATAAGGGGTTCGTTGAATACTGGAATCCCGAGTTTGTCCGCAAGAAGTTCCAGTTCTTTGTGGCCACCGTATAAATCAACTTCAAATCCAGCAATAATAGCAGGATTGGATGCATTCTCCAGAAGATCGGCCACCCTTTTCACAGAGTTCAAATCCAGAAGATCCAGATTGGGATCTGAAATGGGAAGGCCTACGTAATCAGAATCCATATCCATTACATCCATGGGGAATGAAATAAAAACGGGCCCCCTGGGAGGATCCATACTGATGGATATTGCTCTCTTGACAGACCTTTCAATATCCGCTGGCCCCTGCACTTCATAAAAATATTTAACAGAATTTCCCACCAGTGACTTAAGATCATGCCAGAGAATAGGTTCATAAAAGGAATGCCTTCTGTCCTGCTGCCCTGAAGTAATCAGAAGAGGGGTTCTGTTAAGCCTGGCCGTATGAATAAAAGACATGGAATTGGCAACTCCGGGAAGTGTGTGAAGGTTAACCATGGAGGGCCTGCCGGTAGCCTGGGAATATCCATCGGCCATGCCTACTGAAATTGAATCGTGAAGAGTAAGGATATAATTGTCAATACCCCTGAGCATCGGGAGCTCCGTGGAACCGGGATTTCCAAAAACATGGTCTATTCCCGCATCCTTTATGGTCCTGGCGAGAAGTTCAAAACCTTTCATCATAACACCCTGTAAAGTGGTTGAATTCCCTGGGTGTATTTCAGCACATTAGCCACAGTTTCAGATATAAACCTCTGCTGGCTTTCCACCGTAACACCTGCAATATGTGGAGAAAATATTGCATTTTCCAAAGTGAATAACTCCGACTTTGGATCAGGGGGTTCAATTTCATATACATCAATGCATGGTCTAATCCCCCTGGTTTTTGAAGCGTTAATCAGTGCTTTTTCATCCACCAGTTCTCCTCTGGCAGTGTTGATGAATATGGCTCCTTCCTTCATTTTCTTAAATTCTTCAGCAGAAATCATTTTACTGTTGGTGTCCGTCAACGGAACATGAAGTGATATAATGTCCGAAGCCGAGATCAGCTGATTAAGATCATGATACCTTACACCCAGGACTTCCTCATCTTCTTCACTGAGTTTTACCGGATCATAATATACTGTATTTGTTCCAAAGAATAGCAGTCTTTCGGCCAGCCTTCTCCCTATGGCACCCATTCCCACAATCCCAAAAGTTTTTCCCATCAGCTCAGTGGAATTTGTAAGGAAAGGCCAGTTCCCCTTAAGAATTTCAGAGTGAAAATGGAACAGGTTTTTTAATTGTGCCAGTGCCATTGCAATAACGTGTTCTGCCACGCTCTCCTTGTTTGCAGTAGGTATATTGCACAGGATGATTTCTCTTTTTTTAAGCACTTCAAGATCAACATTATCATAACCGGTGCTGGCAATCTGCACGTATCTGAGGTTGGGCAATTTCTTTAAAAGCTGCTCATCAACGGGAGTAAATGTGGTGGCAACAAGCACTTCGGAATCCCTGGACTTGAAATCTGTACTTGTTGTTATTTCAACATCATTCAGAATTTGTTTTACGGTGTTTTCAATGGCTTGAACAGGGATAAACGGTGGAAGAACTATCAGCACTCTCATAAAATAAAATGTGTTATGTCTATATATTAATTTTCCCGGTTCATTTTATTTATAATAGAAAATTCCCTTGCACAATTATTGTTTATTGTGAGACATCACAATCTAAAAAGCGTTTCCTGCCACATATTATGATAAAGAATGAGGTTTTTTCACCCTAAATCAATTATTAAAATTCCTGAAAACTACTATTCAATTAAGCAACTTTGCACTGCAAAGGTAAAAAAAGGTCAAGGGATTACCTCAGGTGAAGGACAAGGAGAGTTCACTGGACATATATGCGCTTATCAGTGTATATGGACAGCACATCAGGGACGCATTCTTCAAGAAGATTTATGACCTGGGGGAGAGAAAATTCCTTTTCCAGATTAACAGTCCCACAATTAAGAAAATCCCCCTTTACATAGATGTCAGGAAAGGAGTCTGCCTGATGGATTCAGAAAGGGAAGGCGAAGCGGGCCAGTTCGCCATGTATCTTAGAAAGATCTTTACTGACCGGAAAATCAGGGATATATACCAGGTAAATTTTGACAGGGTGATACGCATTGATACCTATGGTGGTGATTCTCTGGTACTTGAACTCTTCAGGGATGGAAACCTTATTGTGTTGAAGGATGACATAATACAGTATGCTATTGAACCCAGGGAATGGAAAAACAGAAAGATAATCAGGGGAGAGAAATACATTCCACCAAGTCTTAGCAACCCTCTTGAGATGAATCAGCAGGACATTGAATCCATATTTCATTCCAGCAAGGCCTCCTTGGTGCAGACCATGGCCACAAGGCTCGGATTTGGCGGGGAACTAGCTGAGGAAATCCTCTTTAGATCTGGTACTGATAAATCCATTTTATCCAATGATGCAGTTAATAAAATCCCTGAAATTAGAGTCCAGTTGAATCAGATTCTTGAATCCACTTCCAGTGGAAAGGCCTATGTATATTCCGATGGTTCTGTGTGGCCTGCAGAACTAAAGTATCAATCTGATAATCTTCTGGAAGAGAAAGAAGTTTTCAACGATGAAATTGCAAGGAAAATGCTGGAAGAGAAAAAAGAAAATCCTGCAAATACCAAAATCAGAAAAATTGTGGAAAATCAGGAGAGGATCATGGAGGAATACAGAAAGAATGCCGATGAATGCAAGAACATCGGTGATACAATCTCTGCAAATTTTTACATCATAAAGCCACTTCTTTCAACTCTTGCCAGGAAGGATGTTGATATCGGAACACTAAACTCCAATGGAAATTTAATTGAAGTTGTGGAGAAAAACCGGGCAGAGAAATATGCAGATGTTTTGCTTCATGAGCAGAGGGTGAGGCTCTATTATGAACGAACCCCTGGCGAGAACTTGAACCTTTATTATGAGAAATCCAAAGATTACAGAGAACGACTGGACGGTGCAAAAGCAGCCATGGAGAATTCCCTGAAAGGAATTGTGGAAGAGGAAAAGAAAAAGAAGAAGACCAGAGCCAGGCAGTGGTTTGAGGCTTACCACTGGTTCTATACATCCACCGGAAAACTTGTTTTATCCGGTAAAAACACGGATACCAATGAAAAGGTGGTCAAGAAGCATATGTCAGATAAGGATGTGTATGTTCATGCAGATATGTATGGTGCGCCAAGTACTGTGATAAAATGCGAACCAGGAGAAGAAATTATTGATGATGATATCAGGGAAGCTGCAACCTTTGCAATATGTTTTTCAAGGGCATGGCAGAATGGATTAGCCTCAGGGTCTGCATACTGGGTAACTCCGGGACAAGTCAGCAAGACTCCGGAATCGGGCCAGTATGTAAGGAAAGGATCCTGGATCATAAGGGGAAAAAGAAATTACCTTTTTTCACTGCCAATGAAACTTTCCATCAAGATTATCAATAATGGTAAAGTGAACATTCCAATGATATATCCCTTCAGGGAAGGGGATAATGCAATAACCATTATCCCCGGTGGAAGGACGAAGGATAAGATCGCAGCAGAAATAGCAAAAATTCTGGATATTGATCCTGAGGAAATAATTTCAATTCTTCCCACAGGAAACAGTAATATTGTCAGTTGAACCTGGAAAGTTCTTTCTTCAGATTTTCCAGGATAGATACATTTTCAGGATCAAACTTACCAAAAATTCCTGCATGATATGTAAGTAGATCAATGAAATGTACAAGATAGAAGTATCTTGACAGATATGTTTCTCCTTTCGAAATCAAGTGATGGAATTCTATTCCTGCAAGTTCAGTCATTATTTTCATTCTGAGCTGGTTTCTTGAATTTTCAGATCCGTCAATGCTGATGAAGAAAAACCTGTCACTATAGTTTTTATTAACCGCCAAAGGGACAAGCTCATTATGATTCTGTTCAGAAAGGGTATGGCTAATTGCTGGAAGCTTTGAGTTCTCATTAAACTGTGTTTTAGCCCTGTAACTAAGGGCAGAAAAAGGTTCCCATGATACTATATACGGAATCTTTCCGCTATCCACAATCTGCTTTGCCATGTTCCTGGCCTCATCGGGATTAACCAAATCCAGTGCTTTTAAAATATTTTTACGTTCAGCATCACTAATAGGAATGAATGTGTTGATAAGCGGCATCAGTAAATAACCTAATGCCTGTCTTGGCTGCAATCCAGAAGGAACTGTGATAATTTCATCTGCTATCTGGGAAAGTTTGCCTCCTGAAGTAATGGCATGTACCTTAATTCCTCTTTCCTTGGCCTGTTTTGCCACGGAAAGTGTTTCTTCAGTATTGCCTGAGTAGCTCACACAAACAAGATAGTCATCTTTATTTACAAAACCCGGAAGGTTGTAAGAATCAACAACACTAATTTTTTTCTCACTGCATAACTCGGAAAAAATTCTTCCTGAAACACCTGAACCCCCCATTCCTGCAATTACAATATGATTTGAGGATGAATCCGCAAACTTACCTTTGAAATTTACCTGCTCTTTTATGTTCATAATCTGTTTGAAAAAATCCACCAGTTTCACCAAAAAATTAGATGGGATGAATTACAAGGGTGAATGCCCAGATAGAAGGAAGAAGTGCAGACAGTGTAAGTATTGTATAGATCATGTAATTTCTGCTCATAAGTTGATATTGCTTGTTTTTTTATTAACTTTTCGAT
>JAKAWY010000042.1 GCA_021816745.1 Thermoplasmata archaeon
TTTAGGCTCGCATCAGTGAGGGTATATGATGAATGAAGATATTTATGTGGAACTTCGGAAGAATGTGAAAGAATTCGTCCAGAGGGAAGTTGAACCAATTTCACATAAGATGGATGAAGAAGATTACTTTCCTGAAGATGTATTCAGGAAAATGGGTGAGATGGGATATCTTGGAATCACAATTCCGGAGGAATATGGCGGTGCAGGCCTCGGATATATGGGACAGGCCATTATTGAAGAGGAACTCGGATACTCTTCAGCATCTTTGGCACTTTCATACGGAGCTCACAGTAACCTCACACTGGACAACCTATACAGGAATGGCTCAAAGGAGCAGAAAGAAGAATATGTTCCAAAGCTTTCATCCGGGAAATGGATCGGTTCACTGGGGCTTACAGAACCTTCTTCCGGATCTGATGCACTTAACATGAAAACCAGAGCCGAAATACATGAGGATCATTATGTTCTTAACGGCTCAAAAACATACATCACCAACGCACCTTATTCTGAATTCTTTTTAGTTTATGCACGTACTGGAGATCACTATACTGCATTTTCAGTCCTTTCCACTGACGAAGGATTCTCAAGGGGTAAAAAATTCAGCAAGATGGGCATGCGAGGATCTCCAACCGGAGAAATATACTTCGATGGAATAAAGCTTGACAAATCAAGAATTGTAGGGAAGGAGAATAAAGGGAAAGAAATAATTCTTGGCGGGTTGAATTCAGAAAGGGTTGTACTTTCTTTTATTTTTGTAGGACTGGCCAGAAGGGCACTGGAGGAATCCATAAGGTATTCACATGAAAGAAAACAGTTTGGCCAGTCCTTACACAGTTTTGAAATGATTCAGGACAAACTGGCAACCATGTATACAGAATATAAGTGCTCCAGGCTTCTGGCGTATGATGCACTTAAAAGTATAGAAGAGGACAGCATGGATGTGAAAACTGCGGCAGCATCCATCCTTTATTCAGCACAGGTTTCAGAAAGAATTTGCAGGGAAGCAATCCAGATTCATGGCGGAAATGGGTACATGAAGGACTCTGGAGTTGAGAGACTGCTCAGGGATGCCATATTAGGTCAGATTGGTGCAGGAACCACTGAAATAAGAAAAAAACTTATAGCCCACTCCCTCATAAGGGATTTTCTCAAAGGGAAGGGAATAGACTGATAGAATGATTTGCATAAAATGTGGAAAGAGAGAGGCTGTGTTCAAAGGACTGTGCAATGAGTGCACCTGGGAATCTGCAGTTGTTGAATCGCCTGGTTCAGTATCCAGGATTATATGCCCGAAATGTGGAGCAATAAAGGTGGGAAATGCATGGTCCCATAACCATTCTGAAGCGCACTGGGAAAGAAAATCACTGGAGACATTCCGGATCAACGAGCCTTTCAGGATTACTGGGAGAGAAGTTGTCGGATTCAATAAGAGAAGGGACTTCATAGACGCAAAGATTACGGCATCACTGGATGGAGATATCAGAGAATTCAGTTTCACCATCCCCTACAGTGAAGATAAAATTAGCTGTCCCACATGCAACAAAATTACAGGTTCCTACTTTGAGGCTAAAGTCCAGATCAGAGGCATGACTGGAAAGGTAACTGATAAAATGGTTGATGCGGGAAAAAAGCTTGTGGAATTTGTTGAGAACAACAGGACGAGGGATCATCAATCCTTTATTTCAAAAGTAGAAGATGTGAAGGACGGAGTCGACATTTACCTTGGAAAGAGAAAAGATGGCGATACCTTTGCAAAAAACATCAAGGCGAGGGAAATATGCAGCGTAGTGATTTCAAACACACTCGCTGGCGTCAGGGAAGGT
The DNA here is from genome assembly GCA_021816745.1 of Thermoplasmata archaeon. GTDB lineage: Archaea > Thermoplasmatota > Thermoplasmata > Thermoplasmatales > Thermoplasmataceae > Cuniculiplasma. The sequence goes on from JAKAWY010000042.1 coordinate 1,824, forward strand.
AAGCAGTTCTACAGGTTCACATACATGATCAGGTTATTTGACTACGAACCCGGGTCAATACTTTTTGTAAATGGAAGAAAATATATCTTCCAGGGTACAAACGCAAACGGACTGAATATTACCGACGTGGAAAAAGGCAGGGATACTTTCGTGAACAGGAAGGGACTTGATCTTACAAAAGTGACTGCAACCGGTGAGATTGCAGAAAAGAGAAGATTTATGGTAATTTCCAGAAACAATGGAGAAACTGAGCTTATGGACAGGCAGAACTACTCACAGACAACGATTAAAGGAGAAATTACAGATGATGAGGTAGATATGTTCATTCTTGATGGACAGCTCTATAAGGCGAGGGGTGAATGATTGTTCATCCGTTCCGAGTGGGAAAGGCTCAGGGAGGTTATTATTCACAGGCCTGGCGTGGAAATAGACTACGCCATGCTTTCTCCACGGGCATTCCTTTTTGAAAGGCCGTTCAGCAGGGAAGAGGCTTTAAAGGAACACGAGCACCTCCAGCAGGTTCTTCAGGAGAATGGAGTCCAGGTTAAGGTTCTCAGGAATCTTGTCTCAGAAATTGCTCATGCTGATTCAAAATTCAGGACAGCACTGGAAGAAAAAGTCATCAGCAGGATCTCCTTTTTTGGGGATATTGAATCAACCGCAAAAACTAAACGTGAATTTGAGGAAAATATCAAATCCCTGGATTCTGACACACTTTTCAATCTACTCATACTTCAGCCCTCTCTTGATGTGAGGACAGACAGGGGAAATCACATGGAATACCCCAAGATCTTTTCAAACATACCACTGGCCAACCTGTATTTCATGAGGGATCAGCAGGCTGTTTCTGCCAATGGAGTAATTTCAGGAAGGATGAGACTCCCGCAGAGAGCCTCTGAACCCCTTATTACACGATTTATAATGAGAAATGTTCTTGGAAGGGAGAAAGTGGCAGAAATACCGGAAGGAGGATACTTTGAAGGTGGTGACTACATACCTTGTGGAGATTTTGGTCTTATTGGGACAGGCCCAAGGACTAATCTCGAAGGTGCCATGGCTGCCATGAACTCCGGAATGATGGAGCATGATGAGATTCTTGTGCTTGAAAACCCGAAATATGACTTCATGGTCAAGGATCTGCTGAATAATATGCACATTGACACTTACTTCAATGTGGCCTCATCTTCCACAGTTATTGGCTCTGAAATACTTGCAAAAAAGGCCAGGGGTACGATCTTCTACAGGGAAAATGGCAAATATGTCCAGAAAGGGGAGAATTTAACCCTTTATGATTACATCAGGAAGAAAGGATTTAATTTCATGCCCTTAAGCATTCCTGAACAACTGTCGTATTCATCAAATTTTCTTACAATTTCTGATGGAAAGATAGTATGCGTGAATTCTGGAAATGTTTTCACCAGACTTGTCAGGAATGGCATAATTGACAACAAAATACTTGAGTCTGCGGGAATTGGACCCAATCCGGGGAAGTCCATGTTTCCCATCAGTTCCGAGATGGATAAATTCGGGTTGGATTTTATCAGCATTGAGCTCCAGGAATTAACAGGAGGTTACGGTGGAGCGCACTGCATGACCTTCGCCCTGAGAAGATCCTGAAAAATAAGGGGTTTTAAAAAATAAATTATTTCCTCCTGAGGAACATCACAACACCCAGGACTGCAACAATGGCCACTGTTGCACCAGATATTTCGTACAATTCCATTTGGCTTATTCCCGGTGAATTTACACTGGTGTAGTTTAAGTCCTTCACCACGCTTGTTCCATTCACAGTTATGGATCCGGATTTTGATGAGATGGAATACCCTGATACATTGCTGTAAGTGTATGAGTACGTTCCATTTTCCAGAGAGAATGTATACGAAGTTCCTGTAATTGTACCTGATTTCATTCCATTGGTTAGGTTCACATACCATGCTGTTCCGGATGGGAGCCCTGATTCGGTAAAAGTGACATTGTAGTAGTGTATAGCAGAGAATCCTTCAGGTATATTAGTATAAGTCATGGAAGTATTTAATTTACAGGTGGAATTAACCACGGAATCCTTCACAAATATTCCAGAATACATATCAAAGTAAAGGGATTCTGAAAAATTTAACGTGGTAATCGTAATATTATCTGTAAAAAATGTACCTGCAGGGGTTGAAACCTTGACATGAGAGGTTACATTATTAAAACCCGGAATTGAACCGTTATTGAATTCCCATAAGAGTCCCTTTCCAAGCCAAATACCAAACTCAGTCCAATTCGTATATAATACCACATTTTTGAAGTTTGAACTGGAAGAAGACAGTGTAAACTGAACACTGTCATTGTTATTATTTACTGAACTGACTAAAAATTTTACACTATAATTTTGAGATATTCCATGCCTAACAGCAGTTATATTATATTCAGCATATGCACCCACGAAGGCCCAAACTGGCTTCAATGATAAATATGAATGGAATGTTATGTCAGTGGTCATGTTATGGCCAGACACGTTTATGATTCCACTCTGAGGTGCATCTTCATATCCAATTACTCCACAAACATGGAAAGTGTAGGTGCCATTGGATTCGTGAAATAATATAGAGTTTGAAGTGGATGAAGCAAATGTTCCGTTCAGTATGGCAGCCCAGCATGTCCCGGATTTCAATCCGGTCTCATTTAAGGAAACGGTGTATTTTGAATTAGATGTGCTGGATATCGTGGACATCCCACTTTTTACCACACTGTTTTCATTGGTGGAAACAGAAGCTATTCCTTCCGTGTTGGTATACTTGTTTATAAAAGGTGCAGTTTTAAGTGCAACCACATTTGGTGAAACGTGGTTATTCTGACTAGTCAAAGGAGCAGATAACGCTCCGATAACACCAAATGAACCAAAACTCACAATCAAAAGAGCAACTATTAAAATTAATATCCCTTTATTCATAAAACTGTAAATTCGAACGGGTATATAATTAATATTATATAGACCATTTTGGTTATTAGCACAAATCAATGACAGAAATTGCCCTACATCATTTCAAACTACTTGGGTGACAAAAACAATGACGAATAAAGTCGCTTTAAAAATCAGTATATTGTTTTAATAAAAATATGTAAGATATAAGGAGATTCTGTTACGACAAAAATTAATTAATCGCATTTAGCATATACTTAACATGGGAAAATTATCAGCATACCTTCTGGGTATGGCTGTCTCATTGGGTTTGGGCTTCTATGTGCTGTCCTCGTACTATACACCTTTACTTAACTGGTTCATGCCTCAATTCGGTGCACCATTGATATTTATCTTTTCTATTCTCTTTATGCTGCTGGCTAACCCAATTAAGTGGCCTATTGTAATTGTCTGCATGATTATCCTGGGATTAGCCATTGGTATAGGTGCCAGAAGATCCGGAAGGGCCATTGGCGCGGCCATTACAGTCTATCTTTCCCTTTGGGGATTTGCAGGAAGTGCCCTGTTTGCCATCATTTCAAGCACGAATCTCCTGACAAAAGGATTAAGCAGTACTTCCGGTTCAAGTCCATTCCCGTTTACAGTGACTCCTGCCCCCACCGGAACAACTCTTGCAACCATTATGGCTGAACCCCTTATGGGCAGAATTGCTTCAGCGGTAACAACTTTTATCAGTTCCAGCAGTACATCATCTGGAGGAGTGCCATTTTCCACTTCTTCCTTTACCCCAATAATATATGAATTTCTACCCTATGCCCTTGTAAACCTTGCAATACTCCTGATTTCAGCGGGGATTACAGGAAAAGCCCTTGGAAATATCATTAAGAAGAGAGGGAAAGGTTATGTGGATGGCAAAAAAAGCAGGAAACCATATATTACCGTGATCGCCATCTTATTCATTGCTGCGATGATTTTGCCTGCCCTTAGCATGGGAAATGTCCAGCAGTCACCTCAACATAATACACAAATCCCGGGCTACGCCACCACTCCCTTGAACATGATGGCAACACCATTCAGCACAGCCCAATACAATAATTCATCCTTTGATGTGGGAGGTTCTCTGGTGGGAACCCAGGGAAACCTGTATTCGATTTATGGTAATTTCGCACATGTATCCAACACTGGAAATAAATGGTTCAACGGTCCTGCCAACTCAGCTACGGTGGTTGTGGAAACAGCTAACCTTTACGAGTTCCTTCAGTCTCTTAATTTCCCCACAGGAACTAATTTAAGTTTCCCTGGATACTTAAGTTCTCAATACTCTAATCTAATCCCTTCCGGATTAATCATTATGCTCTATGCAGGGAACGTGAGCAGTACCTCCTCCTATGCATCCTCTGAGTTGAATTCACTCAGTTCTGTTGGAGTAAACCAGACCACCAGCTTAATTTCAGCAAGTTCTTTTCCATTGGGAGGATTCGGAAATGGCTCCATATATCTATATTCATTCAACGCAGCAACTTATACCTCTGAAAACGGAATCGTCAATTCATTAAATGGATCTATAAGCAATTCCGGAACCGCAGCGGTATTCAACAGCCTGATCAGATCTGGAACACTGGTTCCATCCTACACCAGTGACAGCTATAATTCTTCCATATTCTTTGCCGGATATGTTTCAGGTGGATCGATTCTGGGCAACATCTTCAAGGGAATTGGATTGAATCTTTCCTCTGGAGGTTCCTATGTTGGTGATGGAGGAATTTTCATGAAAAGTGGCTTTGCCCATTCCTCTTCCACTAACCACTCATTCAGCCTTGCCAGCATGCTGTCTTATAAAAATACCATTACCTTCAGCAATAGCTCAACACAGTACGGCATTTTCATGGGTGTGCCAGAGAAGAGTGGAACCGGCACAGTTTATAATACAACCGTCATAAGCACATCATCCTCCCTTTCAGGACTTGTTCCGGCATCCAACAACGTTACAGTTTCCACAGGATATTCCATCAATCCTTCAACCGTAATCATGAATTCATCATATCAGTACCCTGCAAATATATCAGTCAGTATCTCAAGCCATTATCGTGGTAATTCAGAATATTACGTAAACACCACACTTACAAACCATGATACGTCATCAATTTCCGGGATTTTGATTAATGAAAAAGAATTTTTTACCTATAACAGCACCGATTTGAGCCTTGTATCTGGAAGCCCGACATTAAGTAGCTCTGGACCACTGGGCCCTAACCAGTCCCTTAAAATGTCATATGTGGTAAAACTTGGAAACCCTGGAGTTTACGTCATTAGCGGAACAACTGTCAATTACACTGAAAATGGGACAGCATTTACATACTATGCATCACAGGCATACGTCAATGGACCAAATGCAAGCTTCATCTCCTCAGTGAACAACATCTGGAAGGCCAGTGCTTCATTTACGGCAAACCAGTTCCATTTACCCATTATTGTGGAACAGATTTACCCTGGAATCTATTTATTTGATCTTCTGCCTCTACTTCTGGTAATTTTAGACATAGTGCTTGAAGTGCGTGCTTTCAGGAAATGGAGAACAAAGGAACCAGACGTGACGCCGTAAAATTTATTATAATTTTACCCTATTTTTCTATTTTTTTAAAATCTGATGCATTTTCTTTAGTAATAGTTCGTTTTCGTTATGATTTCTTATGCAGATCCTGAAGTCTCCTGAAACAAACCCGTAGAAATTACTGATATCCCTGATGATGATTCCATTTCTCTCAAGTTCCATCTGAAGAATCTGTCCTTCATCATTACTTCCAGTTCTGAATGAGATAAAATTGGCAGTAGGATTTCCAATTATTTCCAGGCCCATGGATTCAAGCCCTTCCTTAATGTATTCCCTTTCTTCGTGAACCCATTTCAGATCCACTTTGGAATGATCCAATCCGTTCAGGCTTAATTCCTGTGAGTTGCGTACGGAAAAAGAATCTAATTGTTTAATTATTGAATTAGGTGCAATGGCATAGCCCAACCTCAACCCTGAGCCTCCATGGATCTTGCTCAGGGTCCTTCCACATAAAAAATTATTGTGCTCTGAAAGAAGTTTTTGATAATCAATGGGTATACCGCCCTCATAAAATTCTACAAAGGCCTCATCAATGAAAACAAAAGCCCCTATTCTCTCTGCTTCTTCCAGTATTGATTCTATCTGATTCATATTTAATGTTTCACCGGTGGGATTTACTGGAGAATTTAATGAAATAACATCTGGATGAAAATTTTTCAATAAGGTTATATCCTGATTAATTGCACCAAGGTTGATGGATGTCTGTTTCATCCCGGATATTAATGCTGCCCTGTGATGTTCCGGGAAAACTGGTTCGAGCAATATAGCCCTTCCCTTTCCCATTGACCTGTAAAATAAATGAATTATTTCAGTGAGACTGCTTAAAACCATAATATTGGAAGGGCGTACTCCAACCCAGTTGGATATGTTATATGCAGCATTTTCATGCTTTCTGACCTCCCCTGTCTCATTGGATATCCTTTCTTTTTCCACTTCACTGATAATAAGTGGGTTGTATGATCTGGAAAAATCAATCACCTTTGAAAGATTTGAATTCCTTTCCCCCGCAGGCTTTCTTTCATCATAGCCAGTTCCAGTCATTGGTTTGCGATGGAAAAAGAAAATAAAAGGATTGATAAAGATAATGTGAATAAAATAATAATTATGTTTTACTTAATTATGCTGGTTATGGAATTTTTTTTAATTTCAGACACCAGTTCCTCTGCAAGTTTATAGGCATTGACGTCTGGCCCCATTTTACCTATCAGTTCCATTACAGGATCTATTATGGATCTTCCTATTTCTCTTTCCAGAATCCACCTGGCCCCCATGAGGAACCTTTTTTTGCCTATACTTGAGGTTTGCTCAAGGAATTTTCCATGCCCAAGTATTGCATCAGCCATTTCAGTGTATCCGGTGTTATCTATGGAGGATGTTCCCACCACAGTACGCTTCATTGGCCTTGGATCATCCATGGATAGAATCTCTTCAATGTCCTTCATGGCAAAATATGCACCATCCAGATCCATCTTGTTGATCACGAATATGTCTGCTATTTCCATAATTCCAGCCTTAATGGCCTGTATCTGGTCGCCCAGTCCAGGACCGAGAATTAAAACTGTTGTATCTGCAAGATTCATGATGTCAAGGTCTGCCTGGCCTGCTCCCACAGTCTCAATTATTATGATATCGCTTCCCGAGGCATCCAGTATATTTACAGCGCCCATGGATGATTCAGACAGCCCACCACGGGCCCCCCTGTTTGCAAGGCTCCTCATATATATTCCATGGGTGAAGAGGGCATCCTGCATCCTGATCCTGTTTCCAAGGAGGGATCCTCCCGAATACGGGCTGGAAGCATCTACAGCAAGAACGGATACTTTTTTTCCCTTATTTGCCAGTGTTATGGCCAAATTACCAATAGTAGTGCTCTTTCCTATTCCAGGGGGCCCGGTAATTCCTACAACCTGTGCTTTACCGCAGTGCGGATAAAGGCTCTCGAGAATCTCTTTCCTGATCTCTGCATTACCGTCCTCTATGTATGAAATTGCCCTGGCCATGCTCCTGGTATCTGACTTGAGTATGCCTTCCTTCATTTTCTGAATATCCGTCAGATCACCTTAATTTCTTTTCTCTGGCCTCGGTGGCTCTTTTGGTGACATGTTCTATAATGGTGGACAGTGGTGTTCCTGGCCCGTAGTTTCCTGTAATCCCTATGGATTCAAGTTTGGGCTTGTCCTCATCGGGAATTGTGCCTCCCCCCACCACTGCAATATCATCTATTCCCCTGTTCTTCAACAAATCCATGACTTTCCTGAACACGGTCATGTGTGCCCCATTGAGCAGGCTGAGCGCAATTACATCCACATCTTCATTGACCGCAGTCTCAACCACGTCTTCAGGTGTGGGAAGAAGTCCAACATAGAGTACTTCCATTCCTGCATCCCTGAATGCTTTTGCAAGTACCAGCACACCCCTGTCATGTCCGTCAATCCCAGGTTTTGCCAACAGTATTTTAATGGGTTTTTCCTTAAACAATGACTGGTTCTTTCCATCCACCATATATTTTCCTCCCGACATTTGAAATCTCCTCAATGGTTGAATAAGTCTTCACGGCCTCAATAATAAAAGGCATGACATTTTCATCAGGGTTCCTGAAGGCCTCTTCGAGCTTTGCAAGGGCCCTGTCTACCTGTTCCTGGTTCCTGTGAGACTTTACTTCCCTGATTCTCTTGAGCTGTATCTCTTCAGCCTCGTTTCCTATCCTGAGTATGTTCAGCGGTTTTTCCTCAGGATCTGCGTAATTGTTAACGCCTACCATGATCTCCTTGTTTTCTTCCAGCCTTCTCTGCCTCTTATAGGATGTGGCGGCGATTTCTCTCTGGATGTATCCTTTCTTCACTGCTTCCAGGATTCCACCAAGAGAATCTATCTTGTCAAAGTAGCGGTAGGCCTCCTCTTCCATTTTACTGGTAAGGTATTCTATGTAATATGAGCCTCCCAGTGGGTCCATGGTATCTGTAATGCCTGTTTCCTCTGCAAGAATCTGCTGTGTCCTGAGGGCAACCTTCACAGCTTCCTCAGATGGAAGGGCCCAGGCCTCATCAAAGGAGTTTGTGTGAAGACTCTGGGTTCCTCCAAGAATGGCTGCCATGGCTTCTATGGTGGTCCTGACAATGTTGTTAAGTGGTTGCTGCCAGGTTAGTGTATAACCAGAAGTCTGGGTATGGAACCTCAGCATCATGGCTTTTTTGCTTTTGGCATGGAATTTTTCCTTCAGTACATTGGCCCAGATTCTTCTTGCGGCCCTCATCTTGGCAATCTCCTCAAAGAAATTTATGGAGGAGTTGAAGAAGAATGAAAGCCTGGGCGCAAATTCGTCCACGTTGAGCCCCTGTTTGATCCCCATGTCAACATAATAGAATCCATCAGCCAGAGTGAAGGCAAGTTCCTGTACTGCACTGGATCCGGCTTCCCTTATGTGATATCCTGAAATGCTGATATAGTTCCATTTTGGTGCATTATCAGTACAGAATGACATCATGTCCCTGATTATTCTAAGATGTGCTTCGGGAGGATATATCCATTCCTTCTGGGCAATATATTCCTTCAGAATATCTGCCTGTACTGTCCCGCCAATGTTTTTGAGATCATGGCCCTGTTTCTGTGCAATGGCAAAATACATGGCAGTAAGAATGGCAGCAGGTGCATTGATGGTCATGGATGTGGTTACTTCCGACAGGTTGATTCCATCAAATATTACTTCCAAATCCTTAAGGGATGTCACGTTTACCCCGCATTTACCAATTTCACCATGTGATCTTTCATTGTCTGCATCATATGCATAAAGCGTAGGCATGTCAAAAGCGACACTAAGACCTGTTTCTCCGTGAGAAATAAGGTATTTCAGCCTTTTGTTCGTGTCTTCCGGTGATCCAAATCCGGAAAACATCCTCATGGTCCAGGGTTTACCCCTGTACATGTTAGGATAAACTCCCCTGGTGAAAGGGTATTCCCCCGGAAGTCCCAGTAGTTCATCAATATTTTCAGGAAGCATTTCAGGTGTATAGATATCTCTTATGGGTATGGAAGAAGAGTTTTCATATTCTTTTTCCTGGTATCCAGTGGATTTATTCCATTGTGCCAATGTGGATTTTCTCCAATTACTGGCCTTTTCACCCTCATTTATTCTGTTCCTTTCCTCCAGTTCGTTAAGCTTGGTTTTCCAGAATGATTTGGTTTCAGGCATAATACTACATAAGTTAAAGGTACAATATATTTTTTAACCAAAATCGAT
>JAKAWY010000043.1 GCA_021816745.1 Thermoplasmata archaeon
TGGACAGTTACTATGGATTCCATATTTACCTGTACGGAACTGATCCCCTGGCCTTTACCTATGTGATACTCTTTGACATAATGTGGTATGCAGTGTTCGTAACCATGCCGTATTTTGGGTCATATGGGTGCATTAATACCGGATTCTGCCACTGGGGAAACTTTAACAGGTGGATTGCGAGATTTGGTTTCTTCAGGTTAAAAGTCAAAAGCATCAGTGCCTGTGTTACATGCGAGAGCAAAGCATGTGCCACCGCATGCCCTGTGGGGAATTCTTCCCAACCAGGATCCTTCATTCAAAATGGTGAATGGAAGGGAAACAGGTGCGTGGGTATAGGTGAATGCCTGGAGGCCTGTCCGTATGAGAACATATATTTCTTTGATATCAGGAATTACCTGAGGACAAGATCAGGCAGGTTGAAGTGATTCTGCATTCATAGAATCTTTGGAACTGAAAACCCCGAATGACATAGAGAAATAGAATATCATGGAAGTCATCATTGATATTGAAAACAGCAACCACTCTACGCCGAAATATGAGTTTACAAAAACCGGTTCAATCAGTCCTGCGGAAGACAGAGCTATAATCAGTATGAAATATGAAAGCATCCTTTTCCAATTTTCTTCCATATTTCCCATATTTTTGTAAACATGATTAAAAACAAGATATATTGCTAATATCATAATCGCCGAAAACACTACAGAAGCTGGCAATATATACCATGATGGCCCAATAATTGCAGGATCAGCCAATTGCATCATTATTATGGAGATGGATACTCTTTTAACCAGGGGTGGATGCTTTACTGCCAGGTATAACACTGACATTTCTATGACCATTGGGATAACGAACAGGTAATTGGTCACCGAATACCCTATAAGATTAGTTAATTCAAGAAAAGTATTCCCATTTCCAAATCCGTAAGCAATAACGTAAAGAAGGAACGCCATGGAGATTTCATTCCACCCAATCAACGCTGCCATCCACTTTCTATGTCCCTTGTTCATTGTTTTGAGATTGCCATTGTATGCAGAAACCAGAAGATAAGAGAGAAAAACTGACATTTCGAACATGGAAATATTTATAGCAGTTACCTGATTTATAAAACCTGTCGGTTCGATTATAAAATATGTTACACTATTCAACATTCCTGACATCATTGCAAGAAAAAATATCAGGAAACTTATTTCCTTTGTCCCCATTTTAGCATAGAACCTGGAAGTGTAATATACTGAATATGATATAATTGGCGTCATTAGTATTTCAACAATCAAGATATAGACGAAAATCACTTATCTGTATTTTAAAAAGATATAAAAAATTTAAAAAAAAAAGGGAATGGTTTTTAATATTTTTACGCTGGCGAGAAGTCATTGTACAAGAAGTACGCTCCTACCCAAACAGTTCCCAACTGGTACTGCTCAGCCTGTGTAAAGTTCACAGATGAGGACAGTGTCAGGAAGGCATTTGACTGTTCAATGTAAGTATAGTACGTCATGTTAATGAGCATGTTGTTTTCCTGGTGGAACCAGTATAGAGCCTGTGTTGTGCTAACCTGCTTTGTTCCGTTCGAATAGGCTGAAAGCATCTGGTACATTATATTGGCTTCAGACACGTTATGGTATGGGCCGGACGTGTTGTAGCCGAACCACCAGGGTGTGAAGTCATTTGGTCCAGGATATGTTGTTCCATTCAGTGGGTTTGCCATTGGGTTAAGGTAGTCTGTTGGGAACGGATAGTCCGGGGCCCATCCAAGCTCGTAAATAGGCATTGGATTCTGTGCCTGTACCTGATCTCCAAGCAGTGTAGTGAACGATGTTGGTACTATTGGGAACACTGCGCCGGGTATGAACTGATTAAGGTCAGCTGCCCAGAGTGTTGCACCATTTAGATCAACAGGGTCTGCACTGAATGGGTTTATAGGTATAACCAGGGCTTTTCCCTTGTACTCCCATGTTCCACTGGCATTGGTTATCTGCATGCCTTTAGCTTGGACGTTTGTGTTGTTATTCCAGTGTGATATGAATGTGTTCCAGTTCTGCTTAGCTAAGGCCATGTTCATTCCAATACCTGCCTGCTGTCCCCATGTTGTACCATTGAAGTAGGAAAATGGCTGTCCTCCAACCATACCAACCGGCATCATACCAGCGTAGTTCTGGGCAAAGTCGATTGGTGGGTTAAAGAGTCCGTTTCCTATATCATAGTTCAGGTAGTAGTTATGGTTGTAAGCGAATGCAAATGCTCTCCTTGCATGGAGTGAAACAAACATGTCAAAGGGCATGTTAGGCATTTGAGAACTTGTGTATGTTGAGGTTGCAAGTGCGTTTGATGAGGAATAGTTCACGTTTGCATTGAAGTTATACCAGTACAGATCCAGTGTGCTTGTGTGCGTGAAATGCACCAGTCCACTTGAATTCATGTTAAGAACTTCCTGGAATGAGGATGTGGGTATACCAGCTGCCTGTGCCTGACCGCTCTTTAGAAGCAGGTAGGTTGTTGTTGGCTCAGCGATATACTCAATGACCACGAACTTGTAACTAGGTGCAAGAACCCACTGGTTCGGTGACACGAAGTTCGGGTTTGCCTGAAGGACAACCTTGCTGTTCTGTGATACTGAGTATATGGTGTATGGCCCGTTTGCATCCACATGGAACTGCACGTACTGATTGTATGATCCCTGAACTCCAGTTACCTCATATGCCTTGAAGCCACTAGCGTTGAAGGTTATTCCAGCACCGTGCTGTTCCAGCCATGAGGCACTTGTTATGTAAGTACCTGAGGTGTAGAATATCTGGTAGACCAATGCTTCTGCCATAGGTTTCTGGAAGTGTATTGTTATGCTGTTGGATGAGTTGCTGTATGTCATGTTGTTTGTTATGTTGTAGTATGTGTTAGATGCATAGTAATTTCCAGGTACCATATACTGTGCAAGTATCCATCCAGGGTTCTGTGCGTTAGATGTGTAGATAAGATCCCTGACGATTGAATAATAGACATCATATGCTGTGACTGGTGTTCCATTCTGGAAAGTTGCCTTCGGGTTTATCTTTATGGTGTAGTTTGTTCCAGGAGCAACAGTGATCATGTATTTGAATGATGCTGAACCGTATCCTGCAGTTGCAGGGTTGAATGTAGCGTTGTAATACGTGGTGTTTGCATTTACCTCTCCGTTAGCAGTTGTTGGAAGTTGTGCAGCCAGGTATGGTGAATATCCACTTACACTTGAGCCGTTATATATGAATAACTGCTGGTATGTGTTTGCAAGAATTTCATCGCTCACTGTGTCGTAAGCTATCTGCGGGTCAAGAGTCTTGAAACCGCCAGTCTCCAACTCAGCGTTTGTGAATGTTCCTGATGCTGTGGCTTTTGTGTATCCTTTTACAACACTAAGTGTGTTTACGGGCTGTGAAACAAAGTCATAGTATGTTGTGACACTGGTGGAAGTTGAACTCTGAAGAGCACCAGTTGTAAGGTTGGACACAAGTGCTGTGTAAGTAACTATGCTGGCCACTGTGTAACCAGAGTATTTTGATGCTGACAGGTTCATAACTGGAGAACCGTTAAGCACGTATGAGCAGGAAGTAGTATTGTATGAATAGTTAAAAGTGAATGTGTGGGTTGTTCCGTTGTTTGACAAGATTACCTGCTGCTTGTATACCTGGTAATTGTAAGCTCCACTTGCTGAATTTGCTGGCTCTGTGAAATAAGCAATTTCAAGAGAGATTGTTCCGCTGGTGGAATATACATTTGAAGCTGTGATGTTAGTCTGAGTAGCAGTAGTGTATGTAGCATTGTTGAATAAGAAACCTGCTGACTGGTTTGCGTCAACTGTTGGTGCAATAGTCTTCACAGGAGCAATATATGTAAGAGTCTTACTGCCGTTAGTGAATTTTCCTGCTGATTCAAAAATGAAGTTACCTCCAGCCTGATAGTAATGATTAAAAGTCGCATTACCACCTGATAGATCTGTGTAGACCCCATTTGCTGTACCTGTTACGTTTGTTGAGCCGCTTACACTATCTCCATAGTTATAGTTTAGCGAGGACAACGCTCCATTGTAGCCCACCTGGAATGTAAAATTCGTTCCTGTGGACTGAACCTCTGTTATGCCATTGTTGAATGTTTTACCGCTTTTGGGCAGATACAATACAACAACAACTGCTGCAACTATTAAAATTACAGCTACGGCCACTGCTATCCATTTTCCCTTTCCTCCTGAAGAAGTTGGGGTGTAGGACGGCGTAGAGCCACCTGTACCACTATTTTCTGTCATTTTTTGCCTCCGTTACCTTAGTCATAAAAATTATGCTATATAAATCTATTTTTCTATTGATAGAATTTATATAGCATTACACTAAGTTCGCATATTGAAATTCCTGATTTCTCTTTATTCATTATTAACCAATTAGTTAATAAACTGTATGAAATGTGAAGCTTTTTAGTTTATATATTACATTTGCGACTTTATTTTTAACCGGATGGCCAGTGACTGATTAGATAGTGAGCATTTGAAAATGTTTAAATTGTATTCAACTGTGAAACTTTGAAAAGCTATGATAAAGCTTAAGGTAGCGTTTTAAAAGGAATTAAATTCCATATATTTTCTTTTTTAGATAATTTTTGTAAAAACTGATTTCTAATTTGACAAGGAATGTTTCAATCACTATGAGTATCAGTCCTAGAAAGAGCTCAAAAATAGAAAAAGATTGGCTGTAAGGAAATGGTAGAACTCCAATGGAAAATAATGGTGATAGAGAATATATTGTCTGAAACAGGATAATGACTACATCGAAGAATATAGCCAGTACAAAGTACCCGTATCTGAAAAAATCAGAGAAAATATACTGGAAGATCTCTCTCCGAGATAACTCTGAAGAGGGCCTTGACCATTTGCTATTTTCTCTTTTAGCGTCCCTGGAAGTTAATACCGGGGTTTTCTTGCCTTCCTTCTGCTTCTCCATACGATGCATCCTTGTTGTCGAAGTGGTTATAGTCATACAAGAGGCAGGAAACAAAGTGATCCTTCCTTGGTTCCTTCAACTTTGGTGTGTCAGGTTCAATGATGGTAAATCTCAGCTCCCCTGTCTCCTGATACGAAATGTCACCGATAGCTGAAAATTTGACACCCCCCTTTTTGGAAGATTCCTTGTTGATCATATCCTCAATGTCCTTCTTGACTTTATCCCAGTCGAAATTCTGACCTTCTGCGAAGATAAGATCTATTACATTCTCTGCCTCATCGGAAACAATTTCCGTAATCTCTGGAAGATTAGAGGCCTCCTGGTTTCTATATGGATCAAGCATATCCTTTATTGGGCTGACCAGATCTCTTGGAGACCAACCACAATTTTTCATGGCAACCGGGCACCTTGGATGGAAATAACACCCCTTTGGAGGATTAGCCGGACTTGGAATCTCACCTTCAAGCACTATTCTCTCCCTGGTAATGGTTGGATCAGGAATAGGGATTGCTGAAAGGAGTGCCTTGGTATAAGGATGAAGCATGTCCGTGAACAATTCTTCTGTTTCAGAAAGTTCAACCAACTTCCCCAGGTACATCACTGCTACCCTGTCAGACATCATCCTTATAACACTAAGATGGTGACTGATGAAGACGAAAGATATGTTCCTGCTCTTCTGCAGATCTTTAAGGATATTCAGAATCTGAGCCTGAACTGATACATCCAGTGCTGATGTTGGCTCATCAAGTATCATTAACTTAGGCTCAATAGATATAGCCCTGGCAATTCCAATTCTCTGCCTCTGCCCACCACTGAATTCATGAGGGAACCTGTAAAGATGATCCTCGCTCAATCCAATTTCATTGATTAACGTAATTTCTTTGTCAAGAATTTCAGTGCTGTTAAGTTCTGTCAATAATTTCATGGGCTCAGCAATTGAGTCCTTTATCAATTTCCTTGGATCAAGAGATGAAAACGGGTCCTGAAATACGGGCTGCATCATTGTTCTGTATTCCCTCATACCTCTGTTTCCTTTCCTTGTTATGGAGTGTTCCTTGGCCAAATCATGAAATCTGTCCATCAGCTGGGAGTATTCTTCGTCGTCCTCATTATCTATAATGGAAAGACGTCTATCTATTTCCATTATCTCATTCATAATATCTTCAGGAACATCCAGAAATACCTCTCCTGCTGTTGGTTTAATCAGCTGAAGTATTGTTCTTCCCAGTGTCGTCTTTCCGCATCCCGTTTCACCGACAACTCCGAGTGTTTCTCCTTCCTTGAGATGGAAAGTTACATCGTCGACTGCCTTTATGTACCTTTTTTTCTTAAATATGGTACCACTAGTCTGGAAGAATTTTGACACATGGGAAACGTATAAAATTGTTTTTTCATTGCTCATTTATTCCACCTCAGATTCATCTGAATACAAGAAACATGCTACCTTGTGCCTTTCTGAAATCTCCACTAACTTTGGTTTTTTTAATGAACAGATATCCATTGCAAATTTGCAGCGTGGATGGAATCTGCATCCGCTGGGAGGTGTAATGAGATTTGGAACTGTTCCAGGAATTGTTTCAAGTTTTATTTCCTTCTCCCTTTTCTTGTCAGCCCTTGGTACAGAACTCATCAAACCAACAGTATAAGGATGTTTTGGATCATTAAAAATTTCTATGGTTGAAGATTCCTCCACTATATTTCCTGCATACATAACTCCAACACGATTGCATGTTTCTGCTATTACCGCAAGATCGTGTGTGATGAACAATACTGCCATTCCAATCAGTTTATTGAGATCTTTGATTATTTCCAGAATCTGTGCTTGGGTTGTTACATCCAAAGCAGTTGTTGGTTCATCTGCTATAAGCATCCTAGGGTTTGATGCCAGTGACATTGCAATCATTGCTCTCTGTTGCATTCCACCCGACAATTCATGTGGGTAGGAATCTATTACAACCTCCGGACCAGCTATATTTACAAGTGTAAGCAGTTCCAGAGTTCTCCTTCTTGCTTCTTTTCTGTATTCTTTCATTACATACTTATAAGCAAATTTTAGTTTTAATCTAAGCAGGAAAAATGAGCTAGCCTCAATTCTTTTCAGCTTGGAAAGCTCAGAGTTAAATTGCTTAATTGCAGAAGAGTCACCATTTCTTTCAGCCTGTAAAAGTCTCAGAGTATTCTGGAAAATATCATTCTGGAGATCAAAATATCCCTTAATTTCCCTGATATTTTGAATATTCATGCCAGTCCTGTTTTCCCTGACCATGTTAAGAATTTCGTTTTCAATATATTGCTTATCGTCAGAAGTGGCTAACAAGGATAGAATACTTTCCTCAAATTCCTGAATAGCATATGAGGCTGCAAAATTATTAACTTCCTTTCGTTTTTGTGTTTCATCATTGATTGAATAAAATTCAGTAATGAAATTTCTGACTTCCCCCGAAGATATATTTTCCCTTCGTAAAATGCTATTTGATATAGAAGAAATATTGTGAAGCATTATGACTTCCATGATCTGATCGCCGATAGTCATTGTTGGATTTAATGCAAGGAAAGGTTCCTGAAAAATCATGGCTATTTTGTCTCCCCTAATCTTGGAAAGAACGTTGTTATGCCTCTTTATGGCTTTCTTGTATCTCCTTATTCTGACATCTGTTTCAGATTTGATCTTGATTCGTGCCATTTTGTTTAGATCTGCAATGATGTTAAATCCGTCAATGTATATTTCACCAGAAATTATTCTGCCAGGTGGATCTGGAATTAGATCCATGACTGAAGTGGAAGTAACGCTTTTACCACAACCGCTTTCACCTACCAAACCATAAATTTCACCAGGGTAGACTGAAAATGAAACCTTGTCCAGCGCTTTGACTATCCCCCTTGAAGTAAAAAATTGAGTTACAAGATCTTTCACTTCTACGTACGGTTTTAGATTTTTCTTCTTTTCTGTTTTAGATTCTTCAACGATCAAAAGATTTACCTCCTCATTTTTGGATCAAGCACATCCCTCAGACCATCCCCAAATATGTTTATTCCCACTGTGAATATCAAAAGGAATATACCGGGAATGAAGATAGGCCACCAATATCCAAGAAGCATTCCGCCCTGCCCGTTTACTATAATGTTACCCAGTTCTGGGGTATAATAGTTGATTCCTATGATTTGACCAAGTCCCAGAAATTCCACTGTTGAGAAAACCAAGACAATGCTCCCCAGATCAAGGGAAATCTGAACAAACACAGGTGAAAGTACTCCGGGAATGATGTGAGTAATGACATTTCTTACCCTGGATGAACCGGAAGCTATAGCTGCTTCTATGAATCTTGATGATTTTAATGACAATGTTATGGATCGCGTAAGTCTTGCGTATGTTGGCCACCAGATGATGATCAGGGCAAGCGCAATGAGATTAAAACCTGAAATTGGAATATTATCCTGTGTAAAAGTGAATGAAAGTATTGTGGTAAATGCAATGGCCATAACGATAAATGGGATACTGTAAAAAATATCAGTTATCCTCATTACAAGTTCATCCCATACTCCTCCATAATATCCAGAAAAGGAACCCACAACAATCCCAATTATAGCACCTGACAGCACTATAAGTAGACTGTACCCTATGTCAATCCTTAGAGAAGCAAGCATCGCAGGGAAAATGTCAAAATGACCAAGCCCTGTTCCAAACCATAGGTGCCACCCACCAACAGTAGTTGGAGGTGTTGGGAATTTACCATTCGGCTGTCCACCGACCTGAAGCAAGCTCGTTATTATGTTAGGTCCAAATCCAAGATATGCGGGATATACCTGATCCATAAAAGCAAGGAAAAGATAGACTGCAGTTATAACCAGGCCTGTAAATGCTACCTTATTTTTCACTACAAGCTTTATTGTTTCTTTTGCATCCTCCACTTTTGGATGTCTTTTTTTCTGAATCGTTCCTCTTTTAAATATACTAACTGTTGTCTGCATTTTAACACCTCTTAATACCTGATCCTGGGATCAAGGAAAGCGTATACAATATCCACGATAAGGTTTGTAAGCATAAGAATGAGCCCAAAGAAAAGTACAGTCCCAGCAACTCCAAAGAATTGGATGTTCGCTCCATTTCCACTGGTTCCGGTTATTGCAGCCAGGCTGAGTCTTCCGAGACCTGTTATTTGGAATATGTCCTCAACTACAACCGCACCTCCTAATAATCCTGCCACTAGTAAACCAATGACAGTTACAGATGGAAGAAGAGCATTTTTCCTGATGTGCCTTTTTAAGACCAATTTTTCAGGGACTCCTTTTGCTCTCGCTGTTTTAATATATTCCTGATTTGATGTGTCGACCATTCCAGCCCTTATGAACCTGAGCAATCCTGCAAGAACAGTCATGCTTAATGTGAGAACGGGAAGAATGAGATGTTCAAATGCTACTACAGCCAATGGAAAATCTAAATTTAGTACAGCATCGATAAACAGCATATGTGTAGGAACTGAATACGAATAACCAGTATGATTGTGAACAAATCCAACCTGTTGTATAGGGAATCCCTGGCCATTTATGGGAAGCCCGTAAGAACCCAAGAAGAGAAGATTCTTGCCGAAAGCATATTGAAGCATCAAAGCAAGCCAGAATATAGGCATTGCATAAAATATCAAAGAGAATACCCTTCCAACTGAATCTGAAACTGAATTTGGCCTGGAGCCAATGAAAGTACCCAGTGGTATGGATATGAGAACAGAGAATATTACAGTAAAAATTGCAATTTCAAGTGTAACAGGAAGGAAAAGTTCAATCCCCCTGAGAACGCCTCCGTTATAATAAGCGGAATACATGTTACCCAGATTTCCGTTTGCAACATCAGTAAGATACGTGAAAAACTGCACTGGAAGTGGTTGACCCAACCCCAGTAATGTTATAGCCTGTTGCTTTTCAAGAGCCTTCTCGGCAGGTGTTGCTTTTTGATTTACGTAATTTGCAATCAGATCATTAACAGGAATTGCTCTTAAAAGTATGAAAGTCAGAAGCAAAAGTCCAATAATTGTCGGTATCAATACAAGTAACCTTCTGATTATATAGTATTTCAATTCCATGGAATCCCTGATTATAAAAAAAGTATATAATACATTTGATTGCTGTATATAACATATATATTTTCATGATTCTGCTGGATATAACAATATGTATTTCACTGCGTTTCCAGTTAAATTGTTTGTTGTGATATACATCATAATATAGAAGAGATACATATCTTTCTCATTCTGCATGATTGAAGAAGCATCTAGATCGCCGTATGTTGCAATTGATCGTAACCATTGGAAAAGGATGAAAGAAAAGAAGAAAATTGAACTTACGGAAGAACAACTTGAAAAAATTCGGGGAATTAATGAATATCTGTCATTACAAGAAGTAAGAGAAGTTTATGCACCGCTATCGAGACTGATAAAAGTATATTATGAAAATTACAACAGACTCAATCAGAAAAGAAGAACTTTTTTGGGAAAAGGAAATGAGAAAATCCCATATATAATAGGGATAGCAGGGAGTGTTGCAGTTGGCAAAAGCACAACAGCAAGAATCATAAGAGAATTGATTTCCACGTGGCCCGAATCCCCGAAAGTGTATATTGTGCCAACAGATGGTTTCCTTTTCAAGAACAAAGAACTTGAAAAACGCGGTTTAATGCTCCGTAAAGGTTTTCCCGAAAGTTATGACCTAAGAGCAATG
>JAKAWY010000044.1 GCA_021816745.1 Thermoplasmata archaeon
TTGAGAATCTTTATGAAAAGTGAAATAGTATCTCCACAGGTGGGATTGGTCTCAGTGACCTGTGAGTCTGCGTTCTCCATCTTTCCATAGTTTCTTGGTTCCCTGTAGTGATCATCCAGAATCTGGCTGTATATGATATCATCGGTCATGCAATCATCTTCCTGTCAATGGACTGCAGTGCATCAAACAGTGCTTCCACATCTTTGTGATCATTGTAGATATAGAAGGATGCCCTGGCTGTGGCGTAGGTTCCCAGTGCCAGTGTCTGCGGCATGGCACAGTGGTGTCCTGATCGGATTTCCACCCCTTTTATCCTGTCTGCAAGATGTGAAATATCGTGTGGGTGTACATAATTTCCGTAGGATTTCTCAGAATCTCCCTTCTTCAGCTGGAAAGTGTATATTCCCGCCCTGATAAGAGGATTCCTCGGGCCATAGGAATGAAGTGACTGAATCTTCCTTTCACTCTCAAGATCCAGTGTGTATTTTATAAGTTCCCTCTCATGCTCCCTGACATTTTCCATCCCTATTTTCTTCAGGAAATCAACGGCTGCAGAGAGTCCAATGGCCCCTTCAATATTGGGTGTTCCCGCTTCGTATTTCAGCGGAACATCGGCCATGGTGAACCTGTCCTCAAACACTTCCTTTATCATCTCTCCCCCACCCATGTACGGGGGCATTTTCTCAAGAATTTCCTTCCTTCCGTAGAGGCATCCAATGCCGGATGGCCCCATCATCTTGTGTCCTGAAAATGCAAGAAGATCACAGTTCAGTGATCTGACATCAACTTTCATATGTGGAACGCTCTGTGCTGCGTCCACCACGAAAAATATTCCTCTTTCGTGGAGTTTCCTGCCAATTTCTGACAGATCATTTATGGTTCCAAGAATGTTGGAACATTGTGAAAGTGAAACGATTCTTGTTTTTTCCGTGAGGTTTTTTTCCACATCTTCCCAAGTGATCTGCCTTTCAGGCATGTTCTCCATCATTTTAGTGGTAATGCCCACTCGTTTGGAGGCAATCTGCCAAGGCACAATATTGGAATGGTGCTCCATTCTGGATATAAGCACCTCTGAATCCTTTCCTGCAAGTTCAGGAAGGCAGGTTGCAGCTATATTCAGCGCTTCCGTGGCATTCCTCACAAAAACCAGTTCATCAGGTGAGGCACCGATGAAACCTGCTATATTCTCCCTGGAATGGTTGTAAAGCTCTGAAGCCTCTTCTCCAGTCCTGTACACACCCCTGTGCACATTTGAATTGCTGTTGTAGTAAAAACTGGTGATTGCTTCCACCACTTCCCTGGGTTTCTGTGTGGTGGCCGCATTATCCAGATATATGATGTTGTCTCTTGAAAATCTCTCAAAAATTGGGAAATGGGATCTTATTTCCTCTACGTCGATGTGCATGACATTTCATCTTCTTAGATTGCAAGGTTTTCTGTGAAACGATGCACTGCAGATATGAATTTTTCATTATTACTCTTTTCCATAATGGATCCAACGAAGCCACCGGTTATGAGGTTCATTGCATCCTTTTCGCCGATTCCCCTGCTTCTCATGTAAAGGACCTGTTCAGAGTCCACGCTGCTGATGGCAGAGCCGTGCTTGGATCTTGTGCTGTTGTTCTTGATCATAAGTCCGGGTTTGGAATTTGCAAATCCTTCCTTTGAAAGAAGCAGGATCCTTGAATCATATATGCCGTTGGAATTGATACTTTCCAGTTCGATATCCACATTTCCCCTGTGGATTGTTGAACTCTTTCCTGTTACAACGCCACGGACCTGGATATCGGCATTTGTATTTTTTCCCATCTGGAAACTGCTGTCCCTGACGTCGATCTGCTGGTTGCCGTCACTGAAGGAAACCCCGTAGACTTTGTAGTCTGAAGCATTCCCTTCCTGTAGCGATTCATTCAGGAAGAGCAGCATGGAAGCACCATGGTTCACATGGAATATGTTGAAGTTTGAATCCCTCTTCTGGAAACTTCTGATAAAAGTGATGTCGACGACATTTCTTTCCTTGTCCTGCAGATAGTTGAAATTTACAGTGGAGCCTTCATCCATGAAGATATAGGTGGATTTTCCCTGTGTTTCACTGCCTGAACCCTTTCCCTTCGAATACCTGGATTCGCTAAGGTTCAGCCTTGACATTCTCCCCACCACAATAACATTCTTCTCAGATCCTGAGGAATCTGTGTTGTATAAGTCAAGGGATACAGTAATATCTGTGTTATCTTCCACTTTCATGTAATATCCGGAAGACCAGGCGGCGTTAATGAGGAATTCCTCCCTCTCCTTGCCTTTCTGTTCCCATACAAAGGAAGGTATCTCCTGGTGGTTTTCCACAATATTCATGATCTCCATTCCATGAATTTCTTTTGATTTGGTTATAAAACCGTTTACCAGCACAATATCTGCTTCAGATTCCACGCTGATATCCTGCCTCTGGTAGAAACCTGTGGCCATTTTTTCAAGGTGCCCCCCCTCTATCCTGATGTAGTCTTTAACAGTGGGACTCTCTTTGTAATCCCTTGCCGGTGATTTAAGAAATGAAAGGAAGGAGTCCTGCCTGTAGTCGTAGGCTGGATCCTTAAGTTTTGTTCTAAGGTAGTCTGCGAACTGTTCCATTAAGTATCATCCCACGGAGCCGAGTTTACCCATTTCAAGTTTTACGAGCCTGTTCATCTCAATGGCGAATTCCATGGGTATCTCCTTCATGACATCGTCAAGGAAACCAAGCACGATCATGGAGGATGCCTCATCTTCGGAAAGTCCCCTTGATCTCATGTATGTGAGTTCTTCAGTTCCTATCTTACCCACACTGGCCTCATGTGAGAATGTGGCTGTAGGCTCATATATCTCATCGTGAGGGAATGTGAAGGACTGTGACTCATCATTTATCAAAAGTGCATCGCACTGAACCTTGCTCCTGGATTCAATTGCACCCTTGTTCATCCTAAGCAAACCTCTGTAGATGGCCTTTCCATCATCAATGGAAATACTCTTTGCAATGATCTTGGATGTGGTGTAAGGTGCCAGGTGAACTGCCTTTGCTCCGGTATCCTTAATGGTTCCGGGGCCAGCCAGTGAAATATTCAGATTGGAAGTGGATGCATGTGGCCCTCTCAGGTATGATGAGGGATATATCATGGTGATCTTTGATCCGAGTGAACCTCCGACCCATTCCATGTTTGCATTCTCATCCACCCATGCCCTCTTTGTAGGCATGTTGTAAACACTCTTTGACCAGTTCTGGACACTGGTATATCTCACGTTTGAATTTTTGTGTGCGTAAATCTCCACTATGGCGCTGTGGAGAGAATCCTTGTCCCATCTGGGTGCAGTGCATCCCTCAATGTAATGAAGTCCTGATCCTTCGTCGCCCACCACAATGGTGTGTTCAAACTGGCCAGTGCTCTCATTGTTCATCCTGAAATATGTCTGGAGGGGCATGTCTATGTGAACGCCCTTTGGAACGTACAGGAATGATCCTCCGCTCCACACTGCGCCGTTAAGTGCAGCAAACTTGTTGTCGGTGATTGGGACTGCTTTACAGAAATATTCCTTCACTAGATCAGGGTGATTCTTCACTGCAGAGTCAAGATCCATGAAGACTACTCCCTTGTCTTCCCATACCTTTTTCAGGGAATGGTAAACTCCCTCGCTTTCATACTGTGCCACTGAACCGGCAAGGTATTTCTGCTCCATCTCCGGTATTCCCAGTTTCTGGAAAGTATCCTTGATCTGATCCGGGACATCCTCCCAGTTGGTGGCCTTCCTGTCATCAGGCTTGTTGTAATAGTTCGTGTTTTCCCAGTCTATACCGGACAGATCCGGGCCCCAAGAGGGCATAGGCTTGGAAAGAAACACCTCCAGTGCCTTCAGCCTGAATCTTCTCATCCAGTCAGGCTCTTTCTTTATCTCTGAAATTTCCTCAACCACTGCCTTGTTCAGGCCCTTTCCTGTACTGTACACAGGCTTGTATCCGCTGTCTGAAAACTCCCAGTCACTGGTGTTGATATTCTTCAGTCCATCCAGTAACCTGTCTATTTCTTCATCTTTTCTTTCAATTTGACTTTCCATAATTATTCACTCCTTATCCAGTCGTAACCCCTTTCCTCAATCTGGAGGGCCAGTTCCTTCTTCCCTTCCTTGGCTATCTTCCCGTCCACAAGCACGTGGACAAAGTTCGGGTCAATGTTTTTCAATATTCTCTGGTAATGCGTGATCATAAGGAATCCAACGTCACCGCTGAAGTAATCCATGATCTCTTTGGCTACAAGATTCAATGCATCCACGTCAAGCCCTGAGTCGATCTCATCAAGTACGATGATCTTTGGCCTCAGGATAACCATCTGTAGAATTTCCAGTCTCTTTCTCTCTCCGCCTGAGAAACCATCATTTATTGATCTGGAAAAGAAGGACTCATCAAGCCCCACCTTCTTCATCTCTTCCTTTACCCTGTTATAGAACTGGGTAACGGTGGTTTTATCTTCAGGGTGCAGCTGCTTGTATGCAGTCCTTAGAAATGTGGATATCTTAACACCGGGAATTGCTATTGGACTCTGGAATGCCAGGAAGAGGCCTGCCCTTGCCCTTTCTTCAGGTGTGCTGTGAGCCAGTTCCTTACCGTCCAGGATGATTGATCCTCCTTCGATAATATAATTTGGGTGACCTATGAGTACGTTTCCCAGTGTGCTTTTACCAGCTCCATTGGGGCCCATCAGAGCATGAATTTCTCCACCTTTGATAGTCAGGTTTACGCCCTTCAGAATCTTCTTTCCTTCAACACTTGCTGAAAGGTTGTTGATCATTAATTCTGCCATATTCCAACATTGATTCAGGATATTTAAACACTTTGACGTGTCTAAAATAACTAAAGTATAAATATCCCGCAGGCATAGGATAATTCATGACAGAAGAAATTAACGTCAGCCCTTTACTAGGTGGCGTTAAAACCAGAATTATAAATTATCTTTCTGACGGTGAAAAGAGCATCAGTTCAATTTCAGAACTTCTTCAGATCAACAAGACTGCAGTCAAGGAACACATGGAAACCCTGGAAAGGATGGGTTATGTTCATTCATTTTTCAAAAAGGAAAAGACCGGGAGGCCTTCCAAATATTATGGGATGACTCTGGTGGGAATGGAACTGTTCCCAAAGAAATACTCAGAATTGATGACAGCATTTCTTGAGGAGACCAGGCTTGAGGTTGGAGAGGAAAAGTTAAACCATCTTCTTGGGCGTGTGGCTGACAGGCTGCTGAACCAGGTGGGATTCAGTAATGATATTTCTGTGACTGATGAAAGAGAGGCTAAAATCAGGCAGCTTAGCAATTTCGTTTCAACTTTGAATAAGCTGGGATATTATGCAAGAATGGAAATTGATGGTGAGATTGTCAGGATCATCAGGCACAACTGCATATTCTATGAAATGGCAAAAACCAATGGACGCGTCATATGTGATGTTCTAGGAAAAGATATGATAAAACTTCCCGGAGACAAACCCTTCGCAATACGGGAAAAATTCTCCGATGGCGGGAACAGATGCGTAGTGGAAGTTGATCTCTGAAGACTTCAGTAAATTGGTGTTTATTAAATTTGATCTCTTTGAAATTTTGTTGTATACTACTATTTTTCAGGAAATATCTTAATTTAATTTGAGCTGGTTAAATTATCCTCCGACTCCAACACGCTCTTTTACTATATTTCTGACCTTTATAGGTTCTGTAATGACCCCCATGTTTTTCAACTCTAGAGTTACTTCATCATAAACAGGAGCTATACCCTCTGGATCTGTAAGGGAAAAAATTAGCGCAAATTTGACCGGAGAACCATTCAGGGAAAAACCGTCCCTCAATGTGATTCTGACCCCTATTTTCCAGTCATTTGCGTTTATACGTTTCATATTTCCTTCGTATCTCTTAATTGGTGTCCATTTCTGTCCCGCTACTCTCAACTTTTCTTCGTTATTTTTTTTAGGATCGGGTTCAAATGTGTATTCTTTCAGTCTTGATGTCCAATCACTTGAATTATTTTCAGGACTCAGAATCCTGGAGGATAAAGAAGCTTCAATTTTTGCACGAATATATTCAGAACCATAATCCTTGTCCAGTGGTGTTTCTGCAACCAAGGTCATTCTTACTACCCCTCTGCATCTTCCTGAGCTGTCAGTTAGTGAATGTGGCCAAGGGAATGGATATTCTATGGTGTGGCGTTCAATAATTTCATGTTCAAACACCAAAGTGATGGAATTTCTCGTACATGACAAAAAATCCTCTACCTTTGAAGGCATACCAAAGCCCACGTATGGGAGAGCTAACTCTCTATCGGTGATGGTATCAGGTATATGGCTGTTGTGGACAGTCAACGCTCTTAGCAATGAATTAGAAACCGTGTTTGCTAAACTCCCGTGCAGGATTGCAATTGACCTTGAAATAAGTGGGCAAGAAAAACTCGTTCCAGCATCTTCCAGAAGTTCTCCATTCTCATTGAATGAAATTATTCCTTGATTTGTAGTGACCAGAACGTTTTCGTTTATAGCTAAGTTTCCACTATAATGAACCAGCTCTGGTTTAATTAAACTCATTGGACCAGGGCCCCTCCGTGAGTAGCTTGCTGGTTCTTTCATCCTCACAATACTGTTATTCACTTCTTTATAAGCTAGTGCCCCTACCGTTATTGCTCGCACGGAATCACCGGGTACCTGAAGTCGGTCAGTTTCTCCTATATCTTCTTGCGGTGGCCATTTTCTCTGATTAAAGTTTTCATAATTGCCAGATGGCAGAACAAAAATGATGTCATATTCATCCTGCAATTTGTCTAGAAACATGGAAAAAGATGAGAATTTCTCGTCTTCAACGTTTACGGAAAAACCTGCGCTCATATTCCATATTTTTGCGTTCTTGTGTTTCGATATAATTCTGGGAATAATTTCAAGAAATCTTTCAATGATTAAATCTTCGCTTAGAGCATCTTTTGAAGGATCTGGAATCATCAGAACATCAATTATTTGCACATGTTCATCATCAGGCGAAATATTGTCATTGTTGAGTTGATTGGGCATGGACAATAATCCCGCAACGAACGTCCCATGATTGTTGTCTTGGTAGTCAGGTGGAACTAAAACTTCTTTGTCAATTACCCAAGGCTCTAAGTGCTTATTTTTCGGGGAAATACCAGTGTCAACTAGTACAACCACAGGGTATTCCCTTCCAGTTACGAGTTGAGGAAACGTCCTAATTTCTTTGTTCTGAACTATGCCCTTAGGTAATATAAAGGTAAATGCAGGAAAAAATGATACTGTTCTGACCAAGGGGTGTGCAATTATCTTACTTACCTGCTCTGATTGATGGACTTTAACTCTCCAAATGTTAAATTTCTCGATGTTTGAAACAAGATCTGCTTTTACCTGGATTTGGTTGAGATATTCCATGAATTCACGAATAATTTGTGTGTTCATTTCATCTTTATGATGATCGAAAAGTATCACCTTGAGATGTATCTCACCATTTTCTCTTGCTTTCTCCATCAAAGTTGCGAAACTTAATCCTGACAGTTTATCTTCTTCACTATATCTGTGAAAATCCTCTACAACACTAATATTTGCTTTTTCTTTTAAGTTCTCTGCAAAGGCTACACGTTGCTTCAGATTTCCCAACCCTTTTTTAGTTGAACTTAGAAGCAATTCCCCTATATCATTGAGACCTATTATGGGACAAGTGTCGTCATTAAGTATTCCCCTCGGTCTGTAGCTTTTTGCGAGAGCATCATCCCTAAGTCGTGCCTTGATAACGTTTGGTATATTGGGAAATCTTTGAAAATCTGAAGCGAGAGCCGTGTCAATATCTGAAATTTCAGTTTCCAATTTCCTCCTGTGAACGACCAGTTCCTCCTCATTAAGAAAAATTTCAGGTTCTCCTCCTCTTGACCGTTTTTTAATGAGGAAATTTCTGCTGGATTGAACTACACGGATGGGCAAAAATGGATTATCATTATTCGTCAATATAATCCCTCCATTTTTCTGAGTTCCTGAGATAACTTGCCAGTGGAAATGCCTGTAATGTTGGAAATCTTACGAATAGAGAAATTCCTCTTATCCTGATTTCTCAGTGACCTTATTGCCCGAAACATGATTTCTTCGCTGTTTATGTTTTCATCTGCACTTTCTTGATCTAATCTTTTCCTGAAGTTTATGAAATAATTCAAAAAATCTTTGAGTCTAAGCAAGTCTACCCTATCTACTACAAGATTAATTCTAATCTGTGAGGCTAACATTTCAAGTTCGCTTCCATTCATACCTTCGGTTATGGCTTCAGCAAAATCTAAAACATTATTCTCTAGTGACACATCTTTAAAAAATTCTGCTAGCAATAGACTTCTGGTTGCAGCATCTGGTAATTTCAACCTGATTTTATAATCAAATCTTCTCCACACAGCAGGATCCAGTAAATGTTCATGATTGGTTGCAGCAATTATTGGAATATTTGACGCAATGGAGTCTATATTTTGCAATAGAGTATTTACTACTCTCTTGAGCTCCCCAAGTTCATTGGAGTCGTCTCGAACTTTTGCGATTGCGTCAAATTCATCCAAGAAAAGAATGCAAGGTGTTCTTTGTACAAAATCAAATAATGTTCTAAGATTCTTGGAAGTGCTGCCTAAATATGAAGAAATAATTCCATCCAATCTAACAGTTACCAGTGGTAGGGCCGTTTCTGAAGAAATGTACCTTGCTGTCTGGGTTTTTCCTGTGCCGGGTTTTCCAAAAAGGATCATGCTGCGATTGCTCTTTATTCCTTCTTTCAGAAATAAATCAGAGTGATTGATAATATATATGAACTCTCGAATGCTTGACATGGACCATTCATCAAGCGATAAAAATACTGAATTCTTATCATAATTCTTGATTTCAGCAAGTGGTAACCTGGATTCAGAATCGACGGGTAGTTTGAGAAAATGTCCATAATCCTTTGCCTGTATAGACATGGTTTTGTTGTCTTTGAGAACATTTCTCAGCCTTTTGGCTGATTGTATATCCCCTTTTTCATCCATTTTGTTTATAAGCAGTTGAGAATAGTTGAAGACCTTGGCTGAATCTTGGTGGAGACCAGCTTCTATTATTTTCATGACCTCTGCAAGATTCTCCATATTTACCTCTCCTTTATAAGTGAACATTTTGGTGATTTTATGAACATTATATAGAAAATATGAACACATTATTAAGTTTTTTTATCTAATACACAATTAGTATGAACACTAACCTTGATAAATAAATAGAATTGAGAATTGCTATGAAATGAAAAACTATCTATTGCCTGTTTCCTGGATGATTCAAAAAAATTTCATATGGATGATGCGTAGTGATCCAACATGTCATCCACAGTTTTCTTTGCATCATATGTGCAGTCGAATCCCCAGTCATTAACAGAATCCTCAATGTTTATTGATGCGGGCCAGGAATCAGCGATGGCCTGCCTGTAATCAGGCACGTATTCAACATGGAAATCTGGAATCCTTTCCTTAATGATGCTTTCAATCTCACCTGGTGAAATGCTGTATGCCATGAAATTGTATATTCTCTTTTCCACCTTTTCCTGGTACATCATCTTGATGGTATTGATCATTGCATCGGGCATGTACATCATTGGGAGTCTTGTGTCACTCTTCAAATAACAAATGTATTTCTTTCCAAGTGCAGCATGTTTTATCATGTCTACAGAAAAATCAGTGGTCCCTGCTGTGGGTTCAACCTTATAACTGATAAGCCCCGGATATCTCACACTTCTTACGTCCAGATCAAATCTTGCATGATAATACTTGAACAGCATCTCAGAAGTGGCCTTGGTAATCCCATACATCGTGGTGGGAGTTGAATAATTCTCCAGCGGTGCATTCTCTTTCTGTATTTCAGGGCCATAAACTCCAATGGTTGAAGGTATGAACGCCTTCTGAACACCATGAGTCACACAAGCAGAGAGGATGTTCATCGTTCCCGTGGTATTCACGTTGTGCGTTATAACAGGATCTTTCTCTCCTGTGGCCGAAAGGATGGCTGCCAGATGATAAACATGTTCAGGCTTGAATTTCCTGAAAACGCTTTCCACAAGCACTCTTTCCTTAACATCCATGTATTCAAACTGAACTCCCTCAACCTGTTCCCTGGGTTGAGTTATATCTGTGGCAAGAATTGTGCAGTCAGTGGTTTTTCTTAGATATTCAATAATTTCTGAGCCTACCTGACCATTGCTTCCAGTGATGAGTATCCTGACCATGTACTGCTATATTAAGGGGCTAAATAAATAATACTTTGATTCAATGATTAAGTGG
>JAKAWY010000045.1 GCA_021816745.1 Thermoplasmata archaeon
CCCATAGGCTTTCTGCATAAGATTTTATAGAAGTCACAAATAAACTCATGACATGGAAGTCATTGAGCCAGACTCGCGTATCGCCGATCTCATGGGATTACTAAATACACTTATGCATGTGTTTCACGACAAGACAGATCTCTATCAACTGGAAAAGGACATGGAGGTAGATCTGGATGATCTTATGCCCATAGTGTACACTGCAGCTAATATGGGCCTTATAGAAACTGATCAGGGTGACATATGGATCACTGAAAAGGGCAAGGCTTTTGCAGTTTCCGGAATAACTGCCAGGAAAACCATGCTTAGGGCGGCCATTTCCACCATGGAACCTTTTGTCACTGCTTCAAAGATGGGTGAATTTGAACTGAAAGATCTTATGGAAGAACTGGAAAAAAGTGGAATAAATAAATATAATTCCCCCTCCGGTTACCACAACCTTGAGGTAACCCTGATTGAATGGGGCGTATACTCTGGCCTGGTAAGGAAGTCAGAGGATGGATTCAGGATCGTAAAATAAATCAGGTACTGTATATTCCTTCTTCCGCCACATACTTCTTCTTGGCGAGATCCATCATCTTTTTTGTAAACACTATGGAATATATAGCCACCACAATGGCAAACAGGAATGATGCCCATGCGGCCAACATAATGTTTCCGCTTTTTGTGGCCACGTCAATGCTCTTCATAAGTCCCTGATGCACCTGAAGTGTCTGCCCGCTGGAAATGCCAGGCCAGAACTCTGCAATCTCCAGACCTCCCCAGGCACTGTTCATGGTGGATGAAATACCTGTTATCAGGTATGGAAATGAAGAGGGAAGGATAACATATCTCAACTTCTTGAAGAAACTCATGTCCATGTTCCTCATGATCTCATTATATTCCACAGGCATGGCCTTCATTCCCATCCAGAACCCATAGAATACATAGTAAAATGTTGAGAGAAATCCCAGAACCAGTACGAAGGCCTCTTCAGTGTGAGGCCCAAGGATGGAGGTGGTGATGGGATAAAGAGCAATGAAGACAAAGGGAAAATACACAGGGACTGGATATGAACTTATGGCCTGAATTGCTGGAATTCCCACAGATTCAACCTTTCTCCGGGTCGCAAGAAGATATCCCACAGTGATTGCAAAAACCAGAGATGCTACTGTGATTGTCAATACCCTGAGGTAATCCAGGAGGAGACCATAAAGGAGCGATGGTGTCTGTGAAAACAGGTAACTCCATTGAGAAGAACTGACTGAAGATATGATTACATAGGCTTCAAAGGATAAATATCCCAGCAAAAGAATGCCCACTAATCCCACAATGATTCCAGCCCTGCTTTTTCTTGCAATGCTGGAAAAAAGATCCTCAGGATCAACACGGCTCTGCCGTTGGCGGTTGTATTTCGCCAACTTTACCAGTGGATTAATAGACATAACTGCAGACATCGTGGCAGACTGCTTTAACCTGGGCCTTCCCCTTCTCATTATGGGCATATCTGTATCCACAGTGTATTTTGCCACTGCCCTGTTTGTGAATACCCTCATTGCAAGGACTATCAGGATGATTATGATTCCCAGGATGGTCATTGTCAGGGCGATGTTGACATAGTTTTTGTTGTCCAAAAACTGTAGAAGTAATGATCCTACCCCGAAGGTGGAATAAGAAGTCAACCCCACAGTGAACACCTCGCTCACCGATATATAGAAAAATCCATCAGCGACGCTGGGAAAAAGGTTTGCTGCAATTCTCGGTATTGAAAAGGGAATATACATGCTGGAAAGCCTGTCCAGTAGCCCATAATTGTAATTTTCAGCAATTTCAATCATTTCCTTGGGTATGGTCTTGAACGCCTGGTATTCCCCGATCCATATATTCCATACCACAGCGGTGAATACCAGAAAATCCGCCGCAAGTTCCACACCCAGTGAACCTCCAATATTGGCAACAAAAATAATCAGGACCAGCGGGAAAAATGTTATGACGGGCACACTCTCAAAAATCTCCACAAAAGCAATGAAAAGATTCTCAAATACCCTGTTCTTGATGGCACCGTATGCAAGGATCCATCCTGACACAATGGAGAGGGTTATCAGGGCCAGAACCCTTCCAGTTGTTGCCAGAACGGCAAGAACTATGATGAGTGCCTCATTCATTCAGCACCCCTTTCTTTTTTGTGAGGTATCCGTAGAGTACGTCCAGATACCGATCAAATTCGGGATCCCTGTGAATCCTTGGCCTGGGCATGGTGATGTCTATCCTTCCCACAATGGTGGCAGGGTTGTTGTTCAGTATGTATACCACATCGGAAAGCTCCACAACCTCAGTCAGGTTGTGTGAAACCATGATGACATTCTCCAGGGTGGCATCCCCGTTGAACAGTATATTATAGATATCCTGCCTCAATCCTTCGGCTGTCAGTTCATCCAGATGTGCGAAGGGCTCATCCATGAGTAAAATGTTTGGTTCTCCGGCAAGGGATCTTGCTATGGCCACCCTCTGCCTCATTCCTCCGCTCATTTCCTTGGGATACAGGTCCTCAAACCCTTGCAGCCCCACCATATCCAGTGCACTGCTGGCCGCATCTTCCATCTTGTCCCTGTCAAATGTTCTGGTCTTAAGGGAAAGAAGGACATTCTCCTTAGCAGTCATCCATGGAAATGTCACAATGGACTGGTGCACCATGGAAATCAATGGAGTTGGCCTTAAAACGGGTTTACCGTGTAAAAGCACCTTTCCCTTTTCAGGAGAGAGAAATGCACCTATGAGTCTTAAAAGAGTGGATTTACCGACCCCTGAGGGTCCAACAATGGAGACAAATTTACCAGGCTCTATGGTGAGATTAATGTCCTGGAAGACCTTGTATCCGTTATCATAGCTAAAATCGAGGCCCACAACCTCCATCGTTGTTCCAGTGAAACCACCGGTGCCAATATCACCTCATGGTATAAATGAACTTGGCTGTTTTACTGCCCGTTTTGTGCAAATGGTGTTGCAAGTATTCCGGGTATGTGTTTTTCACCCCATACCCTCAGTGCATCCATGACTGGCCTGAGTTCCATTCCCATCTCTGTAAGGCTGTAGATTATCACCACGGGCTCATCCCTGATGATTTCCCTGTTCAATATGCCATACCCCTGAAGATTCTTCAGTACCCTGGACAGTGTCCTGGTATTGATCCCGTAGGTATTCCTCAGAATCTGGTTGAACCTGAGGGGCCCGTCAGACAGGTTTTTTATGACTGCAAGTTCCCATTTGCCACCAATTATTTTCACAGTTTCTATGACAGGACACAAGTTATGAGTCCCAAGACCACTTTCACTCATGATATCTAATTACAAGTAAGTAACAAAAAGTATTTAACTTTACTTATGATACCTATACATGGAAAAGTCAACTGAAAGTACAGTTTGGACAGCGGATCAGTCCCATTCAGAGATTGAGTTCGCAGTAAGGCACATGATGATCTCTACAGTAAAGGGCCAGTTCAACAAGTTCACCCTTAAGGCAGAAGGAAATGAGAATGATCCTGAAAAAGGCAGCGTTGAAGTGCATATTGATGCTTCAACCATAGAAACCAGGGAGAATGACAGGAATAACCATCTGAAATCACCGGATTTCTTCCATGTGGAAAAATTCCCGGAGATTGTGTTCAAGAGCACATCCATAAAGAAAGCAGGTAAGGATGAATTCACAGTTAAGGGAAAAATGACCATCAGGGACGTCACAAGAGACATGGAATTCAAGGTGACCCAGGATGGAATAATCAAGGATCCATACGGAAAGACCAGGGCTGGAATCAGCGTGGAAGGGGAAATAACCAGGGAAGATTTTGGATTGACCTGGAACATGCTTCTGGAAGCCGGTAAGGTCATGGTCGGAAGCAAGGTAAAACTTTCAGGAAGATTCGAGCTTATAAAGCAGGAATAGTCCGGAATTTTTATATTCCCATATTTTTTATTCTAATTTCATTCGTTTTGTAGAAAAGTTTTTTATTTAACGTAACATGTTAACTATGACTGACCTTACATGTTAACCTCACTCTTGAATAGCCCACTATCCATTGTTATATGGTGACAAACATGGTATTTGTTGATACTTTGGCTATTGAACTACTGTTCATTTCCATGACGACCATAATGATACTGTACCTGACCGTGGACGCTTACATCAGATACAGAACCACAGATGGTGCAAACATTGTTGAGTATCTCAAGGACGGAATAATGCCAATCGCCCTCATAGGGGGGCTGATCCTTATTTTCGGTATTTATTCAGACCTTACCTGGCCCCTGCAGATCAATTCACCCAGTGCAGCCGCAAATTCCGCATTCGCAGGATACAATCTCCTGTTCTTCGATCCACTGGTGCTAATGGGAATCGTTACTCTTTCCTTTGCAATTACAGTAAAATATGGACACAGACTCCAGACCTTCGGAATAATGGCACTCTATTCCGGAGTGTTCAGCATGTATTACGGCTGGATGGGTTACCTCCAGAACAAGTCTTCAGAACCCTTTGACATGTTCCTTATGTATGTGGCCTTCGGTGCAGTTGGTATCCTATCATACCCTCTGACCCTGATGGCTGACTACTCAAGATATGCATCAAAGGGAGTTATGAAGAACATTACATTGCTCATTCTGCTCCTGTTCTGGATTGCACTGGTCGGCTCAGCAGTGGCCTCTGGATACATAGGATATTCAGCCATTGGACAGCACATGGGATCTGCTCCATAAAAACATTTAAATCTTATTTTTAAATTTTTTTTATCATTTTTCCAGATCTGATACAGCTCTGGCATATTTTTCCGCTGGAGGGTTCGCCGCATATTTCACATTTTCCGGAACTGAGTTTTTTTCCTGAAACTGGTGAGGCATTCCTCATCTCATCAAAGAAATTCCCGATGGCAGCCTTTGTCCCCGGTGTCTCTTCCTCAAGCTGGCTCAACAGTTCCCTGATTCTGTTCCTTCTGGCCCCTTCAGAATACGGGCACCAGCCGTCATCATGCTCTATGCCCTCCAGTATGGCATACAGCTTCGCCTCCTTCTCGTATATCTTCCTCATGGGAACTATTCTTGGCACCAGCCCTTCCACTGAATGATCATGGGGGGCCATCCTGAGCATCTTTCCAAAATCACCTCGGAGCACGTTCATCATCACGCTCTGTGAATGATCATCCATGTTGATTCCCAACGCCACATAATCCGCATGAAAATCAATGGACATCCTGTTCATGATGTCCCTCCTCATGGGCCCGCAGTATGCGCACGGAGATCCTTCAGATTTCCCGGATGCCACAACTTCATCCATCTCAGTGCCATGAATTTCCCTGAAGGACATGACCCTGTGCTCAACACCCAGTTTTAAGCATAAATTCCTTGCAGATTCTATCCCAGGGGGCCTGTAGCCCTTTATTCCCTCATCCACCGTGAAGGCCACCAGTTTTACATCCCTCCTCATGGAAAGCGTTTTGTGAAGTAGATGTAGAAGGACTGAACTGTCTTTTCCACCTGAAATGGCCACTGCGATGGTGATGTTCTTCCTGCCCATGGTAAGTTCCTTTCGCAGCTCATGCCTGAATCTTTTTTCCACACTTTCCCTGAAATGCCCTGCACACAAGAATGAGGCAGTGGGCCTGCTTTCGTAGACCGCTTCATTTCCGCAACTGGAGCATTTCATATGGTTACCTCATGCACAACATGATTTTATAAAGTGCTAATTTTTTTCAATTAAAAGTATTTCATGAACTGGATTATTATTTTGATCCAAAATCCATGAATTCTTTCACCAGATGCCTGGAGGATTCCCTTTTTTCCTTCAGGGATGTAAGCATCTCTCCCATTAATTCAGAGGCCTCCTTCTTGCATCCACCGCACAGTCTTGTCCCTGACAGGCATTCATTCTCGACTTTTTTGAGATCAGCAGCGCTTTCAGAAAGGTGGTACATATAAAGTTCAAAGACAGGGCAGTTGTATGGGTTTCCACCAAGTTTCTTCTGCTCCTCAACGCTCTCCCTTCCCCCGGTGAGTGCTTTCATGATCTTTTTCCCTGCCTCCTGGGGTGTCTCATTGAGTGAAATGGTGGAATCAGGCACAGATTTGCTCATTTTTCCGCCTTTTATCCCGGTTTCCAGCCTCAGGATGGCTGAAGATGGCGGAACTGTAGCCAGGGGATTGAATTCCCTCTCTTCCCTTACCAGATCTAGGTTGAAGGCATCCTGATCAGATGGCCTGCCTGGTGATTCCAGTGTCCTGTATTTGCTGTTCTTTGTGATTTGTGCAAGCCCATGTTTTTTCATGATCTTTTCTGCAGCAGAAAAAGCCAGTTCTGCATCTGCCTTCCCCCCTATGCTGATTCTTGTCCCTTTTGAATCCTGTATCCTCAGGGAGGAAAACCTTTTGGAGATATCCCTGGTCAGCCTGATGTGCGGATCCTGATCTGCTCCCACAGGAACAATGGTTGGTGCAGGTTCACCATAGATCTGCGGGCTTAGTATGTCGGAGGCCTGGATAAGGGGAGAGTTTATCTCCAGCATCTTCTTGGAATCTTCAAACCCGTAAATGGCCTTCATCTCTGACATATTTACCTCTTTTGACAGTACGTTCGCAAATTTTTGAATCCTGAAACTCTCAGACTGGAAATAGAAATTGCATGGCTTGAGGCCCATGGCAATATAATTCAGCAGAAAATTCTCAATGGCAATATTTTTTGCAGATTCCAGATCCACATCCCTGGTAACATAGGATTCAAGATCGGCCACTGCAATGTGCAGTTCTGCCCCTTTCCTCTGGAAATAGATCATCATTTCCATTACGGCCTTGTTTCCAAGGTGCATTTCGCCTGAAGGCATGAGGCCCGTCATGGCGTAGAATTTTTCCTTCCTCTCCATGGCTCTTTTTATTAGTTGAAAATCCCTGTGCCCCACAAGAAGGGAACGTTCCGAAAACCTGTTTCCCTCCAGGTTGAAATTGAACTGGTCAATCCCAAACTGCTCCCTCATGGCCTGGTAGTTCTTTATCTGTGAAACTCCCCATGGATCGATCTTTTCCAATTTGAATCACTCCCTGATGTGCCCCATGTTCCTGAGCACTATGTACGCTGCCACCAGATCCTCCAGCCCTATGCCCATGGTCTTGAATGCACTTCTCTTCCCATGAAATACCGGATCCTGGATGAAATCTTTTAGCTCCACAGCTTTTTCAGTGCCAATAACGTGCTCAACCTCTGCAGATTCCAGCATGGATTGTTCCTGGTGCTCCAGAATTACAAGATCCATTTTGGAAATTGCCTCTGGTGATGTTTCAGCCCTGAATTTCAGGTTGGCACCGCATAGGTTCAGGTGTACCTTCTCTGGAAGATTCTCCAGTGTGATCAATGGTTCTTTTGAGGTGGTGATGGTGCTTATGACCCTGAAATCCGAAAGATTCTTCAGATTGTCAACAACATGAATCTTTATTCCCAGTTCTTTTTCCATCTTTTTCCTGAAAGATTCAGCTTTTTCCCTGGTCCTGGAATATACATGTGCCTCAGAAAGACCCATGGCCTCCTTCATTCCCATAAGCTGTGTTTCTGCCTGGTAGCCTGCACCCAGTAAAAGGAAAGATGGATCTTTTCCCAGTCCGGGTATTTTGGAAGTTACCATGGCGGGAAGTGCCCCTGTTCTCATCTGCCCAAGCCTGTCAGCATCCAGGACAAAATAATCATCCATGTTGCTTTCCCTGAATACCAGCACCACAAATCTTGCCCCTGCAGCGCTTCCCAGATATGCCTTAAGGCCTGACAGATCATGCCTCCTCCAGAATGCGGGCATGGTGTTAAGAAAGCCAGTACCGGTGAAAATCCTGTTCCTGGCGGATGATTCTGCATCCCCTGTGCCATAATCCCTGAAAGCAGTTTCAAGTTCGCTGATCAGTTCTCCCATGTGAAGGTTTTTTTTGACCTCTTCCTCAGTGATATGAATCATTCTATCAGATTCTCCTTGATGAGTTCCGCAATATCCTTTACTTTGATTTTATCCTCCACTGACATGGTTCTACCTGCATCCTCCAGCATGGAAGTACAGAATGGGCATGCCACTGCAAGGGTATTTGCGCCTGTCTGAAGTGCCTGGTTCATCCTTATCTTGCTGATGGAATCCTCTTTTTCCACCTTGTACCAGAAATTCCCTCCTCCGCCACCGCAGCAGAAACTCTTTTCCCTGCTCTTTTCCATTTCCTTCAGGTTCGTTGTACTTGATACTATGTTCCTGGTGCTGTCATACTCCCCGTTTATCCTTCCCAGGTAGCATGGATCATGAAGTGTGGCTGTTTCGGCTGTTTTTTTCACCTTGAGCTTTCCCTGATCCAGCAGGTTTGATAGTGCCTCGGAATGGTGCATCACGTTTGCTTTTAACCCAAATTCCGGATATTCATTCCTGAACGTGTTCATGCAGTGCGGGCATGAAGTGATGATGTTCTTGATATCGTATTTCCTGAAAGTTTCAATATTCTGTAAAACCAGTTCCTGGAAACGCCCTTCTTCTCCCATCCTTCTGGCTGTCTCACCTGTACATTTCTCCTCAGAGCCAAGGAGACCGAAACTGACGCCACCTTTTTTCAGCAATTCAATGACATCCCGGGATGTCTTGTTATACCTGGGATCGAAGGCACCCATGCAACCCACCCAGTAAACGGTGTCAACACCCTGTGATATTTTAGGGGCATATTCCAATAATTTGTCCCGATCAGCATTTGAACTGCCAAAGGGATTCTGGGTGTTCCCAAGATTGTCCAAGTATGTGGATGCTTCCTTGGAGAGTTTGTTCTCCATGACCAGATTTCTTCTCACTTCCAGATTATAGGAATGTGGATCAATAAGGACAGGGCATTCCTCCACGCAGGCCTGACATGTGGTGCAGGACCATGCTGCATTTTCTGTCATTACATTGCCTACAAGGTCACCGTTTCCATTCCACAGGACTCTCTGAACATTCTGCACTACAACCCTGGGATCAAGATCAGTTCCGGATGACACAGCAGGGCAGGCCCTTTCGCATCTTCCGCAGTCCGTGCATGCGATGGCATCCACTTTCTGGAAATATGACAGGTCAAGTACTGTCTTTGATCCAACCTTGAAGTCAAAATTCCCGGATTCCAGTGCTTCAGAAAGCACGAAGGGAGTTGACATTTCACCTCTTTTCTTGTCCTGGTGAACCCCTATTCCAATGAGTGAATAGAACATGTGGGAAAGCTTTGAAAATGGCAGATATGCAGCCAATGCAAAGGCGGTTGCCACATGGACAAACCAGAATATCCTGTAAAACTCTATTCCAGAAGATGAATTCAATCCAGTGTATATGTAGCTCAGTGGCCATTCGATGAATCTGTATGAATCGAAACTCTGCCTGTACAGGTAAATTTTAAGCGCTCCCAGGAAGAAACCTTCCAGGGCCAGCAGAAGATATACTCCTATGAGTATGAAATCCTGGGTGATGGTATCCAGGGGAATCTTCTTCCTTACCCTTCTCCATAGAGCCATGATGAGGCCAGCAACCAGTATGACTCCACCAAGATTGGCCCATACCTCAAAGTTGAGATAAAAATCCCCTGTCAGTATGCCATAACCAAGGTAAGGCTTGAGGAAATCATGTGAAAGGAATATCAGGGAAGTGGCAATAAACAGGATTAATGTACCATAGGCAATCATGAGGTGCATGATGCCTGCGTACCTGTTCTTGATATTTTTCCTGTGGAAAGCACCGTAATTTAATGCCTGTGCAAGGAATCTTCTCCAGTTCTTCAGGATAAATTTCATTGAAGGAATGAACTTCAGGCCTGCCTTCCTGTACCTTAGATAGAATTCTATCAGCACAAAGAACAATGCAGCAAAGGATATGACGTAATCAGCGATCAGTTCACTCTCAGGAATAAATAGCAAAGTCGGGCTTGTGATAACCGTTGTCATTATGTCTCTATATTCCACATATTTATTTAATAATGTCTCCGTGACAATATTTCTTTTATAAAATGCGTATCAGACATCCAGAGCATGAATCAAGTTTTTTATGCCTTAAGTAATTTCATTGTGTGTTCTCTGCTGAAGTGAAAGGAATTCATTTGGACTATGAAACCTGCATGGATGTATATCCTCCTTCGGATGACACATTCCTGATGATGGAGAGCATCAGTCCAAAAGGAAAATGCCTGGAGATAGGCAGCGGCACCGGTCTAACCTCCGTGTACATGGCAAAGCTTGGTCACGAAGTGGTTGCATGCGACATAAACAGGAAAGCAGTTGACTGCACGCTTAGGAATGCAAAA
>JAKAWY010000002.1 GCA_021816745.1 Thermoplasmata archaeon
CCATTGGGCAATTCTTTGGTGGAAAAATTTCAATTGGATCAGATAACAGATTATCAGGCCCCATGATCATGAATTCAGTTGTTTCAGGTATATTATCAACCGGTGCTGAAGTAGTCAGGCTGGGAATACTCCCAACACCCGCAATTCAATATTACTGCAAGATCCATCAACTGCCAGGAGTGGTAATAACAGCATCCCACAATCCTCCAGAATTCAATGGAATAAAATGCATTGACAGTGATGGCACTGAACTGGCCAAGGAAAAAGAGGATGCCATTGAAGCCATATACTACGACAGAAGTGCATCCATGGCCGGCTGGAAGAATATGGGTATGGAGCATCATGACAGTTCAGCCTTTGAATTGTATCTCAATGGAATAATGAAGTCGGTGAATGTTGAATCCATCAGGAAGATGAACCTCAGGGTTGCATTCGATGCAGGAAACGGTGCTGCATACCTGACCACACCTGAACTACTCTCCCGTTTGGGTGCATCTGTTGTTACCCTGAACGCAAACCCCGATGGACTCTTCACTTCAAGACCCTCTGAACCAAAGCCTGAAAATATCAGATACCTCATAGACATCGTGAAATCAGGTGGTTTTAATCTCGGGGTTGCACACGACGGTGATGCAGACAGGGCCGTCTTTATCGATGAAAAAGGGAATTTCATTGACGGCGACAAGACTCTCTCCCTCTTTGTAAAACACCATATAAGGAAAGGGGAGAAAGTTGTGACGCCAGTAAGTTCCTCTGATTCCGTGGACAAGATTTGTGAGGCCACAGGATCCAGGGTTATCAGGACCAGGGTCGGTGCACCCATTGTTTCCAGAACCATGATTCTCGAAAAGGCCAGGCTGGGCGGTGAGGAGAATGGAGGAATAATTTACGGTGACCACCAGTACTGCAGGGACGGGGCCATGAGCCTTGGAATCATCCTGCATATTATGGCTGAAACCGGAAAGAAGCTTTCAGAACTCATTTCAGAACTTCCTGAATATGTTATCACAAGGAAGGCCATCAGGACCGAAAAGCCCTTTAATTTCATTTCCGGGAATATTGAAAAGCATTTCACTGGTTGGAGCATAGACAGAACAGACGGTATAAAGATCAGGAACGGAGATAAATGGATACTTGCAAGGCCATCTGGAACTGAACCAATCATAAGGCTATTTGTCCAGGGTAAAACAGGTAAGGAATCTGCAGAACTGATGAAGGAAGTGGAATCGGTACTGCAATAGAATTTATTTTGCCTTCATATCCGCCACTGTCTTCCTGAACCGGATGGCTGCCGTTATGTGGCCACCAATGGCGAACCATACCAGAAGAATGGTAATGGTGGTTATTGGAATGAAAAATACATATGAGAATGGATAAACTGCCTCTATAATTATGGCAATAATCATCAGTATGAGCCTGTCAGCCCTTCCAAGGACACCGCCATAATTTCTCTTCAGCCCAACTGCCTGGGCCTGTGTCCCCATGTAACTGGCCATGAATACTCCTCCCAGGGCCAGCAGGCCCAGAAGAATGTCTCCCTGCAATGAAAGGGCAAACCCAGTGATCAACGCTAAATCAGAGTAACGGTCAAAGGTGTGATCAAGCATATCGCCATAAGAGGAACTGATGTTTTTTCGCCTGGCAACAAAACCATCCATGGCATCAAGAAAAGCTGAAAGAAACAGGGTAACGAATGCAATAATTATCAGGTAAAACGGGAAAATCCTTCCGGCCAAGATAAGTACGGCTGCAGTCAGCAGAGCCAGAAGGAACGATATAACAGTAAGTGTGTTAGGGTTGTAACGCAAGAATAC
Source organism: Thermoplasmata archaeon (assembly GCA_021816745.1). Lineage (GTDB taxonomy): Archaea > Thermoplasmatota > Thermoplasmata > Thermoplasmatales > Thermoplasmataceae > Cuniculiplasma. The sequence continues at coordinate 1,815 of JAKAWY010000002.1, forward strand.
TGTAGACAACCTGTAAAGAACTGGTTCAACCTGTTTCCTGTAAGAATCAGCGCCCATGGAATTTCACCTGCATTCCCTCAATGAACGCATGCGCCTCTTTTAAGTTTTTGCCCTGATCACCAATTTGCGTGTTTATCCTGAAAATTCTGTTGGCAGGTACCACCTGCAGGCACTGGTAGAAGATATCCCCTGAAAGTAGGCTGTCCAGATTCCCCTGAATCTTGGCTTGCGAATACCCCCTTTCCAAAAGCCTGGATAACAGTTCATCCTCGGCACATTCCATGTATATGATACAGAATGGATCCAAGAGATGTGAATAATGTGAATCCATCACCACCGTCCCATCTGTGGTAAGTTTTTCCCTGAGGCAGTCCACATCCACCAGTTCCTCCTGCGTACATCCCAGTTCGGAAGAGATCTCATTGAGATCCAGTACTCTGAATCCAGATTCAGCCAGGCCCCTGCAGAGTGTGGATTTTCCTGTTCCAGGCACGCCGGTTACTGCGATCCTCATGCTGAAAACGCACCCTCCAGTTTCCATGGCATGGAGAGATGCCTCCTTGCAAAGGCAGGAGGTTCATATTTTCCCTTCACCATGGTTCTCTGTTCCCTCCTATATGCAGGCATGTTCTTTCTGTGGCATGAAACACACTGATAAATTCCACTTCCTGTATTCCTGGTTTTTCCTCCACATGCAGAACAATTTGGAGCAACCCTCCTGTAAATTTCAGAGATTTCCATTAGGTTGATTTTCTCCAGTTTCAGGTTCCCCCTTGACAAGGATCCATATACCCTTACAAGATCACCGGGCCTGAGTCCCTGCAGCAAATTCCTGAAGGACTTGGAAGGCTCAAATGCCATGAGATTCATGATTCCCTTTTCATGCCTGAATGGAATTGACATATGCCCGCCTTCTCCCCTCACCGGTACTCCATCAATCCTTCCCTTCAGTGAGTATGAACCACCCTCCTCCAGTATTTCAGGATCATGAATTATGTGATCATCTGTTCCCTGGTTTGTCTGGTAGATCAGGAAATTCCTGTCCAGATCCGGATATAACCTTCCTATCTCCTCCTGTATGGAGAGAAGTGTTTCATGGGAAATGGATCTGATTCCATACACAACAGGAGTTCTTTCCTTTGGAAACAGGGCAATCTTACCGCTGGAATCCATGTTGTTGAAGGTATCCTGCCTTGATTCACACATTTCCCCGATGATTCTTTTATCCCTGGCAGGAAGGCGTTTCCCGTTTGGAGAATTGTATGAGATCAGTTCGTATGTGATTCTTCTGCCCCTCCATGCAATTGAGGCCAGGCTTCCTGTAATACCTCTCCCGTTTCCCCATTCCCTGTGAGTTATTCCCAGTTCCTCCAGGAGAGAGTAAGAAATTTTCTGATCAATGATCTTTTCCAGTGCCATCCTGTAGAAAGACTCCGTGGGAATCCTGGTTCCGCCAATCAGGCCAGGGTTTGTCTGATCGTTTCCCTTTATCATGTTGTCTTCCACCAGTTTCTCTGCGATGGTAAAAGCCTCGGGGATGTATTCTTCTTCTGCAGCATTGTCCCTGCGGGAGAATATCCATTCTCCATCCTTCTTGCCAATAATAATCCTGTCTCCTGCAGATTTTGAGAAATGCAGGCTCACAGCACCATTTCCCCTGGTCTTGTATGGTATGTTTGGATTCAGCCTCACCAGCCTTGGAAATCCTGTGAGATATTTCTGCAGTGCCCCGGACAAAAGAAATCCAATATAGGTGGTGCAACCGCCCTCCCTGGAATCAGTATCGTCGATCCCTATCCACATTATTTTCCATACCTTCTCTGCCTTAGCTGGTAAGCCCTGATTGCCTTCAGGAAATCAGTCTTCTTCAATGCGGGCCAGTACACATCAGAAAAGTAAAGCTCAGAATATGCGCTCTGCCAGAGAAGGAAATTGGAAATTCTCTCCTCCCCGCTGGTCCTGAGAATAAGTTCCGGATCCGGCAGGGTTCCATCATACAGGTATTCACGGAATTTATCCTGGGTTATATCCTCCATGGAGATCTTCCCTTCACTGTAATCCCGGGAAATCTTCCTGATGGCGTCCATGATTTCCTCCCTTCCTCCATAGCCCACTGCAATGTTTAACCTGAAATTCTCATAGGAATTTGTGAATTTTTCAAGTTCGCTGATGGTATCCACCAGTTTCGGGGGAAGCACGTTCAGTTTCCCGATGACCTTCACCTTGATCCTGTTCTTCACCACCCTGTTGTCTTTCATTAAATTCCTGAGAGAGTCGTTGATAAGATTCAGTAGAAAATCAACTTCTCCGGGATCACGCTGAAAATTTTCCGTGGAAAAACCGTATACCGTGATAATCTTGGTTCCAATTTCCATGCTCCATTCCAGCACCTCCTCCAGCTTGTCTTTTCCCCTGACATGGCCGCTGTTCGGATCAATGCCATGTTCCCTGGCATATCTCCTGTTTCCATCCGTGATAATTCCAATATGTTTTGGAATGGGGCCACCTGACATCACCTGTTCCATCAGTATTTTTTCATACAGTTCACCTGTAATGTCCCCGATTTTCCTTCCAAGACTCATTTCCTTACTTTCCTGTATTCAAGACTAAACATAAACATATTTTTGGAATAACCATGAACTATCCTTTTGTCCTGTATGATCAATCCCAGTGATTCCATGTCATGCATTACAGACCCTATGCCTTCCACCGTCTCAATGTAGTATATGTTAAGGATTCCATCCCTGTCGAGATATTCAAGAATTTTCTCCAGATCCCTGTATTTTATCATGGGATTGTTCATCACAATCCTGCTGAATGTCCCTAATTCCTTTATTTTTTCATAGGAATCACCGTTAAAAGGATCTATACTTCCTTTCAGTTTATTCATTGAAATATTTGACTTCATGAGTTCATAAGCGGCAGGATTGATATCGCATGCGAAAACCTGAATCTCTGATTCATGTGCCAGGTTTAGGCTGAAACTGCCAATACCTGCAAACATGTCAAAGATCCTTTCCCCGTTTTTAATCCTCCTGGAAAGCAAATACCTTTCTGTGGAGAGTCTTGGTGAAAAGTATGCAGTTTTTACATTAACATTGAATCTCAGGCCGTTTTCCCTGTAAATTGTGGTGGGATCATCTGGCCCGTAAAGAAGTTCAAGATCCCTGAGCCTGAGTTCTCCCCTGATTCCGCCATCAGAATAGATGGTTCTGATCCCCGGTTTTACCCTGAGTATAAATTCCATTATATCCCTGATTCTTCCGGTATTCCTGAGATGGATGATGGCGATCTCACCGATTAGATCAAAACCACCTGCATGTCCAGTGGGAATGATTTTCCTTGGTTCATCCCTGTGAAGCATCACTGAATCAGGGGACTGAAACTCCTCCTTCACAGGTATGTAAATCCATGTATCATCCCTGGTGACAGGGTATTCCCTGAGCAAGTTCATATTCTTCCTCAGGGATTCAATGGCTTCCTGTGCTTCCATCTTCCCAACCCGCACATGCTTAATCTGCGGCATTTCTTCTGACCAACCTCCCGGCATAATCAATGGTTCTCTGTGCAAGCACATTTGAAAATCCCCTCAGGGACTCTAATTGTGATGGGCTGGCCCTGGAAATGTCAGAAATGCTCCTGAAACCTGCATCGTACAGACGGCGGGCCCTGACTCTTCCTATTCCCGGAATGGCCACGATGGCGACGATTTCCTGCTTAATTCCCTCCCTCATTCTCAGGCTCAGCATGTCAAAGAAGGTCGCATATTCTCTTTTGTATTTTACAGACAAACGGGAGGCGGCAAAGCTGATCCATTCAGCAGTGGATTTCTTCCCTTCAATATCGCCATATCCAATGTTGAATTTCTCCTCAATCTCGAGAACTGGAATTTCATTGATCCAAGAGAGAATGACCATGGCAGTTTTTGCAGCATTGAGATCGCTTTCATCATCCATGGACTCTCCCATGGAATTTATAAACTGATAGGCAAGATCCATGTCATTCTGGCTTGCAAAAAGATTCACCATGTCAGGTGTCCTGCATATATGATACAGGGCATTTTCCTCAGTAAGATCCGGCATATCCAGCATATCAATAATGGACTTAGCAGTCCTGGGGCTGATGTAAAGGCTGGAGGTGATCTTTCCCAGTTCTGTGGCGCTGAATGATTCCCCGTTCATTTTTATGAAATCGTTGTCTGAGAGAAACCTGATGATGTTCTCAGACATGGCCTCAAGATCCTCTTCTCCCTTCTGCATGGCGTAGAGCGTTTTGCTGAAGAACTGCCTGATTTCTTCCCTGTTTCTGCATAGGCCGGTACTGATCAGTGCCAGAATGTTGAACCCCATGTTCCTTTCAGTGCAGAGGCCTGACATTACAGGTTCCACACCGTTGTCCATGAAATCCCTTACCTTTCCGATGGCCCCCTGGCTTGTGCAGTAAATGTAGGAATCCCCGTATTTGTCATATTTTGGACGGCCTGCCCTGCCCAGCATCTGCTCTATTTCCATGTTCGAAATATAGGATGAATATCCATCTGAAAACCTTGTAAGATCCCTGATAATGACAGTTCTTGCAGGCAGGTTTATGCCTGCTGCCAGTGTTGGAGTCGCGGTGATTACCTTCAGCTTGCCTTCCCTGAAACTGTCTTCGACGAAGGATCTCAGGGTGGAGTTCAGGCCTGCATGATGAAATGCCACACCGTGCCCTACAGTCTGTGAAAGCATTTCGGAATACCTTGATCCGTCATCTGATGGAACCTTCAATCCGGTTTCCACCATCCTGCCAATTTGGTTTGCAAGTTCCAGGCTGAATTTCTCTGCCCGTTTCCTTGTGTTGAGGAATACAAGAACCTGGCCCCCCTTCTCAATGGTGTCTTCCACCACTGATGTGATGTCATGCTCCAGAATGTCTACCTCCTGTGAATCCTCATCCAGCACCTTCCCCCTGAATATCATGTATTTCCTCAGTGGAACAGGCCTGAAGTCACTCCTGACTATCTCACTGTTTATCCATTTTCCAATCTCAGCGATATTTTTCAGTGTTGCTGATAATCCCACAAGCTGAATTTCAGGATTCACGCTGATTGCAGCAGTGCAGAGCATTTCAATGGTGGGGCCCCTGGATGGATCCCCTGTATTGTGTATTTCATCCACCACCATCACCTGAAGGTTTGTAAAATAATCCGGATCGTGGTGCATCATGGAGTCTGCTTTCTCCGATGTGCAGACAAGAATATCATATCTGCTCACGATTTCAGCACCTGCGTCGTAATCCCCTGTGCTTATTCCCACAGTATATCTGCCGCCCACCAGTTCCTTCAGTTCCTGGAATTTCTCCTGCACCAGTGCCTTAAGTGGTGCTATATAAATTGCACGCCCCCCTCCTGAAACAGCGCGGAGCATTGCGTAATAAGCTATGAGTGATTTTCCTGAAGCTGTGGGGACAGATACAAGCACACTCTTTCCTGTATCAATGATTTTGATTGCCTCCTCCTGATGAGGATATAGCTTGAACTCACCGTTTCCGAAATATGTATTCCTGATGAGTTCCATAATGTTTTCCGGCATTTCTGAGCTATCTTGAAAGCATAAATAACACTTGTGCTTTATCTGTTTTAACACCAGATCCTTTTGAAAAAAGAAGATAAATTCTGAAAAAAAAGAAATACAAAAACGTCATGTAAATTTATGAAATACGTAAGATATGGCAGGACAGCAGCATTCGTCTCCTCTCTGGCCATGGGTGCAATGACCTTCGGCGGGAGCAATTTGTGGAAACTTAGTGGAGTTGAACTTGATACAGCAGAAAAGATGATTAAGAAATGTGTTGACGCGGGAATTAACCTTTTTGATACTGCAGATATCTATGATGCAGGGGATTCTGAAAAAATCCTGGGAAAAGCCATCAGCCCTTACAGGGAACAGGTGATGATCGCCACAAAGATGAGGGGAAGAATGGGACAGGGAATAAACCAGTCTGGGCTTTCCAGGCACCATATGCATATCGCGCTGAAAGACAGCCTTAAAAGGCTTGAAACCAGCTGGGTGGATATCTACCAGTACCATGGATGGGATTCCTATTCTGATTTTGAGGAAATACTCTCCACCATGGAGAGATTTGTCCAGGAAGGAAGGGTACTTTACCCTGCTCTCTCCAATTTTTCTGCATGGCAGATGGCTACTCTCCAGTCCATGGCACAGGAAAAGGGATATTCAAGATATGAAAGCGCACAGTTAAACTACAGCCTTCTCAACAGGGACATTGAACACGAGATTACACCCTTCCTGAAGTACAGCAACATGACTCTCCTTGCATGGAGCCCCCTGCATGGTGGACTCCTTACAGGCAAATACCATAAAGGCGAGAAACCAAAAGAAGGGTACAGGATGGGAGACAGGGGTTTCTTCTTCCCTTATTTTGAGGAAGGCAGGGGATGGAAAATAATTGAAAAGGTAAAAAAGATCGCAGAAGAACAGGGATGTAAACCCTCCCAGGTGGCACTTTCGTGGATTGTGGAGAAGGGACATGTGGCCATAATCGGGGCCAGGAGCATGGAACAACTAAATGAGAATCTTGAATCTGTGGATGTGAACCTCAAGAGAAGCCAGAGGGATTCACTGGATAAAATGACCAGCGGGAGAGACATGTATCCGGGATGGATGATAGGAAGGCAGGGCGAAGACAAGAAAGCTTTCCAGATCCTGGAATAAAAGGGTTGCTTCCCTTTATCCAATTTTTTTGTGTCTATGGATAAATATGCTCTAAATGGCACAAATCTACATCTTTGACAATAGTTATATAATTTTTTTGAATTATTTACTTGCCTGTGGTTAATTTATACCGATGCCTGATTCTCATTGTTTATGTGGTGCTCCTTGGAGTCGTACTGTCTACTGCGATTCACCAGTATACTTCTTCAAGCACTAATTCTAATGGTGCTCCTTCCCTTACATTAAACCAGCAGGTTAGAGATACAATCAGCTGTGGATTGAACGCTAATTTTAATTCAAGTTTCGATCTTTACAGCAATACAAGTGTCAATATTACAAATTTGACCAATAACGTGATGGACAGATTTTACGTCCTGGAAAACAATACCAGTTTTCTAAGCATCTACTCAAAATATTCAAGTTCTTTTGGAGTCAGGGGCGTTTTTAATTTTAATGCTTCTCAATTCAATAAATCCGATCCTATTGGACTGAACCTTGATTCCTTTTTTTTCACTTTCTATGACATTTATGATTACACCAACTCAAATTTCGTAAAATATGATCAGGCCTGTTCTGTATCATTCTCCATAGATATCGGAACCGGTAAGATTGCTGGGCCAACACTCTCAATTAATCGGATTTCGTATGCATAATTCAACACCAGACACATAATTTAAATGAATATTTGACGGGGTGACTAAGTTTAAATTTTGTCAAAATTTTCTGTATTTGTGAAAATTGGGTAAAACGATTGAGGAAATATGCGTTAACTTTTAGTTCTTTTCCTAACGTATCCAATTGCAGCCCCTACAACCAAAATAACTGCAGAAATTTCTGCTATTTCATAAATTACTCCAACAGAAAGCGCTAAAACCGGATAGGGTGCTGCTTTCTGGGCCATGGGCACATTGGTGGAGTCGATTGTGTATGTTCTAATGATTGTCCTATGCCCATTATAATATGTGGGCCCTATAGTGTTTGTTCTGTTCAATATAATTCCATTCTGGGAATCAATATAATAGATCTGTTTTCCGTTGCAATCTTCATAATTTATCAGATCAGACTGTAAACTGCCAAATTTAGTGTTCAGTACCACATTCGTGGTATCCGTATTGCTGGCATTTTGTATATGACAGAAAAACCCCATATTTCCATTATTTATCTGAGATAGAATGGATTCATTTACCACTGTATTCAACGCCAAAAATGATGTAGTGGAATAGTAAACGATATAGTTGCACAATAAATTTCCTAGGGACATCCCCGCTTCACACAATTTGACATTTGCCTCTATAGAATTATTGCTACTGTCGAACCGTAGAATTGTTGAATTAAAATACCCAGTAATCACGTCTGAGTTCCCGCAGAATGAAACATTTCCGCTAATTGTATAATTTTGATAAGCACCCGGAAAAAGCCAAGGCCCCTGGGAACTGTATAAAGAGGTTGCATTTGAAACATTCAAAACAGGTGTGGCTGAGTATGCACCGAATATTAGAAAAAGAGTAATGGATGCCACTGCTAAATGTTTCATCACATTATGAAATAATTATATTATTCTTAATTTTTTAGTTTTGTGTTGCTCTGTTTAACAAATACCTGCATACCACGACTTTTCCCTGATCATTTTCCGTTTTTTCCGGTATTGTTGATCAGTTCATCGCTTTCACCTCCCTTTGCCCCCTGGTTTATTTAGTCACACGCACATCCTCTGGTATCCCTCCACTTCCAATTGTTTGTTTATCTTCATTCCTGTATCGTCTGTCCCAAGTTCTGCATGATCCAGTCCTGAAATATCCATATCAGGATGCATGCCACTTAAATATTTACTCAACACAGCAGAGAAAGTCCTTGATGGCATGATCGATCTGGTGGGTCAAAAAGTGTGAAAAGAAAACTGGCCAGATCAGTTTAGATCAGCTCTGCGCTTTCATATTCCACATGGATGGTTCAGGTAAACAGTGTAAAGATTATGGAAAGAATCAGGGTGATCATTATATACATAACATATTGCCTCACGTTGCCGTTCATTATCTTCAGAGCAATGAATCTTGATGCCCGTTCATATTTTTTGAATATCGACAGGAATGTGAGATAAAGCAGGTCAAACCGGTGTGATGAATATTCATGTTTGATATATCCCTCTATCTTTGGAAAGAGCCTGAAAAATGTCATTCTTGCCGGGTTCGAATAATTAAATGAATTGTAAGTCCTTCCCCTTTCGACACCCCCTGCCCATACCTCAACCTCCCTGGCATTTTTTGGCCTGAAGATATATACAACTGAAAATATGATAGCTGTCGAGATGATTATGAATGTAGGCGTCAGAACACCAAATATATTGCTGTTAAATGGTGAATATATAGTGAATCCGTCTGGGAAGATCTCCCCTCCAGTCAGGAATAAATTTCTGCCGGATGCTACTTCAGAAACCCCACTGAATAACATGAAAAGAAGCGGAGTTATGAGAGGCAAAACGATAAGAAGATATCCTATTCCATAATTTTTCCCTGATTCAGGGGACGCTTTCATTTCCGGGGAAGATGTTCCCGTAAATCCAACAAACTTCGTGAAAACAACCACGGATATTCCAGCGCCTAGCGCTGCCAGTGCACCTGCAATGACCGCTATTATTGAATAATACTGAATGCCGATAAGCGATGCGATGAACAGGCTTTCCAGAAGCATCCATTCACCTATGCCTCCTCCAAGGGGAGACAATCCCATCATCGATATTGAAGCAATAATCAGGCCGCTCTTTGACATGCTTCTCCACTCTTTGCTGTTGAATGAATCAGCGTTGAATGCTGTTGAACTCAGTATTACCGATTTGCCTATCCCGTGCATGAACGCGTATATGACGGTACCAATCGCAGCAAAAGTTCCAAGATTCAAATGCCCTGTGGCATAAGAAAGTGCTGAAACCCCGATGAGCACTATCATGGCACCCACGTTTTCCACAGTGCTATATGCAGCCAGGACCCTGGGATTTTCAGAGGTACTGGCATATATAGCCCCGAAGAATATTGAAATTGCCCCTACGAGGATCATGATGAGCGACATCGCCTGGAACTGCAACCCTGAAAGGCATGCTTCTTCTACCCAATATATTGAAATGGTGGGTATCAGGACTCCAATGAGGATTGACATGGATGAATCTATGCCACTCATTCCCAGTGAATACCATTCTGACATCTGTAGGGGAATTATACCCGCCTTGACAATAAACCCTGCAGTCCAGAGAGATATGGCAACGGGATTTTCAAACAACGCAATGATCGAGAATGATCCTGCAGAAGCATATGAAACCGCTGCACCTATAATAAGGAGTATAATACTCAATTCTCCAATGGAGAGAAACACGTATGAAGAGAGAAGTCCCCTTTTATTATAGAGGCCAAGAATGAACATTGCAGATATGGTGAATGTTTCCCAGAAAACTATCAGTGTCAAGGAGTTTCCTGAAAACAGTGTGCCAAGTATGCTGAAGAATAGAAGCTTTGCAAAAAATGACCTTGTCCTTGTCCAGTTTGCAAGCACCGTGTTGATACCGGATATGAACCATACTGTTGATATGATCAATAGAAAAGAGCCGGAAAGAGGGTTGATTGAAAGCTTGAAATGGTTTAGTGTGTATGGATATATTGAAAGATATCCTGTCAGATAGAGAAGACTCACCGTTATAAGGAGGAGAGACCCTGCAATTGTGGTTATTCTTTCCACTTTTTTACTGTACACCGACAATAAAACCAATAATCCTATTATTCCAGTTAAAAGTATGATATTCATCGCAACCCCCTGGATTTTTGTATCGCATCCACGATCGTGAAAGGGTCAGGTGGGCAACCGGGAACAATTACATCGATTTTGAGAGCGTCAGAAATGGACTTGCCAAGAAGTGAACCTGAAATGGCGCAAGCACCAATTGCAAAGACAATCTTTGGCTCAGCCATTGCCTCGTATGCCCTTCTGAGAGGATCCATCATACCCGGTGTGAGTACCCCGGAGACCAGTAGCGCATCGGCATGCCGTGGCGTGTTTGTGAATGAAACACCGAGCCTTGTCATATCATACTGCGGGCTCACCATGGCCATAACTTCCAGATTACATGCACCACAGCTTCCTACATCAATAGAGTACAGCCTTATGGATTTCTTCAGTGCGGGAACCGATAAATGGGATATCGATCCTCGAACATCCATGGAAGGCTCAAATTCCGGATAGCACAGGCCACATGAAATACAAAGATTCGCATCTACTTTCTTATTGGTGATTGCCCCCGTTGGGCAGTATGGATTCGCGTTTCCGTCACGGTAAACAGGAGTCGTTGACCATGGTGATGCCACCTCATTCTTCCCTTTTGGAAATCTGGTGGTTATTATGCCTTTCTTAAATGAACGCAATATCCAGGCTTTCATAGAAGATCACCCATTTCAGATATCCATATGCCGAGGCTCTCGTAACCAAAAAGGAAATCGGCGAATGTGCTGGCAGGAATCGATTCGGCAAACGCCTCCATGTTGAGGATAGATGGACTCCTGAAACCTATGCTTTCTATTTTATCGGCCCTTATCTTTAGAAGCATTGATGCATCTCCTGATGGTGTTTCCATGAACCCTCCTGAAATGGTTCCTTCCACTTCACGAACTCCCTGAGAACCAGTCTTTATTTCACCAATCCTTGAAATTGCGCGTTCAATAATCCCAACTGACTCCACAATCTCTCCAGACCTCACAATGAAGCGGGCAAGAGCATCGCCTCCTTCGGAGGTTGTTGCCTTGAAGTCAAGACCTTCATAATACCTGTGAAAATTCCTGCCATCCCTGTTTATTCCACTCCCCCTCAATGCAGGCCCTGAGCTGTGTTCTCCCTTTATTATAGCGGATTTATCAAGTCGGTCTATGAATATTCTTGAATCCATCAGCGTGTTGAATATTTCCACATATTCATCGCTGATGAGCCTGACCTTTTTTCCAAATTCCTTCAGGTTAACAGGCCTGCCTATTCCACCTATCCTGTTGACCCCGAAGAAATACCTGTGCCCGAACACGGATGCAATGGCCCTGAGAAGGTCCTCCCTGAGCAACAGTATATTCATATGTGCTATATTCTGTGATGCACCGCCGGTGAGACGTGAGGCCACAAAGAGATGTGACGAAATCCTCTCTGCCTCCATCATGGCAACCCTCAGGAGTTCAACCCCTTCCGGAACATCCAGGTTCATGCCTTTTTCGCATATCTGGCAGAATAGTGTGGAATATGAGGCTGCATGAACACCGTTCATCCGTTCCATTCTTAGCAGTCCCTCGTTCATTGACAGTCCTGAAATCTTTATTGACCTGTTTTTGAAATCGGTATCATACCTAACATCCTCAATCTTCTCTCCCTGCGTAAGGATATCAAAATATACGCTTTCCACCATTCCTCCCGAAGAAGGGCCATATGGGAATACAGATAGCCTCTCGGTGTCTGTGCTGGAGAAGTTCTCGTGCTTGAAACCATTCAATCCTTCTGATGCCAGGATTACCGGCACATCTGTGAATCTTTCGAGCGTGTAATATGAATTTCCGTCAATGATGTGTGCAACACCGGATTGCTTCATAATAACCCCACCATAAAAAGGAATGCGAATATGCATGAAATGGCCACGGTTGCACCGGTAACTAATACCTGTTGAGTGGAAATTCGAGCTGATGATGTGGGAGGTGCAACGCTGAACACCATCTTCAAAACCTTGTAATTGACTGAAAGAAATATGATTCCAAGAAGTATGACGAGAATTGCCATGATACTACCCAGCCCGTGAGAATATAGAGAAGATAAAATGAAAAATTCACCTAAGAATATTCCAAAAGGCGGGGCCCCGGAAACGGCAAGAGTTGAGATGATTAGGGTGTAAGAGGTAAACTTCTGTTCTCCCCATACATTCTGTATATTAGGCATGTCTCTTGTGTGATAAGTTTCAAGAATATTCCCGCTGGAATAAAAAGCGCCAGCTTTTGCAAATGCGTGAGTCATGATGATCAATATTGATCCAAAGAGTGCTATTCCACCCAGTGCGAAACCAAGGAGAATGAGTGCCATGTTCTCCATTGTGGAATAAGCGAACATCCTCTTGATATCCCTCTGCGATGCCATGACAATGGCGACGAACAGAAGCGAAATAACAGTAAAGAAGATTGTTGCCTCATAAATAGCCGTTATATTTATTGTTTTAATAATTATATATATTGCATATATTGCTATTGGAAGCAAAACTGCAGAAAACATTGCGCTTATTTCCGATGGTGCACGCCCATGCGCATCTGGAAGCCATGAATGCATGGGAAAAATTCCACCCTTTGTTCCAAAGCCTATTATTCCAAATAAGGCAGCCAATACCAGGATCTGAGAGGGCTGTGATGAAGAGACCAGAAGCGTTGTTATTTCCAGTGTGCCAAAAACCCTGTATATGAGGATTATTGATATCAGGGCTATTGCCAGGCCGGCAGAAACGATGATGATATACCTCCATGCTGCTTCCATATCAGCAGGTTCCCCCTCGATTATTATAAGTATTGCACTGGATGCAGTAGTGCCTTCGATGCCAATCCACATTAAACCCAGATTGTTGATGACCAGAGAAAACAGCATGGTGAACGTAAACATGCCCATCATTGACATATGCACCCTCAGGTGCCTGGATTCACCCATTTTCTTATGATAACCTGTGCCATATATTACCGAAAAGACGTAGATCGAAGAAACGCAGATGAGTATGTACCTGTTTATTTCATTCAGGTAAAAGTATGAATATGTCCCTGAGTTAAGAGTGAAAACCAGGGTGGTGAATAGGAGTGTTGCTAAAGCCATTGCTATGGAGATTTCCCTGAAGTACCTGAAGAAGAATGATATGCCGGATAGTACTGGAATAGCAAGCATAATGATTATGACATATGTTCCGCCTATCATCATCCCATCATCTCCTGGAACACCTGTGTTTCAGGTTTATCTGATATTATTACCGTTGAGACTATGAGCAGCGCAAGAACATCAAGAAGCACGCTTACCTCAATGACAAGAGGCATAGATATGATGCCAATACCAAGCATGACAATGGCATTTTCCTCTTCGATATATCCAAGGAATTGCGAAAACTTGCTCTTTCTGGAACCTATCAGAAACAGTCCCTGGAAAAGCAGGGCAAAGCCGCCATCACCAATGGTTTCATAACCCAGCGGAGTAAACAGTATGCGGTATGTCAGAAATGAAAATACAAGGAAAAGAATGCTAACGACGCTGAGAAAAGAAGCATCGCCAAATCTTTCACGGGAAATGAACTGGTGTGTGGAAAGTTTGGAGTTCAGAAGGGTACTGGTCAGGAATGCCCTCAATATTATGATAAGTATACCAAGTGTGACCAGTTCGATATCCGTCTCTGATATTCCCAATATGATGATATATAATGACAAAAGCAAGGACTGGATTGATACAATCCTGACCTTATGCGACATGAATGTACCAAGTTGAGCCCATATTGCAGTGAGAATCATGGCAGCTATTATGAGATCCAGAACCTCCGGGTTGATCATGAAAAGCCACCTACGACAAATAGTGTTACGGAAAGAAATGACAGAATGAATGAGAGTGAGAGGAAATCAACTATCTTGAATATCCGGATTCTTGCAATGCTCTGCTCAAGAATAATGATCAATAAAATGAGAACCAGCCATTTCACCAGCATAATGGGAATGTCAATAATTGAACCTAAGAATCCCGGCTGAAGCCCCCATGGGAAAATGAAAACGTTCAGGAAGAGAGAACCCAGGAGATATTGCTTTATTATGGATGAATACCTGATGAAAAAGAGGTTCCTACCACCATATTCGTATATTTTTCCTTCTTCAATCATGCCAAGTTCGGACAATCCTCCGCCTTCGACTGGAAGTTTGCCTGTCTCAAACATGAAGAACATCAGGAAGGCTAATGAAGCAAGTATGTGGGTCAGTGAGAAAAACAGGTAGCTGTTCGCTGTTAAATCCGCGTTAGTGATGTATGGATTGTTTGTCCCGGTCTCAATGGCAACTGCAAAGAAGACAACTATGAGCGTTGGTTCTACAAGTGCTGAGAATATGACTGATCTCCCGGCGCTCATGGCAGTAAAATTGCTGTTGTTGTCAATTGCACCAAGAATGGACAACACTGATGCCAGTGTAAAAAGCATGGCACCACCCAGGAAATCTGCCAGCGGGGCAAATATTGTGTAACCTGGCTGCACCGGTATGAGAAATGCCAACAATATCATTATGGATAGAACCATCATTGGCGCTTTTCTATGAATAAATCCGGAATCCCTGCTTATGATAGCTTCCTTCCTCAGATTTTTTGCAAGATCATAATAAGGCTGTAAAATAGGGGATCCCTTCCTGAACTCCGTTTTGGCCTTTATGTTCTCATAGATGCCTGCTATGAGTGGGGAAAAAAGTAAAATGCCTAGTACCTGAACAACCGATTCAAAAATAACCTGCATCATATGCACCAGATACTTTCACAATAATGGAATTGAATGCCGATGCTAATCAAATATTAAAAGATATAACGCCTTTAAATTTGAGTTCTGCAGGTAACTTTTCGTGAAAGTTCATGTTGAATCCGAATTGTTCGGATTTCCCCCCGCAAACCTTTGTCCATTGTGTCTTTGCAATTTTCATGATAGTCCCGGGAGTGGAGTATTTCCATTTTTTCCAAGGCGCATGGAACGGCACACTATGTGTTCCAGGTTGATGGAATAATCCTGGGAAATATAGAAATATAATTAGAATACCGGCAGATGAACGCCATAGTGTTATTTCCGGATTGAAGTTTATAGTGCAATTTTCCTATGCGATTTACCCTCATTTTCTTCAAAAGTGTTAAAATACAGTTGCATATACCGATATCTTGAAATCAAAAAAAATAAATAAAAGCAGTGGAGTTTTTGAACCATTACTATTTTCCATGAGTTATCTCGGGAAAAAGAAGAAAACCATATACCTCCTTATTTTAGCAGCCATGATCACTACGGCCACAAGACTTTACGTCCCAGTGATCATTGGAAACATTGTAAACGCCATCCAGTCAGGAATATATTCAGAACTGGACTATTTTATTGAACTTATACTATTAATGGCTGTGATTTCATCTTTGGCCACCTTTGTGGTTAACTTTGGTTCACAGTATTCCAGCCAGCATTACGCATACAATCTCAGGAAGAAGGTAGTGGACAGCCTGACCATGAAAGAGATTCCTTTCTTCCAGGGCAGCACATCGGGGGATCTTCTCTCCAGGACCACCATGGACGTGCAGGCCACCACAAATTTCCTCATGAACACACTGTCCATGCTCATCCCTACATTAATGATGATTGCATTTGCTTTCATTTATCTTCTTTTTCTCAGTTACATATATGCAATATTTTTCATTGCCACTGTACCTGCACTCATTTCCATTGGTGTAATTTTCCAGAGGAAACAGAGACCTCACTGGAGAAAGATCAGGGGACTTTATGGTGAGATGAATGAGAAACTGCAGGAGGATATTGCAGGACAGAGAACTGTAAGGACATATTCCCTGGAAAATGAACAGATTGGAAAGTTCATGGATGTCACCGGAAACTACTATGGTGAGTACATGGACGTGGCATATCTCAGGGGTTTTTACAATAATATAATGCCTTTCATTATCAGTGTTGCAGCTACCGGGGTGATCATCTATGGAGGATATGTTTCCGTCATTACAGGAGTTGAAGTTGGAAACCTCGTGGCAGCAGTGAATATTTTCAACCTCGTCACCATGCCCGTGACTTCCCTGGGAAGACTTATCGTGTTTTCAGAGAATGCCAGGGCCAGCATTGGGAGAATTAAGGAGGTCCTTGACCCTTCCCACAATGAAGATCTCCATACCAGGGGAACTTTTCCCTCAGAGAATAGCATAGAATTCCATGATGTTTCAGTTACCAGGGGAGAAAGTGAAATAATTAAGGGTGTATCTTCAAAGTTTTCTGCAGGTTCCTTTGTGTGCATCACCGGGGAAACTGGCACTGGAAAGAGCACTCTGGTAAATCTTATTCCAGCACTGGATAAACCTACTTCAGGCTATGTTTCCATAGGAGGCACAAACGTCAGGGATATCCCTCTGGAGACCCTGAGGAGAAATGTATCCATCGTTCCACAGGAAATCAATATTCTTTCTGGGACAATTTCTGAAAATATTACATTCGGAAGACCTGGAATTAATCAGGCTCAGGTGGAAAAATCAGCCAGGATTGCAATGCTTGATGATTTTATCAGAACTCTTCCAGAAAAGTATGATACCATGATAGGTGAAAGAGGTATCACTTTATCAGGGGGCCAGAAACAGAGGCTTGCAATTGCCAGGGCTCTGGTGACTGAACCCTCAGTCCTAATACTGGATGATGTCACTTCCAGCGTTGATCCAGAAACAGAATTGAACATTTTCCGGGAAATAGGGAAAAATATCACTAATATAACAGTGGTTCTTGTTTCTCTCAGATATTCAGCACTTAAGTATGCTATGGAAAGTTATATTCTTGTGGAAGGTAGCCTGAACAGGCTGGAGGCAGAAGAAGCCATGAGCCTCTTTTCAGTGGGTGATGAGCAGTGACAGAAGATTATGAAAAAGAGGAGGAACGATATATTCATACTCTTGGGGCCACAGCTTCACTGAAGAGACTTATATCTGACGTTGCAAAGGACAGAAAAAGCTTCACCATAGTGGTGCTTTCTGTGGTGACTGCAGCCATTTCAATGGCGTTCTACCCCCTTGCCATAGGTTTTGCAGTCAATGCCATGGCAGGTGGAAACTTTCCAGGAGTGGTATTCTTTGGTTTCATCTTCCTGCTTCTTTACTTTATACAGATGGTGGCCAACCGGTTCAGAATTGTCCACACCACTAAGATATCCCAACTGGCGGTCAAGGGGTTAAGGGACAGATCCTTCGAGAGCATTCATGGGGTTCCAATCTCTTTCTTCAGCAAGGTGAAGTCAGGCTTTCTCATAAGCAGGATAACAAATGATGCTGAGACCATAGGAGATTTCCTTACTTTCCAGATTCCACAGGTAATTTCAGGATTCTCTGCAGTAATACTTTCCATTGCTGTAATGCTATATCTGAATGTTTCACTGACACTGTATGCGCTGGTAATGCTGCCTGTTCTTTCAGTGTTTACCCTTTCTCTGCAGGGAAAAGTGCGGGAGAATTATCTCAGGACAAGAAAAACCATAGCTGCCATTACAGGCAATCTTGCTGAAAATATAAATTCCATCAGGAGCATCAAGGCATTCAATGTGGAGGATTATGTCAATGAGAGATTTGATGCTCTTAACACCGATAATCTTCAGGCAAACATCAAGGCTTCCAAACTTTCATCAGCCTATGGTGCAGTAATAAGGATAATGGAGTTCATAGGGATTTCCATTGTTATTTACGAGGGAGTGCTTGATCTGCAGGCAAGCCTCATAAATATTGGAACTCTGGTCTCATTCATCTTTTACGTTCAGGAATTTTTTGACCCGGTTACCCAACTTTCACAGCTATACAATGCCTATCAGTCTTCCATTGTGGGTGCAGGCAGGATATATGGAATTATTGAAAGTCCAAAGGAGGACATCCCTGAGGGCTCAATACCTGTGGACACCTTTGCATCATCATTGAACCTGGATAACATATCATTCAGCTATGGCGGTGAAGCTGCCCTGAATGACATTAACCTCAACATCCGGAAAGGTGAAAGGATCGGGATAGTGGGGCACACAGGAGCTGGAAAAACAACCCTGTCCAACCTGATGCTAAAATTATACCTTCCCGGGACCGGTGAATTGCTCCTCGATGCAAAAAATACAGAACATATCCTCACTGGAAAATACAGGGATATAATCATTCCAGTGTTACAGGAACCATTCCTTTTCAGGGGAACCCTATATGAGAATATAAGGGTGGCAAGGAAGGATGCCACTGATCATGATATTGAAAAATTGGCCACTGAATTTGGGCTGGACAGGATATTTTCCAGGTTGCCGAATCGCCTGAACACTGATGCGGGTGAGCTTGGGAGAAACCTTTCTGAAGGGCAGAAACAGGCCATTGCAATCTTAAGGGCATTAATCAGGGGGCCTGAAATCCTCATCATGGATGAACCCACGTCCAACATCGATCCATTCTCTGAAAGGGAAATATTCGCAAGCCTTGAGAAATTCACTGAAGAGAGAACACTGATTCTGATCACACACAGATTCTCAATGATATCACTGGTGGACAGGATTGTGGTGATTGATCAGGGAAGAATCATTGAAAATGGCGATTTCCAGTCATTGATGAAAAATAAGGGGATGTTTTTCAACATGTATAACATTGTAATGGGCGGTGGAAATGCCTAATTTTGTTTTTTCCCGTATATTTCCTCCATTGCCTGTTCAATGGTGGTATATTTCGGGGTGAAATTCAGTTCTTCCTGCCTTGCACTTTTAATTACCTGGCTGCCTGTGACCAGAACTGAGGCTTTACCAAAAAGGGCTTTGATTGCAAATCCAGGTATGGGCAGTCGTGAGCTTTTTCCCATGGCTTTTCCTATGGCGGTGGAGAAATCCTTTGATGAGACTGAGCCGGTTACACTGTTTACTGCACCAGAAAAGGACTTTTTTTCTATGGCATTTATGATAAGTGATATCTGATCTTCCCAGTGAATCCATGGAAACATCTGGCTTCCAGGTGAAACATACCCTCCCAATCCTTTTCTGAAGTATGGCTCAAGGCTTCCCAGTGCCCCTTCCGACTTTTTGAGGAAAAGGGACGTCCTGATCAACACTGTCCTTATGCCCGCTTTTTCTGCCTTCATTGCCTCCTCTTCCCATTTTTTGACCAGGTCTCCCCAGAAATCATTTCCAGGTGGTGATGATTCTGTATATTCTCCTCCACCGGAATAGCCATAATATCCTGCTGCAGAGCCATTAATGAAAACAGCAGGCTTTTTCTTGCAACCTTTCATGGCATCCACAATATACCTGGTTCCCAAAACTCTGCTGTTCACTATCTCATTTTCATATCCGCGTTTCCATTTTGCAAATATTGGGGCGCCTGACAGATTAATTACAGCTTCCACCCCCTCACAATGTTCCGTCAGCATATCGGGTTTTGACAAATCCCACTTACAGAAGGTGTCAGCATATGGAACGGATTTCTTTGCATCTTCAACGTTTCTGGAAACCACTATGAGCTTTCTTCCTGTTTCATGTAGTCTTTTGGCAAGAGATGATCCTATGGATCCTGTAGCTCCTGCAATAACCACTGTTCTATCCATAAGTATGAATTAACAACGAAGATAATAAATTTTTAAATTTGTCATTGTGAGCATAAGTGTTAATTATAAATCCTAAATATCAACGTATGAAGTATAACCCTGTCTCATTCTGGAGAAAAGCAATCTCCGATGCAATGGGCAGGGAAGAGGATGTCATTTACAAGATTGATGCGAATGGCTTTGAAATTCCCCACCCTTCAGAATCCGGGCTCTTTACCAGATCACTGGGAGAGATGAAGGGCCAGGTTTCTGACTGGAGAAGCAGCATTGAAGGGAGAGATGAAAGTGTACACGTGGTGGAATTCCAAGACAGGTATGAGATTCATCTGGATCACTATGACCCGTACAAAAAACCGATTCACCACCTTGTATACGACAGCCCGAAATACGGATTTGCAGCTGCCATTGCAGTGTCTGCCATCGCCCTTGCACTGATGAAAAAATTATCTGGACGTTAGTTCTGGTTCCTCATTTCCTCATTCTGTTCCATCTGCTTGAAAATATTCTCGTATTTCTCCTGGAGTTCCTCTTCCACCTTGACTGATTTAGACATGTGGTCTATCTCTTCTTTTTTTAATTTCCAGAGATTTACCCTCCATATCTTTCCCTTGGGAAGCGTCAACTCTTCCCTCTGTGTTTTAAGGAATCCGGATTCTTCCAGATCATAGAATGCATCCCTTTCGGGTGAGGAGAGTACGTTGTCAAGGACATAATCCTCATATCCGAAGAATGCCAGGATGAAATCGCATAACGCTATTACATCCACATGGCTAACTCCCCTGGCCCCATACACATTCTGGAGCGCACGGATCAGGGTAGTTCTTTTGAGGACACCCATTGTGATCAGCGCAATATGCATAATTGTTTATTAAATTATCTATGCAACAGGTTGCATATTTATGGTCCAAAAAAGAAGGGATTTTGCTAGAGTTTTCAAGTTAAACCATGACATGTAACTCATGTCAGGTTCTGTCACGGCTCACCGATCAATTTTTTATCAGTGATTTTCCTATCTGCTCAATTTTGTTAATGATGGATGGATCTTCCAGGCCTGTAATATCTCCCGGATTTTCCCCAAGAAAAGCTGATTTTATGATTCGCCTCATTATCTTGCCGTTCTTGGTTTTTGGCAGGGTTTCAACATGAATTACATATTTTGGAGTGAAGGACTTTCCAATGCTCTTTTCAATCTCCTTCCTGATTCCAATATCATTTCCCGCCAGGCCTGTATAGAATATTACAATGGTTTCTCCCTTCACAGGATCTGGGATGCCTACTGCGGCGGATTCAGTCACACCCTTCACCATGTCAGCCACTCCTTCAATCTCTGCGGGCCCGATCCTCTTCCCTGCAGTCTTAATGACATCGTCAGATCTTCCAAATAAATAGAAATAACCATCTTTTTCCATCATAGCCCAGTCTCCATGAAACCATGTCCCTGGAAAATGCGACCAGTATGCACTGATGTATTTTTCACTGTCCCCCCATATTCCCCTGGTCATGGAGGGCAGATGCTCTTTTGCACAAAGATAACCCACCTGGTTGTAGACATCCTTTCCATCCTGATCCTTTACAGTTATCCCCATTCCAAGCCCCCTGTACAGGCATGCAACCTTCAATGGTGTCACGGGGGTGGAGGCAAGGAAGCATCCTATGATATCAGTGCCTCCCGAAACGTTGCATATAGGCACCTTTTTTTCTCCCAGGACGTTGAACAGATAGAGCCATGCTTCCGGATCCCAGGGTTCACCGGTGGAGCCAAAGGCCCTTATTCCTTTAAAGGGCCTGCTGATGCCATGAGCTTTCATGGTTCTGACAAAGGTTGGTGACAGCCCGAGGATTGTGATCCCATTCCTCTCAATCATGTCCCAGACTCTTTCATCATTGGGAAAATCAACAGCACCACTGTACAGAAACAGAGTCCCACCGAGGGCATTTGCACCCATGATTTCCCATGGGCCCATCATCCATCCCAGATCTGTTATCCAGAAAATGGTGTCATCTTTCTTGAAATCCACGTAATAATGAACCTCTTTCACCAGATTTATGAAAGATCCTCCATGCACATGCACTGTCCCCTTAGGCTTTCCTGTGGTTCCCGAAGTATAGAGCATAATTGCGGGATCCTCCGAGGAAGATCGTGCAGATTCAGTATAATTTCCATCTTCCATGAGACTGCTGAAGTTAATGTCCCCATTCCCGGGACTGCCATGAGTTATAAGTGTGATTCCCTCAATATCCCTGATGGTGGATGCCATGGGAATACTCTTTCCCTTCCTTGCGTAAGAATCCACTGTAAAAATGTACTTTATGCCAGCATCCCTGACCCTGATCTGGACAGAATCCCTTCCGTATCCGGAAAACATTGGAACTGCAATGGCATTGATTCTCATGATGGCATACATGGCAAGAATTGCCTCCGGGTTCATGGGCATATATATTCCCACCCTGTCCCCGGGCTTTATTCCAAGCTTCACCAGTCCACCTGAAAGTTTTCCGACTTTCCTGTCCATTTCAGCATAGGTCATGGAACCGGATGTGCCGGATTCGTCTTCCCATCTTATGGCCACGGCTTTGCTTTCTTTGTAACGCTCCACGCAGTTGTATGCAATGTTAATTTTACCGCCAATATACCATTTTGTGTGTTCCTTCCCGTTCAATGACTCGGATATTTTTTTATATTTCTCAAAGAATTCAATTCCCAGATGCTGCGGCAACCTGTCATAA
This sequence comes from Thermoplasmata archaeon, assembly GCA_021816745.1. GTDB lineage: Archaea > Thermoplasmatota > Thermoplasmata > Thermoplasmatales > Thermoplasmataceae > Cuniculiplasma. The sequence goes on from JAKAWY010000002.1 coordinate 24,588, forward strand.
AACTCGGATATATGCTGATCAGCAAAGTCATAAAGATCTTTAATGGATTTTAATCCCATGTATTTCCTCAGGGATTCAAGATTGCTTTTTTCGATTATTTCCATAGGCGGATTGTAGACTATTTCCCGGGAAGTGTCCATGGAAGAAGAGAATATTGGCACATTTAACATTTTCCACAGTTATATACAGAACACATGATCATTTTAAAAAATTTCATTTTTCCAGGATGTTGCATAATAAGAATATTTGAATATGGCAAAGAATTACAGAAATATTGAATGGAAGCATCTATGAAAGAGAACTGATGGCTATCCTTTCCGGTAACGGGAAGGTCATAGGAAGGGTATCAAAGAAACTGGACTTTATCTCCAGGGAATCCTACCATCATATGGAGAACAACCCATTCTACGTTACAAGGGCTGCCGGCTCCAAGGGTGCAGACATTGTAGCCACAAGATATGATATTTCCATGGTAATAGAGGTCAAGAGTTCCCAGTTCCCGGTACTCACCTTTTCTTCCTCATCTGGAAAAAACCAGGAACAGGCCGAAAGAGTCGGTGAAAAATGCAGCAGATCAGGACTTTTCCTTACGTATGCATTCAGGCTGAAAAATGCCGAGGGCGATCCATGGATGGTGTTCAGGGTGCCTGGAAATCCCAGGGGAAATGCCAGAAGATTATACGGAATATTGCCTGAAATTGAGATCACGAAAAATAAAAATTTTGTTATGAAGTGGGAAAGGGGTTTTCCACTTCACTCCCTTTTGCAGTACCTGAAAGAATCAGAGTGACTGCTTAATTCCTTTCTCGAAAGCATCAATTCCCTCATCAATCTGCTCGTCTGTGATGATAATGGGTGGAATGAGCCTTATGGCACTTTCTCCGGTACCGAGGACAATTATTCCATTCTGGAAGGCTTTGTATTCAAGTTTATCCCTGAATTTTGTGAAAGGTTCCTTTGTTCTCCTGTCCTTGACGAAATCCACTGCCTGCATAAGTCCCAGGCCCCTCACGTCTCCGATCACATCGTACCTTTCTTTCAGTTCCTCAAGCCTCTTTCTGAGATGATGCCCCCTCTTCTCTGAGTTTTCCACAGCTTTCTCGTTCCTCATTGCATCTATGGTTGCCTTGCATGATACTGAGGCCAGAATATTTCCACCGTAAGTGTTGGAGTGAAGCCCCTGTTCCGGGAAATCAAGATCTGCCCTGAAAACGGTTGCGCCCATGGGTATTCCATTTGCAATTGCCTTGGCCAGTGACATGATATCAGGTTCAACGCCAAAGTGTTCTGAAGCAAACCATTTACCCGTTCTTCCAAATCCGGACTGGACCTCATCCATGATAACGAGCATGTCATTTTCATGTGCAAGTTTCATTAGCCTCTTATGGAAGTTCTTTGGTGGTACCACATATCCGCCCTCACCCTGGATTGGTTCCACTATGAATGCGGCCATGTTCTCTTTTGGTGCATACATCTTCAGGGTGTATTTCTCAATAAAATCTATGGACAGGTTTTCCAGTTCCTCAGGACTCTCGTATCCATCAATGCCGAAAACATTCCTGTAAGGATTCGGGAAAGGCACATGTTCAACACCGGGCATACTGGGGAACAGCCCTTTTTTCTGGATTCCTTTGGAAGCAGTAAAGGATAGTGCTCCCTGTGTCCTGCCATGGAATCCACCGATAAAGCCGATGAATCCCTGTTTTTTCTTGTTAATTTTTGCAACCTTGATTGCTGCCTCGTTGCTCTCTGCACCGCTGTTTGTGAAGAAAACCTTCTTGTCAAATTTCCCAGGAACAACAGACTCTATGGCTTTAGCTGCATCAACCTGCTCTTTGTAGTAAAAATCTGTCCCTGCAAAATGCCAGAGCTTCCATAGCTGCTCCTGAACCTTTTCTGTAATGTATGGATGAATGTGCCCCATGTTGTTGACACTAATTCCTGCTGCAAAGTCAATGAAAACGTTGTCATCAACATCTTCAACGTATACTCCTTTGCCCCTTCTGACCACTACAGGAAGGGATTTTGTGCTGGTGGCAAGATACTTTGTGTCTTCATCCACAATAACCTTTGCCTTTGGTCCCGGTGGAAGGGTCTTTATGTTCACTCTCATTTCAAATTGATTCTTTGTAGATTCCTGCAAAAAACTCACCATACTGTGAGTTTGTAGGTTTATATATAGATTTTTGAATGAAAATCGAAGTAGTTTTACGAATTTCGTACATATATTATAAATACAATTCGTGAATCAGGAATTTATGTCATCGGACGGTCTGGATAACTACCTTTTTGAATTTTACAGAGACGAGATTACAGACCAGGAGTTTTACCTTAGACTTTCAAGAAGAATCGGGAGTGAACAAGCACGCCAGGATTTGATCAGACTCTCAGAAATAGAAAAGGAACACTCTGAATACTGGAAAAATAAAATCATTGCTTCAGGTGGAAGTGTCGACAGGATTCATTACAGGAAATGGAGGGTTCGCATATACTTGTTTTTATTCAGAATACTTGGGCTAAACCTTACTGTGAACCTCCTGGAAAGAGGTGAGATTGAAAGCATCATTAGTTACAGGGAATACCTGAAAATAACCAAGGATGAGGATACAATTAAAGGCCTCAGGAAAATTATTGAAGATGAAGTAAGCCACGAAAAACTGTTTGATGATATGAGTCCCTCCAAGGAAGTTGCCCTTGAACACATAAGGGCATTCATTTATGGCGTAAGTGATGGTGTTGTGGAAGTGCTTGCTGCCATTGCAGGCCTTTACGGAATTCTAAGCAGCAATTTCCTTGTAGCACTTGGCGGATTTGTTGTGGCCATTGGTGGAACCATCAGCATGAGCCTGGGTGCATATCTTTCAAGATCCTCAGAGAGCGATTACAAAATCACCACCATAAAGAAGAAAAGCGTTATAGATGATCACCTGGGAGATTCCAAGCTTAAAGCCATACAGGAGGAAAGTGGAAAGTCCAAGAAATCTGCATTGAATACAGGATTGTCCTATATTTTTGGAGCAATATTCCCCATAGCACCATTCCTTTTCCCACTGGGCATCTTTTCACTTATCATTGCTATCGTACTGGTGGTAATTGTACAGGGTGTCAGCAATGCCATAGTTGCTGTGGCACTCAATACACCAATATTGAAATCTGCTTCCAGGGCTGCAGTTCTTTCCCTTCTTGCTGCCATAATCACATATGTGGTGGGATTGATTTTCCACACATATTTCAACATCGCCATAGCTTGAAAAACAATTTAAAACCACCTTTGTGGTTTATCTCATTTAAATTTTTTGAATCAACAATAAATGTTTTTGTACCTGAAATAAATATTGATAAGTAAGTAGAAATGACAAGATTTGTACTTATTTCGGACAGCACATTAAGCTATGAGTACCGTAATTTCCCCCTGCTTGAATTCCTTCCCTGTGCTCCTGGAAGAGCAGTTCCCGAAAGAATCTATAAATTTCTAAGAGGAGCCGTCCCTCCCGCTAAACCCAGTGGAGAAGCACTCTTTGCCCCTTACTCGCTGAGGAAACTGGAGGCAGCATTGCTTACAAGATTCCCTAAAGAAGAAGTTGCGGTTGCACATGAAGATCATCTGGAAGATTTCATTAAAGATGATACAGAAATCATAGGTGTCACCACCATGGATCCACTTGGCATCGGGCCGACCACCATGTCTTATTATGCATTATTTGGCGGGAATCTGGATGCATGGGTAAGGAGGGACTGGGATACCCTGATGGAAAGGATCAACAACGCGAGACGTGGAAAAAAGGCAAAATTGCTCATAGGCGGGCCCGGCGTCTGGGAGTTCACCATCCTGAGGGATGAGATTGAGAAATACAAATTCGACTATGTTTTCCAGGGTGAGGCAGATGACATAGCACCTCTCCTGTTTGATCAGATTTCCCAGAATGCGCTTGATAAAGGCATATTCAGGGAAGGATATACTTCATATGACGAAAGCTTCAGGAGGATACAGAAGTCAGATCCATTATTTCTTTCAAGGGGAATTTCAAAAGCAGCATATCCTAAACTGGATGATATTCCAACCATAGTGAATCCCTCTGTAAAAGGTATGGTGGAGATCATGAGGGGTTGTGGTGTTGGCTGCGATTTCTGCGAGGTGACACTGAGGCCTCTCAGATATGTTGAAATCAGCGATATAGTAAAAGAGATAGAAATAAACAGGGATGCAGGCATGACAAATGCATGGCTGCATTCAGATGAAGCCTTTGGATACAGGCATGGGAATATGTTTGCACCAAATGAAGATGCACTGAGCGAACTTTTCACTGCTGTGATGGGAATTAAAGGGATTGTGTCATCCAACCCCACTCACGGAAGAATTTCTATTCCAGCGGGTTACCCTGAAATGATGGAGAAACTTTCAAAAATATTAAAGTCGGGCCCCAGAAACTGGATAGGCCTTCAGACAGGCGTGGAAACTGGAAGTGATGAACTTGCCAGGAAACATATGCCAAACAAAACACTGCCACTGAGGATAGGCCCTGACGGCAGCTGGCAGGACATTGTGTGGGAAGGTGTTAATGTGGAAACACAGAACTACTGGAGGCCTGCTTTTACCCTTCAGGTGGGCCAGTCTGAAGAAACGCCTGAAGACAACTGGAAAACCATTGAAATGATAAACAGGTTGAGCAATTCATACGTAAATGACAGGCACTTCGAATTCACTGCAACACCCCTGGTAAATGTTCCACTTGGAAGAATAAAATCCAGATCCCTTAACACAAATATGCTCACGGTGGACATGATGTCTGTATATTATGCCGCCTACAGACACCTTGCAAAAATGGCCATTAGAGATGGGTTCAGGGATACAGAAGGGAGTTTGCTTTCAAGGGCGGGGACCGGCACCATCATCTCCACCGGTGGATACTTCATGCTCAAATTCATAGAGAAAAAAGCCATAAAAATGGGAGTGGACATCGAAAAGGTAAAACGGTACGGCATTGAAAACAACGACAGGATTACATCACTATCTGCCCTTGCAAGGGCATAAACCTTTTTTTATCCGTAAACATTTTCTTTAACGAATAAATCGTTAGAGGATATTCCTTGCTTTTCAGTTTTACAATAGACGGACAAACGTGCCAGTATGAAACAGGTACAGACATTGCCCGTGAGACGATTTCTGGATCTTCAAATTCTTATTTCATTACCGGGAAAAATATTGAATCCAAATACGGAAAAGTCCTGGGGCTTCCAAAAGAATCAACTTTGATTATTGATGATGGTGAAAGTGCAAAATCCCTTGAAAGTTATGGCAGGGTAATGTCCTGGCTAATGGAGAACGGGGCTGGGAGAAATTCGACCCTTGCATATATTGGGGGTGGAACCGTGGGGGATCTGGCTGGATTCGTTGCATCAACCTTCAAGAGGGGTATGAATCTGGTAGCAATCCCTACAACCTTTCTTTCCATGATCGACAGCTCCATCGGGGGGAAGAACGGAATAAACCTCAACGGCGTGAAAAACATGGCCGGTACATTCCTGAATCCTTCCAGGATTGTTGCAGATACTAGCTTTATCAAAGATAATACTCCCCTGATTATGGCGGGATTGCCGGAAGCCATCAAACACGGTTTCATTAAGGACAGATGGATCATAGATAAACTGGATAAAAACAACTTTGAAGACCCAGGTTTCCTGGAGGAATTTATCATTCATAATGCAAGAATTAAAGCAGAAATATGTTCCTTGGATCCCTATGATACACTTGGGACCAGGAGTTTGCTTAATTTTGGCCACACAGTTGGACACTGGATTGAATCTTCCTCAAAAAACAGGATAAACCATGGTGAAGCAGTGATGATGGGAATGTTCATGGAGTCTACCGTCACTTCTGCCATGGGCCTCACTGAAAATACAGTGCCTGAAAAGATCAGGCTGCTTGGCGAAAAACTAGGCATTCCAACCAAAATACCTGATTCGATTATTGTGACAGATTTAACCCATATGGAATATGACAAGAAAATAAATGGTGACGATATTTATCTCCCTGTAGTCACATCCCCGGGAAATTCAAAGATTGTCAGGATGAAACTTAAAGATTTAAAGAGCCAAATAGAAAAGGCAATGGTGGGTTAAATGCTGTTAGGTCTGATAGGAGATCCTGTATCTTTATCATGGAGTGAATTTCTTTTCAACAGGCTCTTCAGATATGAAAATAAAAAGAACATCTACGTGGCTGCCAACGTTTCCAGAGATTCTTTACCACGGATACTTGATCCTGCTCTGAGCCCATTCCATGCAATGAACATTACTGCCCCTTACAAGGAGGCGTCATTAATCTATCTCCCAAACCGTTCTCCTGAGGTCTGGAAAATCGGGTCCACCAATCTTGCAGTGAGGAGCGGGGAAGGATTCATCGCCCATAACGCAGACTATCTGGGTTTCAAGCATACACTGGAATCCGGAAACATTGAACTGGATGGCAGGAATATTGCAATCTGCGGATCTGGTGGTTTGGCCAGAACGGTTCTCTATACCGTCCTTACAGAATATTCTCCGGCCAGTGTGCACATTCTCACAAGGGATCCTGAATCCACCAAAAAAAGGTATAATGGTGTAACCATGTTTTCCAGCATTTTACTGGAAAACTATGAAACTAAATCGGAATTCGATGTTGCCATAAACTGTACTTCCCTGGGAATGAGAACGGGAGACAAATCCCCGCTGGAAGGGAAACATTTCAAAAGCAGGGCATTGGCTATAGATCTTACTTACCAGAACAGGGAGACAGAATTCATGAGAAATGCAGTGAAAAATGGTGGAAAGGCTTTCAACGGCAGAGAAATGTTTTTTTCCCAGGCCAGGGAAACTTACAGGATTGCCTTTGGAGATTATCCACCGGATGATCTGTTTAAAAGGGTAAGTGAAGAGGTGATTAAATGGGCAGAAAAAGCGTAACTGTAACTGTCCATGGAGGAATATCCGTGGTGAGTGCTTTTCCTTGCGGGAAGGGCGCTTCTGTGGCTCTTGAAATACCCCTGGCCACAAGCATAGAACCCGATGGCAGCCCTGGTGAATTTGAATACATCGTCAAATCCATATCTGACAGGCTTGGTGGAGACGTGAATTTCAGCATTTCAGTAGTCTCAGGCATTCCAGAGAGACAGGGACTGAAGAGCAGCAGCGCCCTGGTGGGAAGCATACTGCTGGCATATGCAGCATATAATAACATAGAACTGGATGATTCTGAATTCCTGAAAATTGGAAGTGAGGTTTCTTTGGAAACGAGCCTTTCTGCCACTGGTGCAACTGATGATCTTGCAGCCAGCATTCTTGGGGGCCTCTGCATGACAGATAATATTCACAAAAACCTTGAAAAAAGAATCCCTGTCGAAAATATCCCTGTTATAATCATACCAGGAATGCCCGGAGAGAGAAGTTCCTCCTTCGGAAAGGCTGATTTTTCATGGCTCAAATCTGTTTATGAGAGGATGTACAGTATCCTCAGAATAGACAATATGGAGTTGATTGCAGTGGCCAATGGCTACTATATGGGCCAAATATCCGGAAATTATCTTCCAGGTGCCCTGCTTGGCGGATTAAACCATGATGTTTGTGGTGTTAATGGAAGAGGGCCTTCAGTTTTTCTCGTTCATAGGAATGTTGATAATCTCTCTAAAGATATGAATCAACTGAGGAGAAGGAATCTGGATCCGATTCTTACTCATATGACAAACAGCAGGGCAGAGGTCGTTGAACATGATGCTTGATGTTTCGTACAATGAAATAAAAGGAGAAATAATTCCACCACCTTCAAAGAGTTTTTCCCAGAGGTACATATTAATGGCTTCATTCCTGCCTGGAAAGAAGGTAATTTGGCCAGTGGGCCTGTCTGATGATGAAAAGACAGCAGAAGGGATAGCCAGGTCATGCGGAATGTCTGTGAAAAGGGATGGAGAATCTATTACCATAGAAGGAAATTTTCATTGCCCGGAGAGATTGGACTGCGGTGAATCTGGTACTGCATTCAGGTTAATTATGGGAATGCTCAGCTCCAGGAGATGCAAAACAGCAGTTGATGTTTCTGGTAGACTTGCACAAAGGCCACTGGCTCCTCTTTTAGAAAGCCTTTCCCCCCATGGATTTATTGTCGAGAGAAATGGAAACTCCTTCATGGTGGATGCCACCATATTCAGCAGTGGAGAACCATTCGTTGTGAATCCCAGGGAAAGCTCACAATTTGTATCCGCTTTGATGATGGCCCTTTCCTTGCAAAAAGGCGGGGGAATCATAGAAATGAATGGGATACCAAGCTCTGGAGGTTATATCAGGATCACTTCGGAAATCTTAAGAAATCTTGGCGTGCAATCTGAATTCAATGCCAACAGGATTAAGATCAGTGGAAAATTGAAGCAAATGGAGGGAACATACTGCAATGAAAGGGATTTCTCTTCCTCCGCAATACTGATTTCCCTTGGACTGCTTTGCTCCACAGATGGAATCAGAATAACAGGATTGCCTTCTTCTGGCCTCCAGCCTGACAGTAAAATTCTGGATATCCTTAAAGACGTGATAAACATAAATAAGTTTGGAGACGAAATAGAAATATCGTGCAGGAAAGTTGATGATATACCTTATTTTGAAGTCGATGTGGATAAAACACCGGATCTCGCCCCGGCACTATCCATTATTGGAATGTTCTCACCAAATGGTGTTGGGTTATTGAATCCTGACAGGTTAAACCTGAAGGAGAGCAAAAGGTTTGATGCCATCCTGGAAATTGCAAAAAAACTTAATTCCATTGTGGAACGTACAGAAGATCTGATTACAATTAAAATGGGAAAATTACCAGATAAATTTCATCCCAGGGATTACCATGACCATAGAATGTCAATGGCACAATTTGTTGCATGTGCCGCTTTGATGAGGAAATTTTCATTCCCCTATACGGGGGACATGGATAAAAGTTTTCCGGGTTTCCTGCCAGAGATGGAAAAGTGTGGTTTTCACATAAACAGACTGGATTGAAAAATCCATACGGAAAAAAAATAAGCAAAGTCACAATTTACCGGTATGCTAATGTTCACCGATTATGTGGAAAAGATTCATTCAGCCATCCTGAAAGAGATACCTGATTTCTCCATGAGTGAACTTGTAGTTGGCCAACCTGGACATGGGGATATTTCTGCCAGATTGATCAGATATCTTATCAAAAAAGAGAACTCCCTCATCATATCTGAAAGGATCAGCAAAGATATCAAAAACCTTGATTTTGTCCAGGATGCAACACTTGAAAATAACTACCTGAATATCAGGATCAGGCCATCTTTTATATTCAATGCCATAAAGGAAACCATTGATGCAACAGGCGCTTTCCCTGACGTTTTCCAGGATCCTGAGAGAGTGTCCGTTGAGCATACCAGCACTAACCCCACGGGCCCTTTGCATATTGGAAGAGCAAGAAATTCAGTAATAGGGGATTCCCTGGCCAGGCTTAAAAAACGTGTGGGGTACAGAGTTACTACTCAATATTACGTTAATGATTCAGGAAAACAGATGATGTCCCTGTACCTTGGCTACGAAAAATTCCATAAAGGGGAAAAGCCCACTGTTGAACTTCTTTTGGACGGATATATCAAGACATACAAGTATTTTGAGGAAGTCGGAAGCGAAAAAGAAGTGGAAGACCTGATGGAAAGATACGAGAGAAATGACGCTGATCTGATATCGAGTGTGAGGAAAATCGCAGCAATAATGCTGGATGGCATATCCAGGGATCTTTCAACCATAGGAATAAAGGTGGATGACTATACTTGGGAATCCGCATTTATGATCACTGGGGAAACAGGTGTTGTGATGCAGAAGCTTTCGCCTTACCTGCACGATGAGGATGGAGCGAAATACGTCGATATACCTGGGCTGAGAAAGGTTTTTGTCCAGAGGGGAAATGGAACAAGCCTCTATGTTACCAGGGATATTGCATATCACATGTACAAATTTTCACAGTACGATCAATGCATGGTTGTGCTGGGAGAGGATCATAAGGAACACACAAAATCACTGGCATACATAATGAAAGAACTGCTTGGTTATAACAACGAACTTTCGTTTGTTTTTTATGCCTATGTCAATCTGGAAAGCGGCAAAATGTCCACCAGGCAGGGAAACAGTATTCCCATGATCTCAGTCTATGAAAGATTAAGGGAGAAATCCCTGGAGGAACTTAAAAAACGTTACGGAGAAGAAGCGGATCCCTCCACTGCTGATAAAATGGCATCTTCCAGCTTCAGGTACCACCTTCTAAAATACAACCCTTCTAAACCCATTACCTTCAGATGGGAGGATGCACTGGATTTCAATGGTGAAACTGCATTGTTCATCATGTATTCCATGGTGAGGGCATCCAGTATATTGAAAAAAGTCGAAACATCAGTCAATGAGATTTCTATGGAAGGAATTAGCGAGAGTGAAAAAGAATTACTGCTTAATTTGTACCTGTATCCATATCGCCTCACAGAGGCATCCAGGAATTCTAAACCTGAGATAATTGCCAATTATGCGTATCAGCTTGCGTCAAAATTCACGACATTTTATGAAAGCACGAAAATTTCCGAGCAACCTGAAAGCATTAAGAAAAGACAACTGGAACTCGTTAAATTTTTCCTTAAAATACTGGAAGATTCCTGTGAAATAATTGGAATACAAAAAGTGGAAAAACTTTAATTAATTTAAAATAAAAAAAAAGTAACCTAAGGTTACTTCTTATTGTTTTTTGGCTGTTCTGTTGGTTTCTGATCTGTCTGTTTCACTGTTTTCGGCATGGTTGGTGGGGTTTTCTTTGTGTTCCCAGTGAATGGGAATCTTCCCTGGGTTATCCTGTAATAGATAAGCCCAAAGATCAGTAAGATCAGTATGATGGCAGCCACGACATATACCAGTTTATAGCTGGATGCGCCCACTGATACTGTGGCCGTATACTGGCCTCCTACCTGCACGAAAGATGGCTGGCCTGATGTGCCTGCCTGAACTGAAATGTTTGTTGAACCAGAGTTTCCAATGGTTACATTTACAGTGAATGTTCTGGTCACGTTCTTTCCAAGATTCACTCCCACATATGTCTGTGAGCCAATCAGGGATGTTCCTCCATATGCATAAATAGTTATGTTCTTAGCCACAACTTTAGCATTGTTGGTGACATTCACTGATAGTTCCTTTGAAGTTCCCTGTGTGAATGAACCGGAATAAACTAATCCTGAAACCAGTAGTTCAGGACCAGTGTAGGAAGGACTGTATGACTGGTTACTGTATGCGGTTGCATTGGGGTTGGACGCTTTCAGGCCCACATGCATATTTCCCAGTGTGTTGAATTCTACCATGATCCAGTTAGAACTGTTCCAGTCTTTGGCAGAACTGTTATATCCAAGGATTGTCACATTTCCTGACGCTCCGTTCAATGATGGGGTCACAATGGTTCCGTTTGCATATCTGAATGTCCAGTTGAAAGTGATCTGCGAGAACGAGTAATATTTTGAAGTGGTGTAGTTGGCAGTCAGGATCATTGAAGAACCCGCAAGGATAGAACTTACATTGCTGTGAGTTGAATTCTGCAAAGTTACAGTAGGAGTGGGTGGGGTTGTGTCATTCACATAAACCATAAGTGAACTGTGGAGAGTTGAATTTACTGAACTCGTAATGTTCACATATACAAACTCCATTCCAGCAGTGATGCTTGGGTTTACGAACTTATAGTTTATCACTGAACCGGAAGCAGTATAATTTGGAAGACTCCAGTTGTAGAAAAGTGAAAGTGAATATTTGCTTTTCAGATAAGAAAGGTTAAGTGAACTCTTGCTGGCATCAAAGGTCACGGTTTGATCCTGATTGACCTTTATGGAGGTGGTGGTGGCATTGATTGTGTGGGATTGACCATTCTGTGTGTATGATAAGTTAAGGAATGGTGTAAATGTACTTCCTTCTGCAATGAAAGTTATGTTTGTGACGTTGGTGAAACCGGAAGAACTGGTACCAGTTATGACAACATTGGTAATTTGCTGGGAAAGCTTAAAGGAAACATTGTAGTCTTTTCCAGTGACATTATAGGCCTTTCCGCTAACATTCCAGGAGAATGAAACACCAGGGTTATTGTACTCATATTTTCCATTTACGGGGTTATAGAAAGCATTTGAGATGTTCAGTGAAAAGTTCTGATTAAGTGGAACTGCTATTACTGCATTCTTAGAACTGGAGTTGAGTATGGAATCAGTTGTTTTAATACCCTGATAATAGACAACAAGATTTGCGTTCACAAAGGTTGGTTTCTGGATGTGCCCGAACTTTATGAGCACTGTGGATGATGAAACGACCGGGTATATTTCAAATGGGTTTCCATATGTAATCTGTGTGGAGCCGGAAGTCACTGAGACATTGGAATTGTTATACTTCACGTAGGATAAATACTTCACTGCGGATGGAGTATTTGAGTAACCTTTCATAAATATAGACAAACTCATTCCGGTATAATTCTTTGAAGTCATTGATGAGTTGTGATAAACAGATGTTACGTAAGCATTGACTGAATTGGATGTTGCAGATAATGAAACAATGTTATCACTATTGTTTACATTATAATAAGTTCCATTTACCATGAAAGTACCATAGGTATTGCTAGAAATTGACTGAACAAGGAAATTTTTAAGGGCAGTCGTAAAGTTCGTAGAGACATTTGCATTTGCTATTGCCTCCTGATATGGAAGATATGATACACCTGCATCAGAAAATCCCGGGAATGCAGTTCCCTGAATGGCATAGTGTGTAGTGATTGTTACATTTTGAAGATTCTTTCCCAGTGAGTAATTTGTATAGACATAAGAACTGGACTGTGTAAGCCCGTAGCTATTTGCAGATGAAACAAGCATGGGAGAATATCCTTTTGCTGCAAGAACAAAAGATGTTCCAGTAGGAGCACTTACTGAAAATGTGTTACCACTGAATCCCAGTGTTGTATAGGAAGTTGTGGAAGAGTTATAGGCTATGACATTGAAACCGTTGAGACTTTGCCCTGTTTTGACATCATATACTGACCCAAAATAGTTTAATGCCTTGGTAGACAGATCCAGTGAGAGAAGGTTTCCGGATGCAAGTACTGCAACCTGGGAAAGCAATCCATTTGATGTTGATGAAAAGTATGAGTTTACATAAAAGTCACCGGTGGATGGAAGGTATGCCTTGAATGATGATGCATTCGTTGTTTTTTGATCAAACATATATCCGCCAAGGGTGCTGAACTGAATTGTTGCAGCCTGCCCATTAAGACCGGAAAGGTTTACGGTAGAATACGATGCAGAAATTCCAGAAATATTCTTGGAAACATCTAACAATGGGGATCCCACTGTAACAGTGAATGTCTGTTTATCGGTATAATATACCTGCCCATGAAGGGTCGTGGTTGTCGGCATTACCGTGAAGAAGTAAGTTCCGTAATTTAGCGTGACATTCTGGGTACTTCCCACCACTGTCTGTGAATTTGAACCGGCTGTTGAATTTATGTACACTGTAGGGTTGTTAAGGAACCCTATCTGGCTTCCGCCACTATACAGATATATGCCCATATTTACATGTGAACTTTGCGGAGCTGTTGCGCTTGAAACAGACGCAAGATTCATCATTCCTACAAGGAATAAAGCTATCAGGACCGCTGACAACATTCTCTTATTTCCCAAATTTATCTTCCTCTTTTTCGCTAAATAAACAGTGCAATATAAACATTCCTTATAAGGGCACAATAATAACTTTTTCCTTATATTTCGTGATAACTTCTATTATTTTTTAATATAATTATTTAATTGTCTCACTGATTTTCAAGGAATAATTTTTCATTGCCCAGTATCGTGTAATGATGGAAAATGCAGACAACTCTGGCCTTTCGATGCAAATCCAATTCATGCTGGTCGCCTTTTTCCTTGAAAAAATGAAATCCAGAGAATTCCAGGTACACATTTGTAAAATTTCCTCTGGTTCAATCCTTGAAACATTTTTCTGAATCCTGAAGAGGAATTCCATTTCCTGGAATATGTCCGGGTTGGATATCATAGCATTATCTGTCCCCATCATCACATTCATACCATTTTCACCGTAAATGGAGTAATTTTGATCAATGCCGAAATACCTGTTCGATCTTGGGCAAATAGCAATATTCCTTGTAATATCAGATAAATCCTGAAATTGCTCCTTTTCTTTTAATGCGCTGCCGTGAATCACTAAATCCGGAGAAAATTCAGCCAGTGAACTGAAATCCTCAACTCTTTCCTCACTAAAATGTGTGGATACAATTAAACCTAATTTTTTGGTATTAACCGAAAGTTCAGCAGCTTTTTCAATTCCAATGTCTGAAATGGAACTTATCCCTATACCATCCACGTATTCTGATAAGGTGCTGAGATCGCTGATATTCCCTGGCCTTGCAAGTATAATGGCTCCTGCATGTGCATTCTTTATTTCCTGGAACTGGTTTTTGCTGGGAAGTCCTGTTTCCCTGTAATCCATGAAATATGAAGTCCCCGCTTCTTTCATGAATCTTATGGAGGAAATTATTGAATCTATTATTTCCCTGTCTGATCTTTCAAGAAGTGATCTGGCCTTCAGGCCTCTCGGGCCAACCACTTCAGCCAGTGTCCCCCTGGGTTCCTGTGACATAAAGGAATCCCCAAGATGAGTGTGTGCATTGACAGGTTCCGGAAAACATGTGTATACCGGCTTGCCTTCAAGCCCTGAATGAAAAATGCCCGTACTTCTCTCAATCCATCCCTCCTGGAATTCGCCCCTGATGAAAAAATTTCCACAAATCACATCATCCATTATTTCACCCTTTGAGAACAAAAATTGGAAACATACTGACCACAGGCCTGGATATCCCGGAGTTTATCATGGATTCTTTTACCTCTTCTATATCCTTGTAGCTTTCAGGTGCCTCTTCAGAAATAGAATATTCAGAGTCGGATTTGATAGAGATCCCCTTTTTTTCAAGATTTTCAATAACCTTCATGTGATTTATGGTCTCCTTTGCCATCTTTCGACTCATGCTTCTTCCAGCACCATGGCAACTGGATGAAAATGATATATCTTTTTCACTCTGCGAACCCACCATTATGTAAGATCTGGCCCCCATGCTCCCCGGTATTATCACTGGATGCCCGGTCTCCCTGTAATAACCACTGGCCCTTCCTGGACCATGTGCAGCTGTGGCCCCTTTCCTGTGAACAAGAATTTTTTCTCCATGAAGATCATTTTCAAATGTGGCCATGTTATGGCTGATGCTGTATACAAGCCTGGCATTAACCGGATCAAATGTGTTTTTGAAAACCTTGCCCAAAGCCTGCCTGATCCTGTGAATCATGACCTGCCTGTTGACAAAGCCATAATTTGCAGCGGCATTCATTGCTGAAATATAACTTACAGCGGACTCTGAACCCAGCGGTGCATATCTTAACTGCTCATCCGGAACCTTCTGTTCCGGATATTCCTTTTTGACTTTCTCGATATAGTCCACTGCTACCTGGTGGCCCAGTCCCCTGGATCCTGAATGAATCATGACATAAGCCATTCCCTTTTCCAGCCTGAATTTTGTGGTTAATTCAGGTTCAAACGTAGAATCAATGTACTGAAACTCCATGAAGTGGTTTCCTGACCCCAGTGTACCAAGGTAATTTTTTCCCCTGTCCTGAGCAAGCTGGGATACATCCGCCCATTTTGCTGACTTCATGGTTCCGGAATGCTCTGTCATGTTCTGATCATCTTCTGTGGCCATTCCATTGTCAACTGCCCATCCAAGCCCAATTTCCAGTATCTGTGACATGTCATCGGTGGTGGGCTTGAACCTGCTTTTCTTCATTCCCACAGGCACATTCTCCCATACTGAATCCATTATTTCCTTTGTTTTTCCTTTTAATTCCCTGATTTCCATCCCTGTGGACATCAGTGTCACGCCACAGTTGATGTCATATCCGACACCACCGGGAGACACTATTCCATCCTCCGCCCTGAAGGCTGCAACTGCACCCACAGGAAATCCATACCCCTGGTGTATGTCAGGCATGCCCACTGGCAGATCGACAATCCCGGGAAGTTCAGAAATGTTTAACAGCTGGTTGATGGCCCCGGTTTTCATGGCCTGATCCAGTATGGATTCACTGCCTATGATCCTGGCATTCCTTTTTCCATCATTCACCCTGAACACTGAAGGGCATTCCATGATTTTTTCCATTTATATGATCCATGAATTAACAATTATTAATAAATCAGAGTGCATGATTGATCGATGTCACCGGTAGTCAACGTTGAGGATCTTGATCCCGATAAAGGTTTCAAACTTAGGGTGGAGATTTACCTCAGGCTAAGCGCTATCAGGATCCGGGAGCATTATAGCAATCCAGGCAAATTTGATGCCTACATCAAGGAAAGGGAAAGACTGATCAGAGAAATTGCCGGAGATGCAGAAATAAATGAATCCGGGAAGAGGATCTATCCTTAAGAAGTCGCTGGGAAAACTCTGAAATTGATGCTTTTTGCAGGCCTGCATATCGAATCTATACAATATTTGAAAATTTTGCGTGATTAAACTGGGAATATTTATTAAAAAGTTGCATATCAGTAAATGATATCGTTGACGGAAAAAAGCGGTCTTTTCAAGAAGCTGATGATTGATATGGAACCTGTCAAGAGGCATGTCAAGATAATCAAGACTCTGATGTCGGAACAACCTTCAGGAATCATTAAAATGTCACATGCTACAGGTATTCCCGTGCACAAAATTAGATATTCATTGAGGATTTTGGAAAATGAAGGAATAGTGTCGCCATCCAGTGAAGGAGCCATGCTCACACCTGAATTTATAGACAGGAAAGAGGATGTCGTGAACGAGGCAAAGCAGGTCCTTGATGAGATAGAGAAACTTTACAATGAACTTCGACTGGCACTCATTGGGAAGAAATAGTTCTATGGTGGATACATCATATGAGATCAGGATAGCAGTCCCAAAGGATGCATCTGGAATCATAAATTGCATGCAGAGCGTGATGGATGAGAAAATCTACCTTGTAAGCGATATTTACTTCTACACCGAAAGGGGAGAGAAGGATATCATAAAAAGCCCTGATGATCTGAGTCTTGTGGCATCATGGAATGGTATGGTGGTTGGAATTATGAGAATCCAGAGAGGAGTCTACAGGAAACTCAGGCATACTGCCATCCTTAGCATAGCCATAATGAAGGGGCACCGTGGAATGGGACTGGGGGAGAAAATGATCCTGCAGGGGATATCATGGTCTAGGGATCAGGGAATTGAAAAACTGAGCCTTGAGGTGTTTTCCACTAACACTGGTGCCATTAAGCTCTACGACAAACTTGGTTTTCATGAAGAGGGAAGGAAGGAAAAACAGTTCAAGATCGGGGAAGTATATGCAGACGGCGTCATGATGACTCTGTTCCTGTGAGATAAACTGCGACTGCAAAATATAAAATTTATCCCTATTCGCGAAAGATTAGGGGCAAACTACCAATCTATTGCATTAATCGGGAATATTTTTAAATAACACTTGATTTAAGGGTTAATGCGTAAGCAAGGAAAGACGGACGTTATATTCTTAATTTTTATCTTATTCCTCTTCCTGGCAATGTTGTACGGCAGCTTAACGTCAATCCTATATTCCATGGCTGCACCTCCTTTTTTCCAAATTGGGAGTACCGGATTAAGTGTCACTGGCGTTCCGTTTTACTTCTATTACCCGTACGGTATTTTCGCAGTGATCCTCCCTGTACCATTCTGGACAGGCATTGCAGTATTGATGATCCTTTACGCATTAATTTTCTTCTACCTTTATAAGTTCAATATAAGGAATCTTAAGGCAAACCCTTTGGAAACCCCTGTCGGTTTTATTTCAGGATACGGATCCCTGGCATTTGCTGCGTCTATCGCTGTTGTGGGCATTCTCTATTTCTTTAACACGCCAATACAGTCACCCGGCCTCAGTTATGAAGAAAAATATCCCATGTTTCTTTATTACCAGCTGATTTATGCACCCTTTATTGAAGAGCTTGAATTCAGGATTCTTCCCCTGGGTGCATATGTTTACCTGAGGCAGTTTTATAGCGGAAAAAAAGGTTCATTGTTCTATTCATTCATGTTTCCAGGGCTTTCCCTGGTTAAATCCGGAAGGAAACTGGACAGGTATGATCTCCTGATGATACTGGTCACATCCACAATATTCGGATATGCCCATTTTGCCTATGGCGGATGGTCATTCACTAAAATACCACAGGCATTCATTGTGGGAATTTTCCTTGGATTTGGATATATGCTATACGGCCCATTTGTGGACATCCCTCTCCACTTCCTGTTTGATGGCGTTCCGGGAATAAGTATAATTCCGGGTGATTATCTTGGCAGCATATTTATTCTCCTTGTCTACCTGTTTTTGCTGATAGTCAATCTGGTTGCGACCATCATCCTGTTTATAGTCATAAGGAGAAACAGGAAAAGGAACAGGAATCTTTCAGAGATTGATGAATACAGTCTTACCTGAAACAGTAAATCCGTTCTTTACCATGGAATCAATAACTGGTGGAAAATATTCAAGTTCCTCCCTGTGAACCCTGGCTGCAATGTCCTCTGGAGTGTCTCCCGAAAGGACAGGAACCTTATGCTGATAAACCACCGCTCCAGAATCAACCCCCCCTTCCACCATATGGACTGTGAAACCGGTAACCGTTGTTCCGGATTCCTTTACAGCCTGATGAACCCTGATTCCATAGAACCCCATGCCTCCAAAGGATGGTAAAAGCGATGGGTGTATGTTGATTGTTTTCTTTCCATATTTTTCCACAAATTCCGGAGTAAAAATTTTCAGGAACCCCGAAAGTACAATAAGATCGGGTTTTAGTTTTTCAAGAAATTTCATGTGCTGCGATGGAAAAGGAATCACAGGTAATCCAAATCCCTGAGCCAGATGCGAGGCTCCGCAGTCTATGCGGTTTGTAACAAGGGCAGCAACCTTATAGGATGATTTTTCAGAAATTGAATATTCGTAAATACTTTTGAAGGTTGTCCCGGTGCCTGAGGCAAAGACCACAATGCTTCCTTTCAGCATGCAAGGATATCCCGATTCCCTTATATTAACTATTTTTGCCTTTCATGGTTCAATTTATATTCCCTTAAAGCAATTACCTTCTAATGGAAATCTGGATCGAGAAATACAGGCCGGAGAGGATAGAAGACATGGGCGGCCAGCAGGAAGCAGTAAGGATTTTAAAAGGTTTCATTGATTCAGGAGAAATGCCACACCTTATATTTGCAGGCCCCCCGGGTGTCGGAAAAACCACTGCAGCATTATGCATGGCAAAGGAGATGATTGGCGAAAACTGGAAGGATCATTTTCTCGAGCTGAATGCCTCCAACGACAGGGGAATTGACATTGTAAGGGAAGATATCAAGGATTTTGCCAGGACTATGTCCATCACGGAGGGAAAGTTCAAGATCGTTTTCCTTGACGAGGCTGATGAACTGACCCCTGATGCTCAGGCAGCACTTAGAAGAACCATGGAAGTTTATTTCCGCAATGTGAGGTTTATTTTTTCATGCAACTATTCCTCAGGAATAATACCACCACTCCAGTCCAGGGCCGTAGTAATAAGATTCAGGAGATTTGAGCCTGAAGACATGAAGAATATTTTGAAGAAAATAGTTACTGCTGAAAAAATGAGCCTGAATGATGAGATCCTGGAAGCCATTGCTGAGAACGCATCCGGTGATATGAGAAAAGCGGAAAACATACTTCAGTCACTGTATTATGTGGAAAAACCCCAGACCAGGGATGTGTACGAAATTGCAGGGAATGTTGAGGAAAAGAAACTGGTTCCTCTTCTGAGCAATGCCAGGCATGGGAATTTTGACGAGGCATCCTCCATAGCCATGGACCTCCTGGTAAACGGCGGATATTCTGCTGTTGACGTTGTCAAGGGCCTTCACAGCCTCATAATCAGGGAACATTCCTCAGTCATATTGAAAAGGGAAAGCATCATCGCACTTTCTGATGTGGAAAGCAGGCTTGTACAGGGCGGTTCAGACAAGATTCAGCTGGATTATCTGGTGGCCAGGTTATGCAAAATATTCACTGAAAATTCCTAGAAATCATCAAGATTTTGTGGCTTTTTCACTTTTTTACCCATATCACTTTTCATCCTTTTTACCATGGTTTTCTCCTTCCTGATGCTGGCATAATAGTAGGCCTGATCCCTGGTTCCTGAAAATATCAGGATGAATACAATTCCTTCCCTGAATCTCCCTGTTCTTCCCCTTCTCTGGATTGACCTGATTTCAGAGGCCACAGGTTCATAAAAAATCACCATATCAGTGGATGGAATGTCAAGGCCCTCCTCAGCCACACTGGTGGCCAGCATAACATTGTATTTTCCGCTGATAAATTCCTCTATTTTTTCCTTCTGCTCTTTCTGGGACATGCCGGGATCATTTTCCTTGGCTGCCTGGCCGACGAACCTCATGGGCCTTAGCAGGGTGGATTTTTCCTTCAGGTATTTGTAAATCAGATCTGAAGTTTTCCTGTAATGTGTGAACACGATACATTTTGATTCAGGATGATCCTTTACCAGGGATTCTGACATGTTAAGGACTTCCCTGAATTTTGGATTCTCATATTTGGCCAGTCCGGACAGAAGAAGTGTAGCGTTCCTGAACTCCTGATGCCCTTCAAGGATTGAATATGTTCTCTGCATGCTCTTCTCCTGGCTGCCCTTAAGTTCCTCCAGATACTGGGCCCCGATTTCCATCCCCTGTGTCTCGATGTATTCCATGAGAACATCCAGCCTGATTACCGCTGTAAAAGATGGAATGACACCAAAAAGGGATTTTTCGCCTGCCACTGCCCTGCTGGAAAGTTCACGGATGTATTTGCTTAATTCCCCGCGGGATGGCCTGAACCTGACAAATTCAAACCTCTTCTGGAGATTGGCCATCATGCCGTCCTTGCACTGCTGCAATAACTGGATGCATTTCTCCTGTTCATAACTTGGCTTGATAAAAATAGGCTTGATGCTGGAACCCATGACATATGGAAGGATATCCGGATCATCATCGGTCTTGATAATTACTTCAACGATGGAGAGATTTTTCTTAATCTCCTCAACTTTCTCCTTGTGTGAACCTGGACTGGCAGTCATGGCCAGTATCCTTCTGGAGGGGAGTTCCCGCATGGAGTCTGCCACACTGACGTAAGCATAATTTCCCGTGGCCCTATGCGCCTCGTCCACAATCAGCAAATGGAATTTTCCCAGAAATACGATTTCGTTCTTGATATCGTTGTTGGCAGTCTGCGGAGTTGAAATTACCATGTCAGAAATTGCCCATTCGGACATCCTTTCATCGGCGGGATTTTGGCCTGTGATGGCGGTTATCCTGAATCCTGAACCTTCAAAGAGACGTTGCATGGTTTCAAGGTGCTGCATTACCAGGGGCCTGGTAGGTGATAGCATAATCACTTTTTTCTTCTCTTTCATGTAGGTATAGGCCAGCATGGCTGATACCAGTGTTTTTCCCAGGCCAGTGGGAAGGACCAGCAGAAGGTTTGATGAGAGAGCTTTCCTGTATGCCTCAATCTGGTACGGCCTTGGTTCCATTCCAGAAAACACTGGATAGTCATTCTCCATGTGAGATCATATCCAGATTGAATAATAGGATTTTCCTTTGAATATGAGAAAGAAAAAATAAGGGTTTCACATCATCTCTGAAAGGGCCGGTAGATCAGCGGTAGATCGCCTGCTTCGCAAGTAGGAGGCCTCGGGTTCAAATCCCGACCGGTCCATTCTATCAATTTATCTGAATAAAAAGACATTAGTATGGGCCAGTCCTTGAACATCGTGCTCAAGCATCAGTCTACATAAATGGGACTCTCACTTAGGATGGATTCTTTGAACCTTCGATTATAATGCACTGGAAGCGTTTATTTTGTAAATTGACGTTTGATGATTTCGTCTCGCATCCATTTCTGTATAACAATGAGATCCTTCATTATGCCCATGCTCACACTTTTCACACCATCGAGACCGTTGATCCAGCCGACAAAATCATCGGGTTCGGCGAGATTGTCAAAGAGGGATACAAAAATTGAATACTGTCTCGAGCTAGTATTTGCGAGTTCAATTCTCCTCGCCCTGGAAAGGATGGTGTTGTCAACGGTGCGCTTCTCCTTTTCGTCCGGGCAAAACACAATGAACACACAACTTAACCCTGCAAACTTATTGAAGTTGGGTGTTCCCTGAAGATACACCGCATATCCTTCTGTCAACTTGTTAAGTCTCCTTTCAACCGTCCTTATAGATAATACAACGGATTTGGATACGCCATTGAGGCTCTTCCTTGCGTCTTCGAGCATGGATTCGATTATCTTCCAGTCGGGCAATGTTATGTTGACCTGTGGTTCAGGGAAAACAAGTTCCCAGACAATGGGGTTTGGGCAGTCGGAGATTGAGGCAATAAGATCCAACTTATTCTTAAGCGAGTCATCGTTGCCGTAGTATAAAGTCAGTAGCAGTTCATCCCCGCGGAAGTTGAGGATCTTGATGACACCATCCAGATCTCCGAGTTCAGAAATAATTCCGGGTTTCTTTCTCTCATCCTTAACTCTCAAGCTTACGTTGACAGCCCTGCAATCCAAGACGCGTGGGCTGACCATCACCTTCCAGCCTGGCAAGGAGCCCAGACGTTCAGCCCGCTTCAGTCTCCTCCTTACAGTCTCTTCATCGATTCCGAGCCTTTCAGCTATGTTCGAGTAGGACTCCCTGACATTCCATTGAGACGGATTGGAGCCTCCCAGCTCCTTGATTATCTTGACATCCAGGTCGTCCGCGTGATGCATGATTGTGAAATACATTGTAAGGCTGCAGTTAAAGGTTGTCGAAATTCCTCATCGCCTGAGGGAAATCAATATAGCTTTATGCTGCAATACAGAAGCATGGAAACAAAAAGTAATGCAACTGAGGTCGTGTTTTCCTACATCAGAGCACTCAACAGCGAAAACTACAACGCGGCTGCTGAATACCTGAACAGTGAGGTCAGGATCATAGGGCCGGCAGGCGAATCGTTCAGCAAACCGAAGGAGTTTGTCGATATGCTACGACAGTATCGTGGAAAATACGAAATGAAGAAAACCTTCTCCGACGGGGATGACGTGTGCCTCCTCTATGATCTTTCAACTCAAGGAAAGAAAGTCTACATGTCTTCATGGTACCACGCTTCAGGGGGAAAGATCGACTTCATCAGAACAATCTTCGACCCAAGCCAGTTCAATTCACCATGACGGTTTCTGTGAACTCAGTGTCTTGCTGACACCAAATTTATTGAAATGCAAGGAAAACAGGCATGAACTAAAAATATAATGCTTGATTCAGGTTCCAATGGGGTGACTGCCATGTCGAAACTGTACCATCATTTCGGATTTAAATTGAGGCCAACGCCTCCATATAATTTTGGGTTGACGGTAAGGAGGCCGGCAGGATGGTCTCTGTTCACGCCTCTTGAGATTTAAGATGGCACAACAATGTGGACAGCCGCTAATCTTGAAAAGAATCTTTTGGGCATAAGGCTCTCTTCAAACGAAAAAGTCAGCGATCCTGAAATATCCGTGACGATTTTTGTAGCGAAAGAACTTACTCCCGTCAAGAAGGAGAAAATAAAATCGCTTCTGGTAAAAGCACTTGGCACGGACCAGGATTTAAGCGAGTTCTATGAATTCTCAAATAAAGACAGCATTCTGACGCACGTCATTGGAGACCTGTACGGAATGCACGATACATTCTCGATAGCGATCTTTCCGGAGGCGTTGCTTGCCATAATGCTCCAGATGGCCCCTCTGAAGAGAAGCAACGAAATGATGAACTCCTTCATAGAAAATTATGGAGATTTGGCGGAATTTGACGGAAAGAAGATCAAGACATGGCCTAGCCCTGAGAAAATAGCAGGAGTTCCGGCAGAGGATATTGCCTCTAAATGCAGGGCGGGATACAGGGCGAAGTTCATAGTAAAAATGGCGAAGAGATTGTGCGCAGGTGATTTCCCCTCTGCGGAACAATTGCATGAAATGAAAGAAGAAGAAGCTAAAGAATGGCTGCTTGAACTCCCCGGAATCGGCGACTATTCGGCTGATATAATCAACCCACACGGCGGGTTCCCTATAGATGTCTGGTCAGCAGAGGTTTTTGGGAAACTCCTGTTTGGGGAAAAACCGGAGAACAACAGAAAAGCAGTTGAAGTTGTGAAGAGAGAGGGGCAAAGAAGATGGGGCAAATGGGCATGGATGGCATTTTTCTACGTGGCCCAGGATCTGGAGAATTTGTCAAGGAAGCTTGGGATAAACCTTAGATTGACTTAATGCCAGATGCCCTTTCTCATTCTTTGCTTCTTGGCAATCAACATTCCTCTATTAGACCCTCCTTCCATTCTTCATGCATCTCCCTCTGGTGCTCTGTAGCCTATTTCCAAATGGATAAAAACTGGCTGCCCTATTACTTCATTTCTTGCCGGTATCTCAGAGAAAATAGTGTGCCAATTAAGTCTTAGATGTTGTTATAATCTACATATAATAATTAATTATCCTTATATACAGTCATAGGATTCGCATATAATGGACAGTACAACTATACAAATTTCCAAAGAGACCAGAGAGAAACTCAAGGAAGTTGGGCATAAGGGACAGACCTATGATGAAATAATAGAAAATCTCCTCGAAATCAGCAGGAAGGCTATGTTCTTCAATGAGCTTGACAGAATAGCCGATGCTGAGGAGTTCGTCCCCCTTGACAAGTTATGACGTACTCCTATCAACCACGGCAGCAAAGGAGTTCAAAGCCTTACAGAAAATAGAACAAACCAGGATAAGGGAAAAGCTAAACGAACTTGCAAAGGACCCGTACAACAGCTTACACAGACTGGACACTAAGAGACTTTCGGGCACAAACCATATTTTTTACAGGCTGAGGGTGGGGGATTACAGAGTAATATACTTTCTGGATGAGGAAAGAATAAAGGTTGTGAGGATTGCAACGAGATCGGACGCATATTCTTGGCTGGATTAGATGAGTTGATTTTTCTTCTCAGTATTCCCTAAAAACATTAAGCAAATCCCGACCGGTCCATTCTT
>JAKAWY010000046.1 GCA_021816745.1 Thermoplasmata archaeon
GGATTCCTTTCCCTGGAGGATGCAGTTTCATGCTTGATGATCG
Source organism: Thermoplasmata archaeon (assembly GCA_021816745.1). GTDB lineage: Archaea > Thermoplasmatota > Thermoplasmata > Thermoplasmatales > Thermoplasmataceae > Cuniculiplasma. The sequence continues at coordinate 44 of JAKAWY010000046.1, forward strand.
GATTGGAAAAACCTCCTGAATCCGGTGAATACAGGGTGTATAACCAGTTTGACCAGCACTACTCAGTGAATGAGCTTGCAAATATTGTGAAGGAGAGAGGAGAAAAAATCCTGGGAAAGGAAGTCAAGATTGAGAGAGTTGAAAACCCCAGGGTCGAGATGGATCAGCACTACTATAACCCTGAAAACAAAAAACTCAAAACCATGGGATATTCCCCGGTGGGAAATCTCAGGAAAGATATAGATACAATACTCAGCGATGTTGATAAATTCAGGGACAGGGCTGAGGCATTAAAAGGCGTCATTCAGCCAAAAACCTACTGGAGAAACAGCAGGGGAATGCGCTGATTTTGTGGCGGGAATTCCAGATTGTATTAATATTTATTAACAAATTAATCATATGTGACCAATGAACTCCAAGGTCTCTCGCAATAGCCTAAAAATCCTGACAGCAGCAGTAACCTTGGCCATGATGTTTTCATTTTCCATGGCCTTTCTTAGTCAGGATTCATTTTCATCCAGTGCGACGTCGTCGCCTTTTGTTTCGTACAGCCAGCCAGTTTTGAAGGATCAGTGGGTCAACTATTCCACTTCCACAGGCCCCGCTCCCATGAGCAATGCCACCATGTCATGTTTCGGACCCTCCTCACAGGTGATACTCTTTGGTGGACAGTATCTTTCCAATGTAACATCAGGAAAGGGTGCCAATGCCACATACAATCTTGAAAATGTATATTCCAACGCAACCTGGGCATATGAGACAGGTGCATGGAAAGAAGTGGCCACAGGTAGTTCCATACCTAAAATGGCAGGATCATCTTCCGCATATTCCTCTTCATCCAAGGAAGTGATTCTTTTCGGTGGAATCAACAATGGAACATTGTTTAATGGAACATGGAGTTACACGGGATATACCTGGACACAGCTAAGAACTCCAGTCACCCCATCTGCAAGATATGATGCATCCATGACCTATTCATCAAGCCTTGGGGCAGTGTTATTATTCGGTGGAAAAACTGCAAATGGATATTCAAACTCCACATGGATCTTCAAAAACGGTACCTGGAGCAATCTGACCAGTGCAGGAAATATGCCTCACCTGGCCGGTGCAGCCCTGGGAACCATGGGAAATGGAAACCTGGTAATGTTCGGCGGATTCAACGGAACATCCTATTCCTCATCCACTTACATATTCAACGGTACTTCAAAGAAATGGAGCAAAGATGCAGTTACTACTGCACCACCTGCTTTGGCCTTTGCACACATGAACTATTTCACCTTCAACAACAACACGGTTCTTTTCGGCGGAGTTTCTTCCAGCGGAACCCCCTATGGGAGCACTTGGATCTTCAACAGCCAGGGTAACTGGACAGAATCCACTGCATCTGCACCTTACACTGCCTATGGACAGACCATGACTGACTACGGTGCAAACAACACTATTGTATTATTTGGAGGAGCACAGTCAAACACCACTTCAGGATACAACAACTATACCTTCCAGTTCCAGAACAACACCTATAACTGGGTTCTTTTCAATGAAAACGGACTACCTGCCAATTCAACCTGGGGAGTACAGATAGGAAACAGTTTCAACAACACCACATCTTCACAAGTTGGATTCCTTGTGGAACAGGGAACCTATAACTACACAATTCTTTCACCTGCAGGCTACCAGGCCTCTTCAGGCACAAACTTCACCATGTATTTCTCAGAGACAAACGTGACAGTTTCATTCTCAACCATACCCGGTCTCCTTTACTACAGCTATGGAGCAATTGCCGGGGTAATAATAGTGATTCTGGCACTGGTGGGAGAAGTAGTGTACAGGAAAATATTCCACTAAGACTTTATTTTTGAATGGTACCGGAAGGTACGTTCCACTTTTTCCACATAAGTTTCTGCATTTCCAACACTTACCCACAGATCCGGCTGCAGTTCATCATGGTATATGATTTCCCCGGCCTCAAGGGCCCTTTGCATGGACATGGTGAATTCCACGTCATCCTCCTGGACGAAGGGGGAAAGCGGGAACTTAAAGCGGTAAACTGCACAGAGTGCCATGTTGGACATGGGATTTTGCGGCTTCTCCTTTACCTCAAGTATCTGCCCGGAAATTTTATCCACCCTGGCGTTTCCATACCTGGAAGGGTTTTCCACGTGGAATAAATAAAGTTTTGAACTGGTTTCATTCTTCATGGACAGATACCTGTTATGATCCAGCATGAAGGCATCCCCTGCATGAATAAGAGAATCGCCATCAAGAAAATCCCTTGCACAGTAAATGGCATTGCCGAAGCCTTTAGGTTTTTCCTGCCGGATGATCTGGACTTCAGGAAACTCCTTTTTAACATAATCCGTAGTCATGGAATCCCTGGGCTGCAGAACCACAGCAACCTCATCTGCACCTGCCTCCCGTATCCTGGTGAGGACGATATCAATAACTGGCCTCAGAACCAGTTTCCCTTCCCTCATGTCATAAAGAGGGAGCATTTCCTTCCTGAATTTTCCGTCAAGCCCTGATCTCGTGCCCAGACCTGCTGCAGTAACAACAGCTTTCATCTTAAAACACCCCTGAATAATCAGCATGGAATGATGGAACAACTACAGTCTGCAAAAAATAAACCACTATCCCATGGAAAAGTGCAGACATCCATATCATGAAGCAATATGCGTTTATCTTCAACACATGCCAATGCAATTCAGTTAATTAACCATATGGAGCAGAAATTCCTCTACTTACATAAGGAATATTTAATAAACCACTTTACATATATTAGCCATGTGACGAATTGAAATTCGACAAAATTTTTATAGAAAACAAAAATGTGAGGGAGATGAGTGATATTGAGGAAAAGATAGCAGGGGAGATCGCCCTCTCGGAAGACTTCGGGAAGACCATAGAGAAGTGGAGAAGGGAATTCATGATCACTAAATCGGAACTGGCCAGAAAGATGCAGGTTCCCGTGTCCATGATCAAGGACTATGAATCCAGCAGAAGAAAATCCCCTGGGATTGCCACCATAAAGAAATTTGTCACAGCCATGGTGGAAGTGGAAATGGAGCACGGCGGGGCAATACTGAGGAGATACCGTGCAGGGGTTCCACATGACGCACTCATTGACATAGGGGATTATACCAGGGATGTGAACCTTAAAACTGTCATACAGAAGATTGGCGGGAAGGTGGAATCTGAGGCTGATGTGGAGAGATACATCAGGGGTTACACCATTGTGAATGGAATAAAGGCCATCCTGACATTCTCATACTCAGAATACAATGTGCTTTATGGATGGTCCAGCCAGAGGGTGATCTTCTTCACTGAAGTGAAGATGGGAAGATCTCCCATGATTGCCATCAGGGTTCATCCCCTGAAACCTGCAGCTGTGGTTTATATCAAGGCGGACAGGGTTGATGAACTGGCCGTGAGGCTTTCAAATATAGAGAATGTTCCCCTGATAACCACTGATCTGGATGAGAACCAGGTAGCAAGGATCATGTCTTCCATAAAATGATCTAGGGAAATATTCCAGAGATTATTTCCTCTGGATCGAAGGGATGCAGATCTTCCAGGCCCTGTCCAGTACCTAAAAATAAGATGGGCTTGCTGAACTGGTGCGCAATGGAGAATATGGCCCCTCCCCTGGCGTCTGTATCCATCTTGTTTACAATTATTGCATCGAAACCTATGCTCTTGAGGAATGTGCCGGCCTGCTCCACTGCATCATTTGCAGCCAGTGCATCCACAGTCAATATGACCAGGTTCGGCTTTGAAACCCTCCTGATCTTCTTCATCTCCTCTGATAAGTTCTTGTTATTGTGCATACGACCTGCGGTGTCAATTATGACGTAATCCACATTCCTGGCCTTTGCATGTTCAATGGCATCAAATGCAACTGCTGAGGGATCACTGCCCATCTGCTGGCTTATGATCCTTATGCCCAGATTTTCACCATGCACCCTTATCTGGTCAATGGCCCCTGCCCTGAATGTGTCTGAGGCAGCAATTACAACTGTTTTTCCATGGCTGGAAATATAGCGGGCCAGTTTGGCCACTGTGGTTGTCTTACCGGTTCCATTTATCCCCACCATCAGGATGATGCAGGGATGATCCGTTGTTTTAAGTATATCCATGGAAGGAACTGCTTTTTCCAGGATTCCAGACATAATTTTTTTCATGGAGGAAATGTACTGATCAGTTTCAGCGAACTTCACTCCGCTGAAGCTTTTCATAAATTGATCCCTGATGTACTCTGCAGTCTCATAATTCACATCAGACTCCAGTAGAACTGAAAAATATTCATCTGCAGCCATGGCCACAGTTTCTTTTCCACCCTTGAAAATGTTCCTGAAACTATCCTTAAGTGACATCTGAATTCTTCTCAGACTGCTGCTGGTTTATGGCTGAAACTATCAACTCATACCTTCTCAGTGCCTCTGCCCTCTGGATATTCAGGCCTTCAAAGGACTTCCTGATCTCCTCAATGAGATTTTTCAGCCTTTCCGTGCTCTTCTCCCTGTTCTCCTCAATGAATATTTCAGAACCGATGGATACCAGTGTGTCTGCATCCGGTTTAACAGATCCTCTTACAAAAACTCCGCCACCCACTGACAGCAGTGTGTCCGTGGAAGTCCCTACGTTCTGATCCTGAAGCACAGAAAGTGCCCTGGTATAGTCTTCCAATCCCCTGGCAAGGCTGTTCAACTGCTTCTCTGATACACTGATGAAATTCTCTAAAAATTCTAGCTCCTGCCTGAGATCAACCTGGTTATCCATTCATTCACCTTTTTCATAAAACTGCTTGCTTTTCTTCAATGCTTCCAGCACTGGCATGGGCTCACCGGATAAATAGCTTATGAGAGCTCCGCCACCTGTGGAAATGTGATCAATCTGCTTTCCCACCCCAAGTATGCCAATGGCTGAAATTGTGTGGCCCCCGCCTGCAATGGTAAGGCCTTTGGACCTGGCTATTTCTCCAAGAATCTCATAGGTTCCTGACTGGTACCCGCTCATCTCATACATCCCCATGGGGCCGTTGATGAATATGGATGCAGCACTGCGAATCTTTTCAGTGAAGAGTGCTATGGAATCTGGCCCGATATCTGCCAGGATCTGGTCGTCAGGTATGCTGTCCTCCATGTTGATCCTTACCTTTGATGGATTCAGTATGAAATCCACAGGCATGATGATCCTTTCCTTGTGCTTCTTTAGAAGGTCAGCACATTTCTTGATCAGTTTATCATGATTCTTGTTATTCTTTATGATGAAATCCTCGTTCTTCTTTCCGATCTTCATTCCTGAAGCCCACATGAAAGCATTGGCCACAACCCCACCTACACATATGTAAGAGGTGATGTCATTGTTCAGGAAGGATTCTGACACCTTGATGGAATCTTCAATCTTTGCACCTGCAAGGATGGCAATCTTGTCACCATCATTCTTTCTGGTGAAGGAATACAAAGCCCTGATCTCATCCTCGATGAGCCTTCCCATCACGTTGGGCATCTTCCTGGTAAAGCCTGTGAGGGATACCTGATCCCTGTGTATGGCAGGAAAAGCGTCATTTATGAAATAATCCACATGCTGGCTCAGGATCCTGACCATGTTGGTCTTCTCCACCGTATCCATATCGGATGTGTCCAATGTGACATCTTCTGAATAGAACCTGGTATTTTCCAGCATGAGGATGTCCCCTGACTTCGTGGCATCTATCTGTTTTGTGGCCTCATGTCCGAAAAGTGAATCCACGAAGGTGACTTTCCTTCCCAGTATCTTCTCAAGCCTTCTGGCATGATCCCTCAGCGAGGTGAAATCATCCTTTCCAGGCCTGCTCTGGTGAGCCATGATCACCACTTTTGAATCCTTCAGGCTGTTGATGGTCTTCACATGAGAATGGAACCTCTGGTCCCCCATGATCTCCCCGGTAATGGGATGTATGGGGGAATTGAGATCAAGCCTAAGAAGTACAGTTTTATCATCGAAATCAAAGTCATCCATGGTGAGGTATTCAGACCTGAACTCATCCATGATATGGGTATACATTACTGTTTAAATAATTTTGAATGTGTGGATGTTGAAATTTGCCAGAACAGGATCGATTCCCTGTTTTTCAGATGGAAGCTGAATATATGGTATTGGGATTCAATTCTTCAAAATCCTCTCTGCAAGATATTCTGCAAAATAAGTGATCAGGATGTCAGCACCGGCCCTGAATATGGAAACAGCGTATTCCGTGATGGCTGCCTCTCCCAGCAGGCCTGTGTCCACTGCATTTTTTATCATGGAGTATTCACCGCTCACACCATATGCAACTAAAGGCAGGGAAAATGTTCTCCTGGCCTCTTTGACCACATCAAGATAGAAAAGGGCTGGTTTTACCATGATCATGTCAGCTCCCTCATCCACATCCAGTTGAATCTCCCTCATAGCCTCCCTGGCATTGGCAGGATTCATCTGGTACGTCTTCCTGTCACCAAAAGAAGGAGTGGATTTTGCAGCATCCCTGAATGGCCCATAGAGTTGTGAAGAATACTTGGCTGAATATGCCATAATGGGTATTTCCGTGAATCCTGCATGATCCAGCGCATTCCTTATGGCTTTCACCTGGCCGTCCATCATCCCGCTGGGTGCTATGATGGCAGCTCCTGCTTTTGCCTGGCTTACGGCAATTTTTCCATATATTTCCAATGTGGAATCGTTGTCCACGGTGCTTCCCTTCAGTATTCCACAGTGCCCATGATCTGTATATTCACACATGCACAGATCTGCAATTACAAGAAAACCCATACTGGAAAGTGTCCTGATGGCTGACTGTGAAACACCATCATTGTTGTAAGATTCTGTACCCTGTGGATCTTTCCTGTGAGGCACACCAAATACAAGCACATTCCTGACTCCTTTTTTCAATAGAGTTTTGCCATAATCTTCCAGTGAAGCAGGATCATATGAGAAAATCCCGGGCATACTCCTGATCTCCACTGGTGATTTGATGGTTTCATCTACAAAAATAGGCATAACAAGCTTTGAAGGATTAATGGAATTCTCAGATACCATGTCCCTGATTGCCTGAGAAGATCTAAGTCTCCTCATTCTGATTTCCGGAAACACAACATGTCATGGTTTCAGAATATAATAACTGGGATCATTCTTCTGGTTTTATTCCCTGGTCAGTAGGAATGACATGGCTGCCCTGAGCACCCTCTTCTGGTTTGTATGCTTCACCACTTTCATGGCCTTGTCATACGGGGCCCAGAGAAAACTCTCATGTTCATGTGAAATAAGCACCTTATCACTGTGCGATACCCTGGCAAGGAAGAGTATCACTTTTTTCTTTATGATATCCTCCTTCCCGTTGAACCTGTAATTCATCTCTTCCCGGAAACCATCAAGGAACTGGCAGGTAATTCCTGTCTCCTCCTGTATCTCCCTGATTGCGGCCTGTTCGGGAGTTTCACCTTCCTCAATGTGTCCCTTGGGAAAATCCATGAAGCCTTCTTTCCTGCCCAGGAGGAGAAATTCGGTGGTATGACCGTTATCCCTGAAAACTATTGCCCCTGCACTTGTCTCGCTCCTGACCATGATCATAATTTCTTTGGGCTATAAAAAATGATACCAAATTAAACTGGTTGTGAAGCAGAAGGAATTTTATTCTGTGACCTGAGAAGGTTTCCAAGATAGATGTAAGATACCACTGCCACTATCATGATCAGTACGAATAATGTGTAATACGCATCAGTTTCCTTGAAATAGAATATCTGGAGCAATCCCAATCCTACAATTGCAGAAGCGGAACGGAAGATTCCACCGAAGAAGGAGTTGATTCCAAAATATTCACCCACCTGGCCGGGAGGTGCAACCTTGGAAATTACTGTACTTGATATTGGGCTTATGATGCTTTCTCCCACTGTAAGTATGACTATGGCGGTGGCCAGGGCATAAAGATACCCTGTGTATGCGAAGATGAAATACCCTATTCCGTAGAGGAATATACCGATTGAATAGGCAAGATGCTCCCTGTATTTACTGAAAAACCTAGTTATCAGCATCTGGAAAAATACCACCACTGCAGTGTTAATTGCGAAGAGTGCTGAGATGAAATATACCGGTATCTGCCACTGGGTCACAAAATATATGGGTGTAGCCGGGGTTTCATACTGGTTTGCTATGGTTCCGGACACTGAGAACAATATGGACATCAGTATGATGGTTCTGTAATGTCCCAGATTTGCAAATATGCTCAGCGGTTTTTCATTCTCCTTGCCCACAGGAATCTCATCCTTTTTCATGGTCTCCCTCAGGAAAATGGAAGTTATGAGGCACTCCAGGGCAGTGGCAATCACTGGAACCAGAAAGAACTCTGAAGCGGAAAATGAATAGAAGATACCTGCAAATATTAGTCCCACCCCAATTCCTGCATTGCTGGTGACCCTGAAAGTACTGAAGGCAGCTGTTCTTTCCTTCTCATCATAAGAATCAGTGACTATGGAGTTGATAATGCTCCACTGAAAGTTTCCCAGGTACATTATCACTATCAAAGCGATGAACATGAAATAGATCGACAGGTTGTAGCTTACCACAAAAAACATGCAAACGTAAATCAGGGATGCTGAGGCCTGAACAAGCACTGCAAAAGGTTTACGCCCTCTTAGATCTGTTAACCTTCCTGATCTTCTCTGGAGTGGGGAGAGTACAGTCGAGGCTAGGAGAAACACAATTCCTATCTCAATATAGCTGAGATTTCTTTCAATGAAGTAAAGTGAGAGTATAATCCAAACCGGATAGTTTCCAAATCCGTTGATAAAGGTTGTAATCTTTAGTACGTTCCCTGTGGTGTTACTTTTCGGCGTAAAACCTGTAGTATGGAATCGATATTTATAACTAGCGGGAAAATGAGTGAAAATCTGATTCTTGTATCATCAGTACTGTGATGAAAAGCGAAATATCTGGATTCATCTTTAAATTATGTATATTCTTTAAAAACATTCCATATGGTGATTAGATATTTTTTTTAAGAAACTGCTCTGAATGGGGGTGCTGGTTTATAACCATTGAAAAGCCATTTAAGAGAGGAAAACATAATCAGGTATGACAGCAAAAAAAGGATTCAATACACGAGCTGTTTCAGATGGTGAGTTAAAGGATGAAAGGTTTGGAAATGTTGCCACCCCAATTTTCGAGAATGCCACCTTTGTTTATCCGAATTTTGCAGATGACAGGTACAGCGACAGCAAAACAAATGATTCATTTATTTATTCAAGATGGGGAAACCCTACAGTTAATGCCCTTGAGCAAAAATATGCATCCCTGGAGGGCGTTAAAAACAGTCTTGGGTTTTCCACAGGGATGTCTGCCATTACCACACTTCTCCTCTCCATGGGCAAGATGGAGAAAAAGGCATTATCCATATTTGATCTGTACGGGCAGACTCTGTCCTTTTTCAGGAACAAGTACAGTTCCATGACAGGAAACAGGGTGGATTTCATTTCTGTGGATAAACTGAATTCACTGGACTTCAATCCATCAGAATATTCCATGATATATGTGGAAAGCATCACAAACCCCTCCATGAAAGTGCTTGACATAATGGAAATAGGGAAACTGTGCAGGGAGAAAGGAATCACGTTAATCACTGATGCGACCTTTGCATCTCCGTTTAACCAGAATCCTTCTGATATGGGATCGGACTATGTGGTGCACAGCGGAACAAAGTACCTTAACGGGCACTCTGACACCATGTCTGGATTCCTTGGTTCAAATCTGGATCTTGGAAAGGCCTTTGACATGAGGAAAAATTTTGGAGGGTCTTTGGATGCAATCCAGGCCTTCCTCATACAGAGAGGAATGAAAACACTGGGAATAAGGATGGAGAGACATAACAGCAATGCAGTGGCCATTGCTGAATTCCTGAAGGAACACAGTAAGGTTATTTC
>JAKAWY010000047.1 GCA_021816745.1 Thermoplasmata archaeon
GTTTATGGCAGAGATGACACAGGAAGAGTTGGATGTCCTACAGTATGTAAAAAGATTCGCCATGGAAGAAATCAAACCACTGGCCAAAAAGATAGATGAAGAGAAATCAGTGCCTGAGAGCCTTATCAACCGGATGAGAGAGCTTGGCCTTTTTGCCAGCTATATCCCGAAGGAATATGGAGGATATGGAATGAGTTTCCAGTTTCTTATGCACGCCATAGAGGAAATTTCAAAGGCATGCCCCAGCACTTCACTGGTACTGGACGGGGCCCTTACACTTTTTGCTGAACCGGTACTGATGTTCGGAAGCGAGGATCTTAAAAAGAAATACCTGAGTAAAGTGGCCGAGGGAACCATTGGCGGACTGGCACTTACAGAACCTGGAGCGGGAAGCGATGCAGCTGCCATTAAGACAACTGCAGTGAAGAAGGGGGACAAATACATTATAAACGGTAACAAGATTTTTATTTCCAATGGTAGGCTTGCGAAATTTTACGTGGTGGATGTTGTCACTGATCCCGGAAAAGGACACAGGGGGATTTCAACCTTCGTGGTTGATGCAGACGCACCCGGCCTGAAGATTTCAAGAGATATTGAGAAGCTTGGAATCAGGGGATCATCCACTGTGGAACTGGTGTTTGAAAACGTGGAAGTCCCTGAGTCCAACATAGTTGGAAAACTCAATGAGGGTTTTAAAGTGGTTATGGAAACACTGGATGCGGGAAGAATAGGAATTGCATGCCAGGCCCTTGGAATTGCAAAGGCAGCACTGGCTGAGGCAGTGGAATATGTTCAGCAGAGGAAACAGTTCAACCAGGCTTTATCAAACTTTGAAGCCATACAGTTCATGGTTTCTGACATGGAAACCGCCATAAGTGCAGCCACCCTTCTTACATATGACGCTGCAAGGAAGTGGGACAACCACGAACCCTGCGTGAAGGAATCCTCCATGGCTAAACTGTTCGCTTCTGATACTGCCATGAGAGTCACCACAGATGCACTGCAGCTCTTCGGTGGTTATGGATACACCACAGATCTGGATGCAGAAAGGCACATGAGGGATGCAAAGATCACGCAGATCTATGAGGGAACGAACCAGATACAGAGGCTCATAATTTTCCGTGAAGTTCTTAAAGAATTCCCGGTAAAATAACCATAACACACTATCTTGAAAGTTCAGGGAGGTTTTCTTTATTCCGGACACTTTCCCTGTGAAATTTTCATAATTCTACTGTTTTTTCATCATGAAATTGATTTCCAGTTGAATATCTCGTGCAAATATAAAATATGAATTTGCCATGGGAGTCACATGCCTGTAAATTCAGGAACTAAAAGGGGCTCAAAGGTTAAATTCACATTCAGTGGAAAGGAATACAACGGAACATTTCTTAGTAAAAATGGTGATTATTACAGTATAAAGATAGAAAATGGCTATGATGTGAAGATCATTCCTGAAAATGTTGAGTTCATTGAAGAACCAGTTCAGAACAGCACTGTGGAAATCAAAAAGAAAAGTGTGGCAGGAACCGGGAAAGAGATAAGCCTCATAACCACCGGAGGCACCATTGTAAGCAAGATTGACTACACCACAGGTGCAGTATTCCCATCTCTGGATATTACAGAAATTACCTCCAAATTCCCTTCCCTGGAGGAAAAGTTCAGGTTAAGGCATGTGAACTTCCTGAATATCCTGAGCGAAAACATGGAACCTGAAAACTGGATTGGGATAGCGGAAGCTGTGGTAAAGGAGAGTAAAAAATCACAGGGAATAGTTATTTCACATGGAACAGATACCATGACATATACTGCTGCAGCACTCGCCTTCATGTTGAGTGACCTGTCAGTACCGGTTATTCTCACTGGTTCACAGAAGAGTTCCGACAGGCCCAGCAGTGATTCGTTCCTGAACCTTGCAGGGGCCATCAATTTTGCCGGCACTGATCTTGGGGAGGTCTGCATTGCGATGCATGAGTCCATGAGTGATGACAGGGTATCCTTAATGAGAGGGGTAAGAACCAGAAAAATGCATTCCACCAGGAGAGATGCGTTCAGGAGCATGGGAGAAAAGCCTTTGGGTTTCTTTAAGGCAGGTGTGACTGAACTCAACCAGGAATATAAAAAAGCCGGGCCTAACACAGAATTGGGCACAAAGCTTGAAACAAGAGTGGGAATGCTGTACTTCCACCCTGGAATGCAACTGGAAGATATGGAATCAATGATGGAGCGGAAAAGAGGAATAGTGATCATGGGAACTGGCCTCGGCCACATGGCATTAAAATTTTTGGATAACATCAGAAAATACACCAGAGATGGTGGAAAGATACTCATGACCAGCCAGTGCATAAACGGGCCGGTGAATCTTGATGTGTATGCCACCGGGAGAGAACTGGCCTCTGCAGGCGTCACCTGGGTGGAGAACATGCTGCCTGAAACTGCCATGGTAAAAATGATGCATGTGATGGCTAATTACCCGGATGAGGATTTTGAAAAAATTATGCGCACAAATCTCAGGGGAGAAATTCTTTACAGGGAAACGGCAGGTGGTTTTTAAATGGATAAATTCCCGGAAAATGCCATGATTGGACTTGAAGTTCATATGCAGGTCAACGTGGGCAAATTATTCTGCCATTGCCCTCCTGAAGGCCAGGAAACGGGTTTTCATGTGGACAGGCACCTGAGGACAACATCCGGTGAGGGTGGAATTGTGGACATTTCGGCAAAAAGTGAGGAAATGAAAAACAGATCCATCAGATATCTTGAGACCAGTAATTCATGCCTGGTGGATCTTGATGAAAAACCACCTGAAACCATGAACAGGGATGCACTCTCAGTGGCAATGGCCCTGGGAAATTCCTTTGGAACCATGGTGCTCGACAGGATATCTGTAATGAGGAAGATTGTCATAGACGGTTCAAACACCAGCGGTTTCCAGAGAACATCCGTAGTGGGATTCGGAGGCACAATAAAAGGAAAGAGTGCTTCATCTGTCATTACAACCATCTGCCTTGAAGAGGATTCATGCAGAAAAATTGAGGACGGTGACAGCATAGTTACTTATTCTCTTGAAAGGCTTGGAATTCCATTGATCGAGATTTCCACAAATCCTGATATGAAAACACCTGAAGAGGCCATGGAGATTGCCAGGGAGATAGGAAACAGGATCATGATAATGGGGATGCTCAGGAAAGGTGCAGATTCCATAAGGCAGGACGTGAATTTCTCCATGGGTTTCGGGAGAGTGGAGATCAAGGGTGTTTCAAAACTTACAGAAATGAAGAATATTCTTGTTAGGGAGGCCGAACGCCAGGATGCATTGCAGGAAGCAGTGAAAAAGTGGAAAGAGACTGGTGGATTCGGGGATATTGATTTTAAAAGGAATGATCAGGTGGTTGAAAAGTGGTCATCGAAAATGATCCTCAAGGCGTTGGAGGAGGGAAAAGGAGTCTATATTTCCATTCTTAAAAACGGAAGGGGATTCCTGAAAAACGGAAGATACACCATGGGAAGGGAGATTGCTGATGCCCTGAAACTGATTGGAATCAGGGGGATCATTCATTTTGATGAACTCCCTGCTTACGGAATTAATGAGGATGAAAGGGACAGAATTCTGAAATATGCAGGCGGAGGATCAAAGGATTCCTTTTTACTTCTTTTGGTGGATCCTGGAAGGGAACAGGATGCTTCCTTAGTGATAAGGGAAAGGCTTGAAAAACTGTTTTCCCTTAATTTCTCAGAAACCAGGGCTGCCATGGAGGATGGTACCACCAGGTATATGAGGCCCCTGTCGGGATCTGGAAGAATGTATCCTGAAACTGATATTCCCATTATAAAAGTAGACAGAGATCTTATGGAAACTGCCAGGGAACTTACCCCGGGAACACTTCAGGATGCTATCAAAATGCTCCAGGACAAGTTTGGACTTTCGGGGCAGGACGCTGAAACCATTGTCCTCAGAGGATATATGAACACTTTTTCAAAACTTGCGTCCAGTTACGACGGGAAGACCATTTCCAGAATCCTTCTCCAGAAGATGCCGGAAGCAGAAAAGAAGTTTGGTAAGACAATTTCCCTGGAAGAACTGGAAAATATCGTAAGTATATGCTCAAAAAACAAATACGGGAGATATTCCCTTGAATGGGCTGTGGACATGATTTCATCCGGTAAAATGAACCTGCAGAAAATAATGGAGGGGAACACCCTCATGCCGCTGGAAACTGAAACCATGGGAAAGTACCTTGAGAAAGTGTCCAGTGAAGAGGCCAGCAATCTCAGCCTGCTGCAGAAAAAAATCAGTGAAGAGTTTGCAAGGCCTGTGGACATGTCCATGCTTGCCGGCATGGTCAAGGAAAGACAGCGAAAATAAGGAATAAATTATGAAAAGCCATAAAAGCCACTGGAGCATGTGGTTTCATGGTTTCCAGTTCACTTTTTAACAGGGCTTCCAAAGTTTTTCCTGGAGGTGTAAATTCTCCCGTAAGGTATTACACCCCTGAGCCCATTTACTTTGCCAGGGCCAAGGGTACAAAGCTCCTGGACGAAGAAGGCAAAGAATACCTTGATTTTTCCATGGGTTTTGGGGCAGTTTTTACAGGTTACGCAAACTCAGATATTCTTGACACGCAGATGGAAATTTTTGCAAATCCCGTTCCTGAAGGGGTTGTGAACGAGAAGGAAATCATTTTAGGTGAGATGATTAATGAAGCAGTTCCATCCATGGAAATGATGAGATTCACAAATTCCGGTACTGAGGCCACCATGCATGCCATCAGGCTGGCCCGTGCATTTACAGGCAGGGATATCATAGTAAAGATGAACGGCGGGTTTCATGGTGCTCATGACTATGTGCTCATAGGTGCCGGAAGCGGTGCAGCAACTTTTGGTACACCTACCAGCCCCGGGATACCGGAAGAAATTGGAAAGACAGTTCTTGTGGGGGAATTCAATCACAGGGAATCACTGGAACAGATTTTTGAAAAACATGGGAACAACATTGCCGCAGTTATTGTGGAACCCATCATGGGAAACATGGGCGTGATTCTTCCGGAACCTTGTTTCCTGGAGTTTCTAAGGGATATAACCGAGGCACATGGAGCACTCCTGATATTTGATGAAGTAATTACTGGATTCAGGTTCAGATATGGCGCTTACCAGGATATGATAGGCATCAGGCCTGATCTCACCACCATGGGAAAAATTATAGGAGGGGGCCTCCCGGTGGGAGTTTTTGGAGGAAGGGAAGAGATCATGAAGAATATCTCTCCACAGGGAAAGGTTTACCAGTCTGGAACATTTTCAGCAAACCCATATACCATGGCCACCGGCATAGCCACACTGGAATACCTGAAAAAGATAGATTATCAGTCCACCATACGGCTTGCCTGCTGGATTGAGGACAAACTGAAACCATACGAGGATATGGGATTGAAAGTGAACAGGGCTTACAATATGTTCACCCCTTTCTTTAATCAGCAGAGAGTTTGGGATTACCCCTCTGCAGTGGCATCCGATTCTTTAAAATTCATGACCTTTTTCAGGGGCCTCCTGAAACACGGCATATATCTTTCCCCCGGACAGTTTGAAACATCCTTCGTGGGGCCAGCACATTCCCCTGAAAGTGTCGAGATGGCAGCATTCAAGATGGTATACACACTGGAGAATGAGATGAATGAGAGCGGGAACGCGTAAGAGTGCACTGGCCCATAAGCAGGTGAAAATGCTTGAAGATCTGCTGAAAGAACCAGTGGAAATGGTGGATATCACCAGTGAAGGGGATTCAAGGAGAGATATCTCACTTGATCAGTTTGATACACAGGGCATTTTTGTCAACACGCTGAACAAAAAAGTGCTTGATGGAGAGGTTGATTTTGCAGTCCACAGTGCAAAGGATCTGCCGTCAGAAATTGACTCTGATCTAAAAATAGCAGCACTGTTTGACTGGGAACATTTTCATGACATCCTCATTGGAAAAAACATTTCAGGGGCAAAAATTGGAACCTCCTCACCCAGAAGAATTGCCCAGTCCTCTTTTTATGGAAAGAACTGGAAAATTAATGGCATAAGGGGAAACATAGACACCAGGATCTCCAAGGTAAATTCCGGGGAATTCGATGGTATATTGCTTTCTGAGGCAGGGGTGAGAAGGCTATTTCCCCAGCTCAAATTTGAAATTCTTCCGCATGATGTGTTTGTCCCCGCTGCAACTCAGGGCATTATTGCAGTGGTAGCCAGGAAAGACAGTAACCTGCTGGGAAAATTAAAGCGCGTGGAGGCCAATGAATCAAGGAAAAGATGGGACTTTGAAAGAACAGTCGCTATGGAAATGGGTATCGGGTGCACTTCTGCCACCGGTATATTCTATCATCCCATTGAAGGGACAATTTTTGTGTTTCATGAAGCCTGGGGAAAAACTCCAGTGAGAAAATTCAAGGTTTCCACTCCAGCAGAGGCAGCAAGGAAAGTACTGGGTGATTGAGATCGGATATCTTGTAAGTTTCAGGCCACAGGAAAAGGCTGGTGACAGGAACTACTGCAATGGAGTCATGAATATCCCCATATTCAGTATCGTGGAAGAGGAAAATTTTCCGAATATTCCCGAGGATGCATATTTTGCTTTTACAAGTACCACAGCTTTTTCAATATTCAAGAAAAAGAGGGGCATTAATGGTATACGGGAACCATGCTTCGCAGTGGGAAGATCCACTGGTGAAATTATGATAAGAAATGGCCTTAATCCTGTCATTCCAAGAATACATGATTCCATGTCCCTTGCTGAAACAATTTCAAACAGAGTACCCCTTGGGAGCCATATCATCATTCCTTCAAACAGCATGCATGAGATTGTACTGGATCATATCCTGGAGAGCACTGGATTCAAGGTTTCCAGAATTTATCTTTATCATTACAGGACACTTGAAATTTCAGGGGAGATGGAAAAGTTAAATCCCATTGACGGAATGGTTTTCACTTCGCCAGGAGAGGTAAGAGAATTTCATCGCCAGACAGAAGGGAAATATACAGGGATCAGGGTTCATTCAATTGGTAGGATCACTGCAAATGAACTGATGGAATTGGGTTATGAAAATGCAGGAATCGTTGGGAACGGACATTTTGATGAAGTCATGAAAAAAGTTTGCCAGGAAAGGAACAATAGCGGGGAATGGATTTGAACCATCGATCTACGGGTTATGAGCCCGTCGGGATTTCCTGACTACCCCACCCCGCTTCAGGGCTGTATTTATCAACGTCTTATAAGTGTTGTTGTACGTTTTGAATGGAAACCCGCTTATGCTCCATTCAATCAGTACTAATTTTTAAATGAACTTAAAACTAATTTTCAGGTTCCATAAAAATTAACCGGTAATTTCTCTAACTTTTAATAGGGATTTGAAAATATGCATGCATGATATGGTTTGAGGAAAAAGATATACCTAAATTGAAAGAAAGATTTTCAAAATCACTTAAAGATGATGTTTCCATAAATATTTTCGCCCATGGAGATGACTGCAAATCCTGTTCAGATGCAATTTCACTAATGGAGGAACTGTCTTCCTTTGACATTAGATTCAAGCTTGAAAAACATTCCATAGGATCAGAAATTTCGAATAAATATGGGATTAAAGACGGGCCCGTAATCATACTTATTTCTGAGCATTTTCCTGAAGGAAATGTCAGGTATTATGGCATTCCCTCTGGACATGAATTCCTTGTGCTCATGGAGGATTTGGAGGCGTTTTCCTCTGGAAAGGTGAATCTCAGTTCTTCAGTGGTTGAGAAAATAAAATCCATAAACCAGCCCACTGAAATAAAAATTTATACAACTCCAATGTGCCAGTACTGCCCAGCCATGGTGAAATCTGCACACAGGTTTGCCATGATTAATAAAAACATAACCGGAAGCATGATTGCAACTATGGAATTCAGTTCAGAAGCGGATGAAGTTGGCGTAATGCAGGTTCCTCACATTACTGTGAACGGAGAGACTCTATATGTGGGTAGCCTCCCGGAGGAAACCTTTGCAAGTTACATACAGGATTCGCTGGCATAAACCCGTATTTCTTTTTAAAAATTATTTAGTTTAAAAGAGCGTGGAATTATGGGAAATTCTCATTTAATTTCTCGAATTTCATGTCCCTGACCCTTGTTTCCAGAAACGAGTACACAGTCCTCTGTTTCTTTCCTGAAATAAGCATCTGAAGTGCTTCAATAGAATATTTTACTGAAACATAGTCTCCAATGACTGAAACGGTGTCACCGTAAACTGAGATCATTGTGTCAGTGAGATCTTCAATGATTCTCCTTGTTTTTCCATCCTTTCCTATTACCCTTCCCTTAATGTCCTTGATTCTGTTTGAACCTTTCCTTGCCACATCCCTGAGTGGCATTATGATGAGCTGGTAATTTTCAGAGAATAGCGTATAAGCCCTGTCTGGATTGAATCCCCTGCCAATTGCCTTTACCACCTCAGTGGCAGCGAGGAACTTCATTGGGTCCCCATCCTGCTTAAGAAATACCTCAGAACCTTCAGAATCCACCACAATGCTGCATTGGCCTGTTTCTTCAATATAATTCTTTACTGATCCACTCTTCCCGATTATGACTCCTAATCTTTCAAAGGGGATTCTGATCGATACTGTACTCCCCTGATCTTCTCCTTCCATCTAATTCTCCTCCAATTTGGTTATCCATTCATCCCTGAACTTGATTCCATTTTTTTCTGAATATGCTTTCATTATCTGTAAATCTCTTGCCATGAATTCCCTGGCCATGGGATGTTTCTTTGAAACTGCCTGGCCCATATCAATAAGATAACTTTTATTTCTGTGACACAGAATATTGTATTCGCTGAGATCTGCATGTATTATGCCTGCCTCGCGCACAAGCTTTCCATATTGCATCATGGCATCTGCGAGATATGCTTCCCTCTTCTCTTCCTCCACATCCTTGAGTTTTGGTGCGGGAGAACGTTCAGTGCCTATATACGACATCAGGAGCACGTTCCTGTTTATACCCAGCGGTTTTGGAGCATTGATTCCATGATCCTCGCATTCCAGCAGGTTTGCGTATTCCTTCCTGACCCATATCTGCACTATGTTACCGCCAGTTTTCCTGAAATGTGCAAACCTGGGATCTCCTTCAATATATGGCCTGATGTTGTGGAATCTTAATGTTGAAGTCTTGAATATTTTCATCACATAACTTTTCTTCTGTCCTATGGCCTTGTAGACCAGTGATTCTTTTCCAGATGAAATAGGATAGTCAAGTGATCTTATATCAAAATCCTTGAAAATCTTGTAAATGCTTTCCAGGGTCCTCTGATCAAACACCAGGGATTCTGTCTTGTCAGTGATAAAGGATGAATTTTTGAATTCATCCATGTCTATGAGTTTCTTCAGTGTTGTTCTGTCGTCCTGTTCTCCCATCTTTACACTACTTGAATATATTTATGATCTCGGGTAACGATCCATTCCTTCTTAGATAATTAGACTGTGTCTGTGTATACCTGTAAACTATGTCCGCTTTCTCGTTCTGGAACTGCCACGGTTTAACTATGACCAGATCCTTCTCCCTTATCCACATCCTCTTTTTCATCTTTCCGGGGATTCTTGTGACCCTGGTAAACCCATCCTCACACATTACTGAGAGATGGGACCCTCCGGAAAGCTTCTCCACAATTCCAAACATCTCACCCTTCCTTTTATTTGGAAGCATAACACGTCCAATATTTTCGTCTGGGTTGAAATTTCTGTGAGAATTCCCACGATTGTTTGAATGAGTATTTACCGGAGTATTTTCCTGAGTGTTATCTTGAGGGGGTGCCTGAGTATTCCCCGGTGTATTGACCTGGGGATTTACCTGATTATTTTCCTGATCTTCAACAGCTGCAGTCAT